>DASVXS010000320.1:0-16039 GCA_036392575.1 Thermoleophilaceae bacterium | reverse complement strand
AGTCGCCGGGACGGGGCGGGCGGCGGCGGAGCTTCTCGAATGCAAACAGCAGCAGGCCGTTCACGATCAGAAACGCTGCCGCCGACTGCGGCGAGGCGAAGAGCTTGCGCAGCGGGTGCTCGAGCAGCAGCCCGATCACGCCCGCCGGGATCGTGCCGACGACGAGCAGCCAACCGAGTCGCGCGTATGTGTCGCCCTCCGAGATCTGGCGGTCGCGCAGCGAGCGCCCCATGCCGCCCAGGATCAGCATCCAGTCCTTGAAGAAGAACCCGAACAGCACGATCGCCGTGGCGAGGTGCGTTGCCACCAGGAACGTCAGGAAGAACTTGTCGTTCTGGTGGATGTTCCAGTGGAGCAGCCGCGGCAGGATCACGCCGTGGCCGAGGCTCGACACCGGGAACGGCTCGGCCGCGCCCTGCACCAAGCCGAGGATGATCGCCTGGAAGTAAGAGATCGGGTGGTGCAAGTCAGCTCCTGGGGGTGTGCTCGAAGGGGAGTTCCACGAACGAGGTGTGCTCAATCTCGATCGCGAACACCACCTCGTTGGGGGTATGGAAGGGGAAGGCCTCGCCGATGTACCCCCGCGAGATGCGGTCGATGGTATCGGCCGCCTCCTGTCCCGTGCGTTTCTCCACGACCCGCCCGCGCAGGCGCGCCGTCTTGTACGGGTCCTCTTGATCGATGATCGAGGCAGCCACGCGCGCGTCGCGCTCGAGGTTGCGCGCCTTCTGCGTCTGACGCTGTGTGAAGAACACGAGGCGCCCGCCCTCGAGCATGCCCCACACCGCGACGCTCGAGGGCGAGCCGTCGCGGTTCACTGTGGCGAGGTGCACGAAGTTAGGCGCCTCGAGCAGGGCGCGCACTTCGGGCGGCAGCTCGGCCATCGCGAGTGATTGTCACAGGCCGGGCCGCTGTCTCGTCTCATGCACGACATGCAGACGAAGGAGGACGACATGAAGGTGTTCATTGCAGGCGCAGGCGGCGCTCTCGGAAAGCAGCTGGTGCCAATGCTCGTGACGCGCGGTCACGAGGTCACTGGCACCACCACCTCGCAGGCCAAGAGGGACCTGATGCGCAGCCTGGGCGCGAAGCCGGTGGTGCTCGACTTGCTCGACGCCAGGGCTGTACGGGAGGCGGTGCTCAATGCCTCGCCCGACGTTGTGGTGCACGAGGCGACCGCCTTGTCCGGCTCGCTCGACCTGCGCCATTTCGACCGCGACTTCGCGATGACCAACCGGCTGCGGACGGAGGGCACAGACAACCTGCTGGCGGCGGCGCTCGCGTCAAGCGCGAAGCGCTTCGTGGCGCAGAGCTTCGCCGGCTGGCCGTCCGAGCGAAACGGATCGGCTGTCAAGGGCGAGGACGCTCCACTCGATCCAAATCCCTCGCCGAAGTTCAAGACCACCCTCGACGCGATCAAGCACCTGGAGTCCGTGGTGACGGGCGCCGAAGGCATCGAGGGAATCGCTCTTCGCTACGGCGGCTTCTACGGGCCGGGCACGTCGCTGTCGCGCCACGGCGACTACACCGAGGCGATCCGCAAACGCCAGTTCCCGATCGTCGGCAGCGGCAGCGGGATCTGGTCGTTCATCCATATCGAGGACGCCGCGGCCGCGACGGTGGAGGCGATCGAGCACGGACGCCGCGGTATCTACAACGTGGTGGACGATGAGCCCGCACGCGTGTCGGAGTGGCTGCCAGTCGCGGCGAAAGCCGCCGGCGCGAAGCCGCCTCGCCACTTCCCGTTGTGGCTCGGGCGCGTGCTCGCCGGCGACGCCGTGGTTGTCATGATGACCGAGGTGCGAGGCGCATCGAACGAAAAGGCGAAGAGGGAACTCGGGTGGCAGCCCCGGCACTCGAGTTGGCGTACGACGTTCCCCGAGGTGCTCGCCGCATGACTACCGACGTCTACGAGGACCTTCGCCCCCTCATGTTCTCGATCGCCTACCGGATGCTCGGAAGCGTGAGCGAGGCGGAGGACGTCGTGCAGGAGGCGTTTCTCCGGCTGCATCGCGAGCGAGGCCAGGTCGAGTCGCCGAAGGCGTGGCTCTCGACGACCACCACGCGGCTGGCGATCGATCAGCTGCGCTCCGCTCGGGCCCGCCGCGAGACCTACGTGGGGGAGTGGCTGCCCGAGCCGCTCCTCACCTCCGGCGACGAGACGAGTCGCCACGCCGAGGTGGCCGACTCGCTCTCTACCGCGTTCCTCGTGCTGCTGGAGAGCCTCTCGCCGGTGGAGCGCGCGGTGTTCCTGCTGCGCGAGGTGTTCGACTACCCGTACGACCAGATCGCCGCGATCGTCGACAAGAGCCAGGACAACGTCCGCCAGCTGGCAGTCCGGGCGAGGCGCCACGTGGACGAGCGCCGGCTGCGCTTCGACGCCTCCCGCGAGGAGCGCGACGAGCTGGCGCGGAAATTCTTCGCGGCCGCCGAGGAGGGCGACCTCGAGGGCCTCGAGGCGCTGCTCGCCGAGGACGTCGTGCTGCACGGCGACGGCGGCGGCAAGGCGCCGGCGCTCGCGCGCCCGATCCATGGTCGTGAGCGGGTCGCCAAGGTGCTGCTCGGCTGGGTGCGGCAGATGGCCGGCTTCGACCTGGACATGCGGATTGTCGAGGTGAACGGGCAGCCAGGCGCAATGACGCTCGACACCGAGGGCGCGATCGTGAACGTGATGTCGCTCGACGTCGCCGAGGGCCGGATACAGGGGATCAACTCGATCGTGAACCCCGACAAGCTCGACCACCTCGGGCCCGTCGCGGACGTGCGAGCGCTGCTGCGCTCGGTCAGCGAGCGGCGGCGCTCGGGCTGAACACGGTCGGCTCGAGCGGCAGCCCGTCCGGGTCGAAGCGTTCGAGCAGATCGGCAGCGGTCACGCGCTCGCCGGGAGCCGCCATCCCGAGGCTCGCAGCCATCCATGACAGTGCGTCCTCGGGCCCGATTGCGGCGAGCGTGACCGCGCCGTGGCGCTTCGCGAGGCGGCTGCCGTCGGGCGCGAGCACGAGCGGCACGTGCGCGTACTGCGGCGCCGCGATCCCTAGCAGCCGCGCCAGCAGCAGTTGTCGCGGCGTGGAGTCGAGCAGGTCGTCGCCGCGCACGACTTCCTCGACGCCCTGGTCCGCGTCGTCGGCCACGACCGCGAGGTTGTAGGCGGGAGTGCCGTCGCCTCGCCACAGCACTAGATCGTCGACCGTGCCGATCACCGCGCCGTGCAGGCGATCGTGGAAGTGGACGGCGTCGCCGCGTGCGTCGAGGCGCAACGCAGCAGGGCGCCCCGAGCGGCGGCGCTCCTCGCGCTCGTCTTCGGTCAAATCGCGGCACGTGCCGGGGTAGGCGCCTTCCGGCAGCGGGCCGTGAGGCGCCTGCACGGCTTCGCGTATCTCGGCACGCGTGCACCAGCATTCGTACACGCGCCCCTGCGTGCGGAGCCGCGCGAGCGCGTCGCGGTAGAGCTCGGTGCGCTCCGACTGGTGGACCACGTCGCCGTCCCAGTCGAGCCCGATCGCACGCAGGTCGGCGAGCTGCCGCTCCTCGTGCTCGGGCTTCGAGCGCTGCGGGTCGAGGTCCTCCACTCGCATGAGGAAGCGCGAGCCTGCAGAGCGCGCGAACAGCCATGCGAGCAGTGCGGTGCGGAGGTTCCCCAGGTGCAGCTCGCCCGTGGGGCTCGGCGCGAAGCGGCCGTTCAGAGCTTGTGGGCGCGCACGGCGGTGCCGTAGGCGCAGATCTCGGTCCAGGTGGTGCCGAGCTCGGAGGTGTCGAAACGGAAGGCGATCACGGCATTCGCGCCCTTCCCCTCGGCCTCTTCGACCAGACGATCCTGAGCGTGCGCCCGGCCCTCGGCGAGCATCTTCGTCATGCCCTTGAGCTCCCCGCCAACTAGCGACTTGAACGACGCGCCGATCTGCGAGCCGATGTTGCGCGAGCGTACGGTGAGCCCGAACACCTCGCCGATCACTTCGTCGATCTGGTAGCCAGGGAGGTCGTTCATCGTTGTGATGATCATGCTCGGAGCCTAGTCAGGTCCCTTTGGGGATACCTCCTAGGCGTGAACCGGCTGTCCGATCCCCAGCATGTTGCCCTCGCTGTCGCGGAACCAAGCGGCACGCTCCCCGGCGCCTTTGCTCGGGTAGTTGCCGCGGATGTCCGCGATGCCGTCGACGGTCTCGAGGCCGGGCGCGTGGTACTCCTCGAAGACAACCCCGTGCGAGCGCAGCTCGGCGACCGTCGCATCGATGTCGTCCACTTCCCATCCCATCTGGGTGTGCTCGCCTGAGGGGGCGCCCGCCGACTCGAAAAGCGCAAACTCGCCGCCGGCACACACGTACCGGAGGCCGCCCTCCCGTTCCTCGGCGGGGTGGAGCCCGAGCTTGTCGGCGTAGAACGCCTTCGCCCGATTCAGGTCCTGCGCCGGAAGCCTCGTCGCGACCCTGCCTTCTTTCAGCATCTCATGCTCCTTCGCTCTGGCACGCGCAGGGCTGCGCGATTACGATCAGCGCACGGTGAAGACGCCGCGCATTCCCGCTGCCGCGTGTCCGGGCACCGTGCAGATGTAGCGGTAGGTTCCTGGCTTCTTGAAGTTCACGACGATGCTCGCGCTCTTTCCCGGGCGGATGAGTGGTGTCTGCTTGCCGTTGATCCTGAAATCGTGCTGGACCGTGCCGACGTTACGGAAAGTGAACCTGACCTTGCCAGGGCGCCGGCTCGACCTGGTCGAGAGTTTGAAGGAGAACTCCTTCCCGCGCACTTGGTCAGTGGTCGAGCTCGCGCGGGGCCCTGCGGCTCCTAGCGCCAACTGGACGAGCGCCAGCGCCGCGATCGCAGCGACCACGAACGCGAGCGTCGATCGCTTCGCTAGTCGTCTCATCAGAGTCCTCCTTGGAAGGGTCGGTTACTGGAGCGAGTAGGCGACGAGCTCGAACTTGGGCTTCTTGTCGAAGCTGGCCGTGCCCGCGCCAACGAGCAGGGTGTCGCCGTCGATGGCGGGGAAGGAGTTGATGCCGGCGGGCGCCTTGGCGGTCCAAAGGGTCTTGCCGGTCTGGGCGTCGAAGGCGTAGACCGTGCCGGCGTAGTCGCTGGTGAAGACGACGTCGTTCGCGACGGTGGCGGCGCCGAAATCCATCGTCGGCAACTTCCGCTGCCAGAGCACGTTGCCGGTCGCGGCATCGAAAGCGGTGAAGCCGCCGCGGCCGACCTTGAAGTTCTTCAAAGTGCCGGCCAGTCCGCCCGGCAAACCCTCCGCGCGCGCGCGTACCGGGAAGTCGAGCCAGGGCACGAACAGGCGCCCGGCGGCGAGCGCCATCGGGGTCTCGACCCCGCCCAAATCACCAGGGAACACGGTGACGAGCTTGCGCGGGAGCGGCCCGGTGTCGTTTTGGTGCTTGCCGACCGAGCGAGTCCACAGCGCCTTGCCGTCGGCCGCCCTGTATGCGTAGACCTTGCCCATCTTGCCGGCCACGAGCACGACCTCGGTGGGGACGCCGCCGAGTTGGACGGTGGTCGTGATAGCGGGGATCTGCAGGTCGTAGTCGCGGATGTCGTGCGGCACGGCCTGCCGGAACCAGAGCCGCTTCCCCGTTTGCCCATCGAGCGCCACGAGCGAGCTGGTGTAGAGGTCAGGGCCTGGGCGACTCGAGCCGTTCGGGAACTGCTTCGTGCCGTACAGCGGCGCCGGGTTGGCGACGGAGATGAACACGCGCCCCTGGTCGTCGACGGCCGGCGGGTACCACAGGCCGCCGCCGCTGTTGACCTTCGTGTTACCGAACAGCTTGGCGCCGTCCGAGATCGTGTTGAACTTCCACTTCGGCTTGCCGGTGGTGGCATCGAGCGACCACACGACTCCGAGTGCACCACCCTTGTAGAAGACGGAGGCGTTGCCGGGGATCGTGCTGATCAGCACCTTCCCGTCGTAGAGCTGGGGCGTCATGTCGATGCCCTCACGGTTATTGCGGATCAGCTTGCGGCTCCAGACGAGCTGCCCGTTGCGCGCGTCAAGCGCGAACGCGCTCGTCTCGGTGGCCCCATAGATGCGGCCATTGCCAAATGCGATGCCGTTCGGGCCGGCGCTCGGCCTGTTGAACTTGTGCTCCCACTTCCGGACGCCTGTCGAGCGGTCGAGCGCGAACACGTTCGAGTTCAGGTCCTGGAAATAGACCGTGCCGTTCAAGGCGATCGGCGTCGAGGAAAAGGCGCCGAACGCGCCTGAGCCCGACAGCGGGAAGGTCCACTTCACCTTCAGCCGCGAGACGGTTTGGGAATCGATCGGCGACTGCGCAGTCGCGCGGGTGTTTGCCAGGTCGTAGTTGTGCGCCGGCCACTCACCCGCATTCGCTGCCCACTCAGGCGGCGGCTGACCCGGGCCGGATGCGTGGGCGGTTCCCGCCAGGGCTGCGATCGCCAGGAGCGCGCCCGCGAGAACCGCAAGGATCTTCACCGGCCGAGCCCCCTGGGCCGTAACGGACGAAATCATTGGCGCGCTCCGGTTCGAGGTTCGATCCGGCATGGTCACGAGCGGGGGTGCGCTTGTCGTCGCCTCGCAGGCGACTCTTCTGGGTACCGCCGGCGCGGTAGTTCGACCGGGCCTACGCCCGCCAGACTGGCCACTCGCACTGTCGCCTGGCAGATGCGAACGGGTGCCGGCCGCGCAACACTCGCCGTATGCCACATGCACTCCAGCCGCACCCACACGCCGGAGCCCGTCCGCCCGGCAGACTCGCCATTGTCCCCCCGGAGGAGCCCGGACACGTGCGGGTGCTGATCGCCTACGGCCAGTCACTGGTGCGCGCCGGCTTCCGAATGCTGCTCGAGTCTGCTGACGGCATCCGAGTCGTCGGCGAGGCGACCAGCGGTGAGGAAGCGGTCGCGCTGGCGGGTCGCATCCGTCCCGACGTTGCGCTGATCGACGCCCAGCTCTCGGGGATCGGCAGCGTGGAGGCTACGAGACGGATGCTCTCCGAATCGAGCGTCGCGGTGATGCTGCTGACGGCCTCCGAGGACGACGAACGCATCTTCGGCGCGCTCCGGGCTGGGGCCAGCGGCCTGCTGCTCAAGGACATCGAACCACCCGAACTCGTGCGCGCGGTCAAACTCGTCGCCGACGGGGAAGCGGCGCTCTCGCCGAGCCTCGCGCGGCGCGTGATCGCCGAACTCGCCGCGCGGCAGGAGCCCTCGTGTCCAAGCTCGAACCTTGTCGACGAGCTCACCGCCCGCGAGCGGGAAGTGGTGGTGCTCGTGGCGCTCGGTCTGAGCAACGACGAGATCGCCGAGCGGCTTGTGGTCAGCCGTGCGACCGCCAAGACCCACGTCAGCCGCGCGATGCTGAAGCTCGCCGCGCACGATCGGGCCAAGCTCGTCGTGTTCGCCTACGAGACCGGGCTCGTGGTGCCGCGCGCTAAAGCTCCGGTCGCCGAATGGCAACCTCTTCCGCTCGCTGGCTGACGCCCACCAGGTCGCGATCGCTGGAGAGGACGTCGTCGAGCTGCGCTCGTGAGCTGATGGCGAGCTTGCTGAAGACCTTGCTCAAGTGGTACTGGACGGTGCGTGGGCTGATGAACAGCTGGCTGCCGATCTCGGGATTCGAAAGGCCGTCGCGTGCGAGTCGCGCGATCTGAATTTCCTGGGCGGTTAGCTGGTCGCTGGTCTCAATCGTGCGTTTGCGCGCAGTCTCGCCGGTGGCCCGCAGCTCGCGCGCGGCGCGCTCGGCGAACGCCCCGATGCCCATGGCCGTGAACATCTCGTGGGCCGTGCGCAACTGCTCGCGAGCCTGCTGGCGCCGGCGCTCGCGGCGCAGCCATTCTCCGTAGAGGAGATGGGCGCGGGCGAGTGCCAAGCGGACGCGGGTGCGCCCAAGCCGGTCGATCGCCTCTCGGTAGAGGTTCTCGGCGACCGCGCCCTCGCTCAGCACCGCTCGCGAGCAGGCCTCGACCCCAAGCCCCCATTCGGAGCCGCTGGAGTGTGTCGTCTCGGCGAGCCGTTGGAGGGCATCGGAAGCCCGCTCCGGCAAACCGCTCCGGGCGGCCGCCTCGATGAGCTCGGGCAGTCCCCGGGTGGGATCGAACGGATGCGCGCTGGCCAGCTGGGCCGCGGCCAGTGCGTCGTCATAGCGACCGAGGCCGTTGTAGAGGAGTGCGCTTGCCCAGCGAATCACGGTCAGCCCCATTCCCTCACCCCGGCGCACCACCTCCTTGGTGCTGGCCTCGATCAACTCAGAGGCATCGGCTTCGCGGCCCTGGCAGGCCGCGAACACGACAGGACCGTAGGGCGTGGGGTGGCTCCCGGTCACCTCGGTGATCGCCTTGGCCTCGTCGAGAAGCGATCCGGCCACCGCGAAGCGGCCCGCGAACAGGTTCGCTACAGAGAGCGAGTCGAGCGCGACGGGGAGCTCTGTGAGCGCGCCAGCGAGGCGGGCGAGGTCGACCAGGCGGGCGGAGAGGACGTGCCAGGTCTCGTCGTCCCAGAGTTCAAAGGCGGTGTGGCAGGCGAGCCAGAGCCAACGGATCTCCTCCTCCTTGGAGATGGACTCGCTCCGGAACGCGCTAAGCGCCCGCTTCAATGTCGGCGTCGCCGTCGGGCGGCCCTTGGTGATCAGCAGCACCCAGCCATCCAGTAGAAGATCGGGCGCGCGCGGGGGCTCCGACGACGGAGGCGCCGCCTGCGCGGCCTCGGCCACCTCGAGCACACCTCCGGCGGTGGCCAAACGGTGCGCGAACACCGCCGCTGTCAACGCTTCCAGATAGGTCTCGCGCGCCAGTCTCACGTCGAGCCGATCGAGACGCTCGGCCGCCTTGAGCAGCAGCGGCGGAGCGTCGCTGCCGCGGTTCAAGGCGAACGCAATCTGGGCGTGCAGCCGGTCCGCCCGAACACGCTGGAGCGCGTCCAGGGGTCCCGCCTCCGCGGCGCTCAGCAGTTCCCGCGCTGCGTCGGGAGCGCCGGCCTGGCTCTTAGCCTGCGCCGCGGCCAGTGCGCGCTCCACACGGCGCGCCGGCTCGGGCGTCAGGGCGGTCGCGCATTCGAGGAAGGCGGCCGCGGCGGCGAGACCGCCGCGGGCCTGTGCCCGGCCGGCCGAGCGCTCGAGCTCGGCGGCGACGTCCTCGTCGGGCCGCGTAGTCGCGTGGGCGCGGTGCCAGGCGCGACGCTCCGGATCGACCTCGGGGTCGGTCGCCTCGGCCAGCGCGCGGTGCGCGCGCTGCCTTTCCCCCGGTGAAGCTGCCTTGTAGACCGCCGAGCGGGCCAGTGGATGTCGAAACCGCGCCCGGGCCCCGGTCTCGAGCACGCCGGCCGCGGACGCCGGCGCCGCCGCATCGGCCGCGATCCCGAGCCGCGCGGCGGCACGCCAGACGAGCACGGGCTCGCCGAGCGGTTCCGCCGCCGCGACGATCAACAGCAGCCGGCTCTCGGCCGAGAGCTCCTCGAGCCGCCGCCGGAAGCTTTCCTCGATCCGACCCGAAAGCGGCAGTGCGTCCGGGAGCCCGAAGCCACCGGCAAGCTCCGCGGGCGTCAACCCGCGCGGCAGCTCCAAGAGCGCGAGGGGGTTGCCGCGCGTTTCGGCGACGATCCGCTCGCGCACACGCTCGTCCACCGGCCCCCGGAGCACGGAGCCGAGCAGCTCCCGCGCATCACCATCTCGCAGACCCTCGACGACCAGGTCCGACACGCCCCTCCAGTCCTCGGATGTCGTGCGCGTCGCGAAAACCACAGCAACCGACTCCGCGAGCAGTCTGCGCGCAACGAACGCGAGCGCTTCCGCCGAGGCACGGTCGAGCCACTGTGCATCATCGACGACACACAGGAGCGGCTGCTCCTCGGCGGCCGCGGAGAGCAGGCTGAGCGCTGCCAACCCGACGAAAAAGCGGTCGGGCGCGTCGCCCACGGTCAGCCCGAACGCCACACGGAGCGCGTGGCGCTGAGGGACCGGCAGCGCATCGAGTCGGCCGAGCATCGGCGCACACAGCTGATGGAGGGCGGCGAACGCGAGCTCCATCTCAGACTCGACACCCACGGCCCGAGCGATCCGGAAGTCGGGGGCCGACTCGATCGCGTACTCGAGCAGCGCCGTCTTGCCGACCCCCGGCTCCCCGCGCAGTAGGAGCGACCGGCTCTCACCCCCGCGAACGGCGTCGAGGACGCCGTGGAGCGTCTCGCACTCTCTTTGCCGGCCGAGCAACACCCGGCGGGTCCGCTGCGCTGACAGCTCTTCGCCTCGTCCTCTGAGGGGGGTATGTGTGGCCATCGACCCGTGGGTGAACTACCAAACCGCCACCGCGCCGAATCAGGTTTCGAGCGCCATCACAGCCGTACGCCGCCGCTAGGGCTACGACGCGCGCAGTAGGCGGAAGAGTCCTCCGCGGTCCGACGACAAGTGTGAGCGCCGCGGCCAACATGGCCGCGTGATTCGAGAGCTTGGCGCCGCTTTGTGGCGAGGGCCGAGACGCAACCCCCAGTACCGAAGGAACGAGCATGACTCGACGCGGAACGATCTCCTCGCTCGGTGCCGCTGCGGCGGTGGCGCTTGTCGCGCTGGCCGCGGCCGGCTGCGGGGGCGGCGGCGGTGGTGCTGCCACTGCGAGTTCACCGCCCACGACGGCCTCCGGCCACGCCGCGACCGTAAGCGGCGCAAACGAGGGCTCCCTCGGCAAGATCCTTGTCGACTCGCGGGGCCACACGCTTTACCTGTTCAAGAAGGACTCGGGTGCGAAGAGCGCCTGCTTCGGCGCCTGCGCCACGAACTGGCCGCCGCTGCGGTCGAGCCGGAAGCCGACGGTGGGCGCCGGGGCGAGCGCCTCCAAGGTGGGAACCATCCGTCGCTCTGACGGAAAGCCGCAAGTCACCTACAACCGCCATCCGCTCTACCGCTTCGTTGGCGACAAAAAGCCGGGCGACACGAACGGGCAGGGACTGACGGCTTTCGGCGGAAGTTGGTTCGCGCTGACCGCGGCGGGCAACCAGGTCTCCGGCCAGGGCTCAGCCGGCTCATCGGGGGGCCTCGGCTACTAGCGCGCCCGAACCACCCCGCGGATCGGCAGTCAAGGACGCCGCCAATGGTCAGCGCGAAGGCATAAACCGGGAGTCATGGTGGGCCCTCTCACTGAAAGGCGGTCGATCCTCGCCGACGCGTTCCTGGAGAGCTACGTGTGCTGGCGCGAGGCGTGCGATGAACTTCACACGGCATACCGTCGCTGGACCGAATGCAACCCCACCCAACGCCGGCTCGGGTTCGCTGCCTATCGAGCCGCGCTGGACCGCGAAGAGCACGCCGCACGCGTCCACTCCCAATTGGCACAGCGGCTCGCCGCGTTCGCGCGCTGACGAGGAACCGCCGGGGCCGGTGCATGCGCTCATTCGACGCGTTCCCTGTGTGCGTCCTCCATACCGCGGGTATCCCGCAAGTGAGGTACACGACCGGAGGGAGAGCAAGAATGGCTGAAACAACCAGGCGGTCGAGCTCCAAGAGCAGGTCGTCGCGCAGCTCGTCGAACGGCGGCAGCGGCAACGCATCCACTCCCAACCGCAGGAGCAGCGGGAGCTCGGCCTCGAGAAGCAGGAGCTCACGCTCGAGCTCCGCAAGCTCGCGGCAGAACGCATCCGCGAGCTCCGCGCAGCAGCGCAACGGCGGCGGCGGTGTCGCCGGGACGATCAAGAACCTCGCGGTTCCGGCCGTGACGGCGGCCGCGGGCATCGTGGGCGGCGTGGTCCTGGAGCGGCGGCACAAGCGGCCGCGCAAGGTGCTCGGCGTCCCGATCCCGGGGACCGGCAGCGGGATGAACGGTCTCACCAAGGAAGTCCGGAAGGCCGGCAAGCAGTTCGGCAAGCTCGCGAGTGAGGTGCAAACCACCCGCAAGAAGGCTGAGGACATCGGCAACGCGCTCTCGTAGCAGAGCGCGTTGCCCCTCTACCCCTCGTCCTCGTCCGGATCCTTCAGGCGAGCCGCGAGTCGCCAGCGCACCGCGAAGTCGCGGTAGGTGACGCCGGGCTCCAGCTCGTCTGGCAGGTTCTCGCGCTCTGAGACCGATTCCGCCTCAGCGTCGGAGTTGGAGTACGCGCGGACCTCAACGTCCGGCTTGACCTCGAAACGCAGCTCGTCAGCCTTGATCGACGCCGCGATCTGCACGTCGGGCTCTCGCTTTCGGCGGCTCACGCCTCGACTGCCTCCCGCACGTCCTTCACGGTGATCTTGCCGTCGCTGCCCGTGCCATCGCACCATGCCAGGTCGACGCCGAGCTCGTCGGCCAGCCGCATCGCAGCCTCGGTGGCGTGGTACTTCTCGGCGCGCCTCTGCTCACGCCGCTCGCCGAGCTCCTTCACCTTGCGAGTCGCCGCGAATCCGAGGTCGCGGGCCTCGTCCTGAGCGGCCTGCCCAATTTGACGGGCGACCATCTTCGCGACCTCCTTGGCTAGCGAGCTGGGCTTTGCCGCGTTTGGGCCACCGCCGTTCGTCTGCGCCGTCTCCTCCTGAGCGCCCTGCGGCTGGTCCTGCTGGGCGGGCTGAGCCTGTTGGCCCTGCTGGTCAGGCTGACCCTGCTGGTCAGGCTGGCCCTGCTGGTCAGGCTGGCCCTGCTGGGCGGGCTGCTGCTGGCCTTGCTGGTCAGGCTGGCCCTCCCGGGCGGGCTGCTGCTGCTGCCCCTGTTGGCCCTGCTGCCCCTGCTGGCCGCCGAGGCCCTGGGTGACACCGCCGAGCGCTTCGGTCGCGCCCTGGCCCGCCTGGCCCACGGTCTGGCCGACGCCTCCAACTAGCCCGCCGAGGTTCCCGGCTGCCTGACCGGCGCCCTGCCCAGCGTCGCCGACGGCCTGGCCGGCGCCCTGGCCAACGTCGCCCACGGCTTGTCCGGCGCCTTGTCCGACATCGCCGACGGCCTGGCCGGCGCCCTGACCGACATCGCCAACTGCCTGGCCGGCGCCTTGTCCGACGTCACCGACGGCCTGGCCGGCGCCCTGACCCACGTCGCCAACGGCGTGGCCGGCGCCTTCGCCAATGTCGCCGACCGCCTGACCGGCGCCCTCACCGACGTCGCCGACCGCCTGACCGGCGCCCTTGCCGACGTCCTTCAGGGCCCCTTGCGCGCCCTGTCCGATGTCCTTGGCCGCATCGCCGGTCTTGTCGACCGCCTCACCCGCGCCGGCGCCGACCTCGCTGACTGCTTGGCTCAGACCCTTGATCAGATCCGGATTGCGATCGAGCGTCGTCATCAGGCGGTCCACGATCGCCGCGACGTGATCGAGCCGCGCCTTTAGGACCACCTCCGCGTGGACGCCCTTGATGTCGAGCTTGACTCTGCTGAGGTGCACGTCAGCGCCCACGTTGAGCTTCACGAGGTTGAGCACCTTCGCCTTGAGCGCCACGTGAGCATCGAGATTGTCGAGCTCGAAGTGGATCAGGTCGACCTGCAGCTCGGGCACGTCGAGCACGACGTCGGGCGGCCCCGTCCGGTCGCGCTCCTCCTCGAACAGGTACTTCCGGTACTCGCGGTCGGCTTGGCTCACCTCGCGCCGAGCCTGCTGCGCAGGCGTCAGCCCGTTCCCACTACGAGCGTCGCCCTTTCCGTTACGGGAGGAGCTGTTCTGACTACGGCTTCTCCCCGAGCGCTGTGACTTTGTCTGCTGAGCCATCGGTGACTCCTCAACCCTGCTGCGCGAGATTTCCGACACCCTGCTGGACGCCTTGGCCGACGCCCTCGACGCCCTGCTCGGCGCCCTGACCCAGGCCTTCAACGCCCTGTCCGGCGCCCTGACCTAGGCCTTCAACTCCCTGCTGCGCGCCCTGGCCGAGCCCCTCGACGCCCTGGGCGGCGCCCTGGCCGAGGCCCTCGACGCCTTGGGCGGCGCCTTGGCCGAGGCCTTCGACACCCTGCTGGGCTCCTTGGCCCAAGCCCTGGACGCCCTGCTCGGCGCCGCGGCCGATGCCCTCAACTCCACGCCCCGCGCCCTTGCCGATGTCCTGGACGGCGCTCTCGCCTCCCTTGCCGACGCTCTTCACTACGTCGCCGGTGTCCGATATGAGATCGTGCGCTCCGCCGCCCACGTCGCCAAGCGCCTGGCCGACGCTCTCGAGCAGCTCGGGGTTGCGGTCGAGCGACGTGAAGACGCGCCCCAGAATCTTTGTGACGTTGTGCAGTCGCGCCTCGAGCAGCGCCTGCGTCTCAACTCCCTTGATGTCGAGCTCGACGTTGCCGAGCCTCGCCGCGACGCCGGCGTTCAGCTGCACGAAGTGCCCCACCTCGGCGAGCACGGCGACGTGCGCTCGGAGATCGTCCAGCTCGAACTTGATCTCGTCGACGTTTACGACGGGCACGTCGACGTAGACGTCGACCGCCTGTTCGATCTGATCCGGGTCGATGACGGAGTAGTCCGGCAGTTTTTCCTTGGAGCGGTTGGCGTTCGAGGACGACTTGCCGTTACCGCTGCTCGACCGCGAACTCCGGCTGTTCGACCGCGAACTCCCGCTCTTCGACCGCGAATTCCGGCTCGAGCTCGAAGACTTGGCTCGTGCCATTTGATCTCCTTCCCTTGGACCCGGCTCACTACGAGGTTCCAAGGGCTATACCCGCCGCCTCTGGCTTCGAACGCGGTTTGCCGGGCTACAGCCGTGTCGATGCGAGCGACTGGCTCGTCGCGCTCCTCCCCGACCGAGCAGTGACCGTGACGCTGTAGGTGCCGCGCCGGAGCCCGCGTGCCGCGAGGTTCAGGCGGTAGGTCCGGTGCGCTCGTGCCTTCATCGCCTTGAACCGCGTGGTGATGGTGCGCGCGCGCTTCACCGTGACCGTCACGGTGCCCGACCTCGCGAGCCGGTAGGCGATCTGCAGCCCACGCTGCGTGGAGCCGCCGAATGCCGGACTCGAGAGCTTGAATGAGCGGATCGTTCCGCATGAGCCGTGGCCGTAGAAGTCGCGCATGCCGTGGTAGCGGCCGTGCTTGACCTCGAACGTGCGAGAGCGGTAGTCGCGCACGTGGCTGCCCGGCACTGCGATGCCCGCACGCACGCTGTAGATCCCGTCGGCCAGGCGCTTCCTGTAGTCGAACGAGCGCTTGCGGTTGCGGAAGCGCTTCACCAGCGTCTTCCGGATCGCGCGGCGCTCGCCGAGCGAGTGGCGGAACACTTCGACCGTCGCTCCGGCGGGTGACCGGCGGGAGATGCCGACCCGAAGGTTGCCGCCCTTGTACGTCGCGCTGAAGCCGCGGAAGCCCGCGGTCGCGGCGCACACCGAGCCCTTGCCGTTGCCGCCGGACGCTGCCGCTGCCGCCGCGTCGGCGAACTTGTAGGTGTAGACGCCGCGCCCGTATGTGGCCGCGACGAGCGTGTTGTCGTCGCCGGGCTTCAGCGACAGGTGGAACACGGGCACGCTCGGGAGCCCCGAGCCGAGCACTGCCCACGTGGAGCCGGCCGGGTCGTTCGAGATGAACGTGCCGATGTCCGTGCCGACGACCAGCTGGCCTCCGCGCACCACGATCGAGTCGGCGGACACGTCCGGCAGGTTGCCGGTCACGTCCGTGAAGTGCTCGCCGGCGTCGGTGGAGCGGAACACGTGCCCGGTGCCGACCTTGCTCGTGTCCTCGCGCACCGCGCCCGGCGGCGCCCAGTGGCGGCCGTAGCCACCGAGCGTCACGTACACGGTGTTCGGGTTGGCCGGGTCCATCGCGACGCCCGTGATGTAGCGCTCCGGCAGCCCGTTCGCCGCGGCGATGTGCCAGCCGTCCGAGGTCATTCGCTTCGCGGGCGCCGAGCCGCCGACGTTCGTGGCGATGCCGCTCTCGAACGGACGGCCCTCGGTCATGACGTCGCAGAAGCCGCAGTAGGCGACGTACGCCTTGTCGCCCTTCAGGTCGAGCGCCGACGCCTTGTTGTCGGAGTCGTCCGAGCCGCTCGTGCTCGCGCCTGTGCCAGGGCTCTTGCGCGTGCCGAGGTCGAACACCTGCTTCCAGTCCTTCGAGCCGTCGAGCTCGGAGGTGGTGTCCGGGCCGTAGACGGTCTCGAACACTTCGCGCCCCGGTGCCATCAGGTGCTTGGCGTCGGTCGGGTCCATCTTGAACGGGTTCGAGAAGCTCGCGGCGCTGA
>DASVXS010000319.1:0-5269 GCA_036392575.1 Thermoleophilaceae bacterium | reverse complement strand
CCCGGCCACCACGACGGTGCCCTTCATGAACGGGTGGATCGAGCAGATGTAGCTGAACGTCCCGGGTGTGTTGAAGGTGTGGGACGCGCTCTTTCCGGTCGTGAGCACGGGGATCTTGAAGCCGCTGCCACTGGCGTCATGCGGCGCTTGGCCGGTGTTGGTCCACGTCACCGTGTCGCCTGCCTTGATGCTGATCGACTTCGGACCGAAGCTGAAGTCCTTGATCGTCACGGAGCTGGAGGCGCCCGCATGCGCCTGAGGCGTCGCCTTCGACCGCGGCTTCTGCTCGGCCTTTGCCTGCGGGTTCTGCTTCGCCTTCGCCTGGGGCTTCGCGGCGACCACCACGGGCTTTGGCGCGGCCACCTCGATCGTCTGCGCCGCACCCTGCGCGCGCCCGGCTGTGTCCGTCACGAGCACGCGCACGCGCACTCGACCCGGCTCGCTGAATGCGTGGTCCACGTAAGGCGTCGTGCCGGTATCGGTCTCGTAGCTGCCGTTGCCGTCGAGGTCGAAGCGGAAGCCGCGGATGTCGCCCTTCGACTCGGAGGCGTCGAGACGCACCGGCTTGTCGACTGGGACGGGCTGCGCCCCGTTGATGGTCAGCGCCGGCTCAAGCGGCGGCGGCGCGCTGTCACCCGCGGCGGCCGGGGCAGCGAGCCCGAGCACGAGCACGGAGGAGAGCCCGACTGCCTTGGCAGAGGGAAGGTTCATCATGGAAGTAGGACGCCGCCGACGCGTAAATCCGTTCCCGGCTACCTTCTCGCAGCCCATGCGCAAATTCAACGTCTTCTCACCAGCCCCGGAGTACGACTCGTCCGATCCGGAGGGCTACAGGGCCGGTAGGGACAGCTTCGGCGCCAAGATCGGAGCCGAGCAGATCGGCGCCTCGGTGTACGAGTTGCCGCCTGGCCAGAGCGTCTGCCCGTACCACTACGAGTATCCAAACGAGGAGTGGCTGATGGTGCTCGAGGGCCGCCCGACGCTTCGCCACCCCGAGGGCGAGGACGAGCTCGAGCCCGGCGACACCGTGGCTTTTCCGCCCGGGCCCGACGGGGCGCACAAGGTCACGAACAACACCGACGAGCGCGCTCGCATCATCATGTTCTCCACCGAGGTGCCGCCCTTCGTGGCGGTGTACCCGGACAGCGACAAGCTGCTGGTGAAGCCACACCGGTATGACTCGCATGACCGGCTGATGGTGAGGCGCGAATCGAGCGTCGACTACTACGACGGCGAGACGCCCTAGCGCGGACCGCGCCCCCGGCTACCCTCAAATGGCCATGATCGACAAGCTCGTCGAGCAGATCGAGAGCCGCTTTGCGGAGCTCTCGCAGCAGATGTCGGACCCCTCAGTGATCGGGGACCGCGACCGCTACGCGGACGTCGGGCGTCAATACCGCGCGCTCGAGCCGGCGCACCAGCTCGCCGAGGAGTACCGCCGAGCCGCGGACGACGCCGCGGGCGCGCGCGAGCTGCTGTCCGAGGACGGTGACGACCCCGAGCTGCGCGAGCTGCTCGAGGCTTCGCAGCGCCGCCTCGAGGAGCTCGAGGACGAGATCCGGCTCGCCATGGTGGAACCCGACCCGAACGATGACAAGAACGTGATCGTGGAGATCCGTGCCGGCACCGGCGGCGAAGAGGCCGGACTGTTCGCGGGCGACCTCTATCGGATGCTCACGCGCTACGCCGAGCGCCGCGGTTTCAAGACCGAGCCGCTGTCGATCTCCGACGGCGCGTACACGTTCGAGATCCGCGGCAACGGCGCCTACAGCGTGTTCAAGTACGAGGGCGGCACGCACCGCGTGCAGCGGGTGCCGGAGACCGAGTCGCAGGGGCGCATCCACACCTCGACGGCCACGGTGGCCGTGCTGCCGGAGGCGGAGGAGGTCGAGGTGAGCATCGACCCGAACGACCTCCAGATCGACGTCTACCGCTCGTCCGGTCCCGGCGGCCAGTCGGTGAACACGACGGACTCGGCGGTGCGCATCACGCACAAGCCCACCGGGCTCGTGGTGTCCATGCAGGACGAGAAGTCGCAGCTCCAGAATCGCGACAAGGCGATGCGCGTGCTGCGCGCGCGGCTGTACGAGCAGGAGGTGGCCGCACAGCAGGCCGAGCTTTCGGCCGAGCGGCGTGCGCAGGTCGGCACCGGCGAGCGCTCGGAGAAGATCCGCACCTACAACTTCCCGCAGGACCGCGTGACCGACCACCGCGTGAAGCTCACGAAGAACAACCTCGAGGCCGTCCTCGGCGGCGAGCTCGACGACTTCACCGCGGCGCTGCAGGCCGAGGAGAAGCGGCGCAAGCTCGAGGCCGGGGCGCTCGTCGAGTCCTGATGCCGGGCGTCCGCGAGGCGCTCGACCAAGCGGAGCGCGCGATCGCGCGCGCGGGCTCCGATACTGCGCGGCTCGACGCCGAGCTGCTCGCCGCAGATGCCCTCGGGATCACGCGCGCCCAGATCTACGCGGACGGGCGCGTCCAGATGCCGGACGCGGCGGCGCGGCGCCTCGACGCGCTCGTCGCGCGGCGTGTGCGGCGCGAGCCCGTGGCGTACATCCTCGGCAGCAAGGGCTTCCGCCACATCGAAGTTGCGGTCGACTCGCGCGTACTGATCCCGCGCCCCGAGAGCGAGCTGCTGGTCGAGTCGGCGCTCGGGCTCCCCGACGGCGCCCACGCGCACGACGTCGGGACCGGCTCGGGCGCGATCGCCCTCGCCCTCAAGCAGGAGCGTCCCGGCCTGGTGGTGAGTGCGTCGGACGTCTCGCCGGACGCGGTTGCGGTCGCGCGGCTCAACGCGCGCCAGCTCGGGCTCGACGTGCCGGTCGCCGTGCACCGCGGGCTACCGCCGGGGCAGTACGACTTGGTGATCGCGAACCTGCCGTACGTGCGGGAGGACGAGTGGGAGGGGTTGGCGCCTGAGATCACCGAGTACGAGCCGCGCGAGGCGCTCGTATCGGGCGCCGACGGTCTCGACGCAATCCGAGCATTGGTGCGGGAGGTGCCCGCGGGTACGGCCCTCGCGCTCGAGCATGCGCCCGCGCAGGCGGAGGCGGTGCGAGCGCTGCTCGACGATGCTGAGACCCACCGCGACCTCGCCGGCCGCGAGCGGGCGACGATAGGGCGCGCGCGTTGACACCCGACGACGTGCGTGAGCTCGAGCGAGTGCTCGCTGCGGGCGGCATCGCGCTCTTCCCTGCCGACACGGTCTACGGGCTGGCGGTCGACCCGGGCTCGGAGTCGGCGGTCGCGCGTCTCTACGAGCTGAAGGGCCGGCCGCCTGCACGGCCGTCGGCGGTGATGTTCTTCGATCGCGGCGCCGCCCTCGAGGAGCTCGGCTGGCTCGGCCCGCGCACACGCGAGGCCGCCGAGCACCTGCTGCCCGGGCCGGTCACGCTGGTGCTCCCGAACCCCGAGCGTCGCTGGCCGCTCGCGTGCGGGCCCGAGCCCGAGCGGGTCGGCGTCCGCGTACCGGCGCTCGAGGGCGCACTCGAGCCGCTGCGGGCGGCCACCGGGCCGGTGCTGCAGTCGAGCGCCAACCCGAGCGGCGGTCCGGACGCGCGCCGCCTGGCCGACGTCGACGAGCGCATCCGCGCCGGGGTGGACATCGAGTTGGACGGCGGCGAGCTGCCGGGCACCCCTTCGACCGTGATCGACCTGTCGACGTACGAGGCCGAGGGCAGCTTCGACGTGCTGCGCGAGGGGGTCCTTCCGAAGGCGCGGGTGGTCGAACTGCTGGCGTGACCGCCGGGCTGTGGCTCCGGCCTCGCTGGTACGGTGGACATGCCCCGCAGACCAGCCGAGAACGGAGCCCACGTGACGGACCTCAGCCCCGACTACTTCACGCGACCGGTCGCCGACGTCGACCCGGAGATCGCCGAGGTGCTCGAGAACGAGCTTCGGCGCCAGGAGACGACGCTCGAGATGATCGCGTCGGAGAACTTCGTGCCGCAGTCGGTGCTCGACTGCCAGGGCTCGGTGCTCACCAACAAGTACGCGGAGGGCTACCCCGGCAGGCGCTACTACGGCGGCTGCGAGTACGTGGACATCGCCGAGCAGCTCGCGATCGATCGCGCGAAGGAGATCTTCGGCGCCGAGCACGCGAACGTGCAGCCGCACGCAGGCGCGCAGGCGAACGCGTCGGTCTACCACGCGTTTCTTCAGCCGGGCGATCGGATCCTCGGCATGAAGCTCGACCATGGCGGCCACCTCACGCACGGGATGAAGATCAACGTCTCGGGGCGCCTCTACGACATCGTCCCCTACGGTGTCCGTGAGTCGGACTCGTGGCTCGACATGGACGCCCTCGCCGAGCTGGCGCGCGAGAGCAAGCCAAAGCTGATCCTCGCCGGCTGGTCCGCGTACCCGCGCCAGCTCGACTTCGCGCGCTTCCGCGAGATCGCCGACGAGGTGGGCGCCTACCTGATGGTGGACATGGCGCACTTCGCGGGGCTCGTCGCGGCGGGCGAGCACCCGAACCCGGTGCCCTACGCAGACGTTGTCACCACCACGATCCACAAGACGCTCGGCGGCGCGCGCGGCGGCATGATCCTCTCCAAGGAGGAGCATGCGAAGGCGATCAACTCGGCCGTCTTCCCCGGTCAGCAGGGCGGCCCGCTCATGCACGTGATCGCGGGCAAGGCCGTGTCGCTGAAGATCGCGCAGTCCGAGACCTTCCGCGAGCGCCAGCGCCGCACCCGCACGGGTGCCGCCGCTCTCGCTGAGGAGCTGCTCGCTGCGGGAGTGAACGTGCTCACGGACGGCACCGACGTGCACCTGGTGCTCGTCGATCTGCGCGACTCGCACCTCGACGGCAAGCAGGCCGAGGACCGTCTGCACGACATCGGCATCACGGTGAACCGCAACGCTGTCCCGTTCGACCCGCGCCCGCCGGCGGTGTCGTCCGGCCTGCGGGTCGGCACACCGGCGCTCGCCACCCGCGGCCTGCAGGTGGACGACTTCCACGAGATCGGCAAGATGATCGGCGAGGCCCTCGTCGCCGAAGACTGGACCGACTCGATGAAGTCAGAACTCAGCGACCGGACACGGACGCTGGCCGAGAAGTACCCGCTCTACCCGCAGCTTCATCCAGCTGCGGTTTAGTCGGCTGCAAACCTTCGCTCTGCGGCGTCCTCGGGCGCTCGCTTGGCTATCGCCAAGCTTCGGCCCTGCGTCCTTGCATAGCTCGGTTTTCGCCGGCTAACGCGAGCTGTAGGCCGGGACGAGTCCGACGCGTACGCTCGGAACCTGCGCGGCGCGCCTGTCGTCCGCC
>DASVXS010000318.1:0-3676 GCA_036392575.1 Thermoleophilaceae bacterium | reverse complement strand
GCGCGTCCGCGTCGCTTGGTCTGCGGAAAATCCGTCTCACGAGGGGGGAAGGTCGGGTGCGGGTCCCACAGGTGACATAGCCATCCCCAACCGCACCTCAAACCTTGCGCATCAGAACAGCGCAGGTTGGTCAGGCGGCGGGTGACGATCATCACGCTTCTCGGCGCGCGCGGACCAGGGATCGCCCCCATCCCGGAGAAAACGGCGACCGGGGAGCGAGGGATCGCGCGTGTCGTGCTTCGCGCGGGCGAGCGCCTGGAGTCGAGCGCGCTCCTCCTTTGGCGCGTACGCACCTCGCTTGTAGAGCTCGCGGTAGCGCGGGACGAGGTCGGGCCGATAGGACTCGAGCCACTCGAAGAACACCTGCCGGACCTCGCCGCGCAGGTGCAGCGCGATTCCGCCGACGCTGACCGCTCCCGCTTCAGCAGCCATCTCGAGGATCGGCTCGACTTGCTCGGGGGCGTCGTTGATCCCCGGCATGAGCGGCGCGATCAGCACGCCGCAGGGGATGCCTGCTCGGTTCAGCTCGCCAATCGCCTCGAGCCGCGCTCGCGGGTTGGGTGTGTGCGGCTCGCTCGCGCGCCAGGCCTTCTCGTCGAGCGTCGGCACCGAGAAGCTCGCGCTGATCGGAGCGACCTCCGCGACCTGCTTGAGAAGAGGAAGGTCACGCAGGAGGAGCGGCGACTTGGTCAGCACCGAGCACGGGTTGCGGAAGTCACGAAACGCCTCCCAGATACCCGGCATGAGCTTGTAGCGACCTTCAACCCACTGGTACGGATCGGTGTTCGTGCCGAGCGCGACGTGCTCGCCCTTCCAAGACGGGCGAGCAAGCTCGCGCCGGAGCACCTCGGGCACGTTGACCTTCACGACTATCTCGCGCTCGAAGTCGCGGCCTGCGTCGAAGTCGAGGTATTTGTGCGTGGGGCGCGCGAAGCAGTTGTGGCTCACGACGCCGTTGGCGATGAAGTCGCCGGTCCCGGTAGTGATGTCGTAGAGGAGCATCTCCTCTCGAAGTGGGTCGATCGACGCTACGCGCAAGTCGTCATCTTCTTCTGCGCCGACGATCTCGGCACCGGGTGTCAGGTGAGGCCGGTCTCCATCGCCCGTGACGTGCTTCCAGCCACTCGGTGTCAGGAAGCGGTGTTCGCCGCTGGCGACGAGCTCAGTGCCGTCGTCGAGGGTCACCCGGTACGCCGGCTCGGTCGTCGACCACTGATCCTTGACCTCAGTCGGAACCAGCTGCCGTTGCGTACCTCGCTCCTCGCTTCCGTACACGAGGTCGCCGGCGCGCAGGTGCTGGATCTCCTGGGTAGTCCCGTCCGCCATGAGCACGCGCGTGTCGCCGGCCAGGCAGTACGTGCACGCGTGCGTGCAGCCACGGTAGGGATTGATCGTCCAACGGAACGGCACCTGCGACTGCTCGGGCACGCGGTTCAGCGCCGACTTCGCGAACACCTCGTAGAAGCGGATGTTGAGAGCCTCGGGCGCGTCGAACCGGCGGATCACCGCCGGCTCGCGGTAGCCGGGCAGGCGGTGTCCCTCCTCGATCTCGACTCTCAGGTTGTCCCAACGCATACGAACACATGTTCGCATATCGAGACGACGGGAAGCGGGCGACAACGCACGCTCGCCTCAGCGCTCCTCGCCGAACAGCGTGACTACCACGCTTCGCGGGCCGCCGTGGTCGCGGTGCTCGCACAGGTACACGCCCTGCCACGTGCCGAGCGCGAGCCGGCCGTTGCTCACCGGGAGCGTGAGCGCGACGTCGAGCAGGGAGGACTTCACGTGTGCCGGCATGTCGTCATCGCCCTCGAGCGTGTGCGTCCAGTACGACGCACCGTCGGGCACGGCCTGGTCGAACCAGGTGGCGAAGTCGCGCCGCACGTCAGGGCTCGCGTTCTCGTTCAGCGTCAACGAAGCGGACGTGTGCCGGATGAACAGATGCGCGATGCCCACGTGCAGGCGCTCGAGCTCGGGAATGCCGGACTCGATCTCGCGCGTCACGAGGTGGTAGCCGCGCGGAAGCGCCGGCAGCCGGATCTCTCTCTGGGCCCACATCCGGCTGAACGCTACTCGCGCGACTAAAGGGAAGCGCGCGTGTTCCGAGGAAGAACACGTGGCCCTCTCCCGGCGACTCGCACTTCTCGTCATTGCCGTCATCGCCGTCGCGGCAGTCCCCGCGAACGCGATGGCCGCCCTCCCGGGCAACTGGAACAAAGTCGACCAGCGCCGCGTCGTGCGTGCCGGCCTGATGACGAAGGACGCCGACGGTTTCCACGGCGAGCGCCCGTTCAGTCCGGCGGCCATGCGCGCGTCGCTTGCCGCGCTGGGACAGCGCACGCAGACTCCGCCGGTGCAGATCTCGTCGGCGCCAATCAGCGTGTCGCGCTTCGACAAGCTCGTCGTCGAGCAGCTCGGCCTTTCCGACCTTGCTGTGGCCGTTCAAACCGAGGCAAAGCGCGCCGGCCTGCGGCCGCCTTCGCGCTTCGGTACCGAGGTCGTCGCTCGCCAACTCGGCTTGCGGTTCAACCACCCGTTCCCGTTCGGCGAGCGCCTCGAGCTCTACCCGTCCGACCGCATCACGCGCGCCGAGGCGGCGTATTCGTTCGCGCGCATCCTGTCGTTCAACGGCTGGGAGAAGCAGTACGCGCGCGACGTGCTCGGCCGCTTCACGCTCCCGCAGTACGGGCCGAAGCAGCTCGCGGCGCTGCGCCTGGCGGTTTCGAAGATCGGTATGCCGTACATCTGGGGCGGCGAGACCGACTGGCCGAGCCCCGGCCAGGTGCACGGCGGCTACGACTGCTCCGGCTTGGCGTGGCGCGTGTACAAGCTCTCCGGCAACCCAGCGGGCCGCGCGATCCGCGGCCGCACCGCCGCTCAGCAGGCCGGCGAGATCCCGAAGCGCTCGCGCGTGGCGTTCGCGGACATCCGCCCCGCGGATCTGTTGTTCTTCGGCTCAGCCGGGTTCCGCAGCCGCGCCACCGAGGCGAGTGTCACGCACGAGGGCATCGCGCTGTCGAAGGACTTCATGATCCACGCCTCGTCGCAGGGCGTGTACGTGTCGCCGCTCTTCGAGGAGTGGCGGCGCAACGCGTTCGCCTGGGCACGGCGCGTGCTGTAGGGCTCCAAGGGCCGCGCGGCTCACTCTGCACAGCAGCAATGACGGGTGAGCGTCGGCGGGTCACTCTCCGCGCCGCGAGTACGCAGTTGGTCGGGAAGCGCGGAGCACGATTGCGATCCGGGGACTTTTGACACCTCTGTGCACCCGGCCGTCGTCACTTTGGGCCCACTATGGCCCCTAACTGACGACGCTTCGCTCCCGGTGCCGGCGTGCGGGCCGTTACTGCTCGCCCCCCGCTCAGCCCAGCGGCGGGCGCTTCTCCGCCCACGGCCGCTCCGCCTCGAGCTGCGCCGCGAGCGAGAACAGCGTCGCCTCGTCGCCCGGCCGCGCCACGACCTGCACCGCCAGCGGCAGGCCGTCCGCGTCGAACCCTGCTGGCACCGATGCTGCCGGCTGGCCGGTGAGGTTCCACGGCGTCGTGAACGGGATCCAGCGGCCCACGCTGTCGACCAGCTTCAGCGCGTGCCGGCCCTCCCACTTGCCGATCAGCGGCGGCTGGTAGGCGAGCACCGGCGTCATCACAACGTCGTGGTCGTCGAAGACGCGGTTGATGTT
>DASVXS010000317.1:0-12813 GCA_036392575.1 Thermoleophilaceae bacterium | reverse complement strand
CGCAGGCGATCGTGGCCGCCACGGCGACCGCTACCCCGCAGGTGTCGACCGACATCGTGCGCCGCCTGCGGCTCTCAGAACCGCTCCGCGTCGCGACCGGCTTCGATCGCCCGAATATCGCGTTCGGAGTAGCGCGGCCGGCGCCGCACGAGAAGCACGGCATGCTGCTCGGTGCCCTCGGCGACCCCGATGCTCTGCCGGCGATCGTCTACGCGGGCACGCGCGCGGGAGCGGAGGACATGGCGTCGCTCATTGGCCGCGAGCTCGGCGTCGACGCGGCGGCGTATCACGCGGGCCTCGACCGCGAGCGGCGAGCTGCGGTGCAGCGAGCCTTCCTCGCCGACGAAGTGAAGGTGGTCGTCGCGACGAACGCGTTCGGCATGGGCGTCGACAAGCCGAACGTGCGAAGCGTGGTGCACGCGAGCGTTCCGGCCTCGCTCGAGGCGTACTACCAGGAGGCCGGGCGGGCCGGGCGCGACGGCCTGCCGGCGCGCGCGCTGCTCCTCGCTGAGAACCGTGACAAGGCGCTGCACGTGCACTTCATCAAGCGCGACGAGCTACGGCCGGAGCTTGGCCGCGCGCTCGCCGAGCGCCTCGTGTTCGCTGCAGACGGCGACGGGCGATACGACGTCGACGCCGGAGAGCTGTCGCGTGGGCTCGGGCTGAACGGCGACCAGCTACGCGCGCTGGTCGGCCATCTCGCCCAGGCGGGAGCATTGCAGCCGATGCCTTCGGCGGCGGACCGCGTCAGCGGCCGCCTGCTGGCCGAATTCGACCGGAGGGCGGAGGCGCTCACTCGCGCCTCGATGGCCGAGGCGGGACGGGCACGCTGGCGCCAGTACCGCGAGATGTGGGCGTACGTCGACTCGGACGCCTGCCGCCGCGCCGCGCTGCTCGCCCACTTCGGCGACGCGAGTCCGCCGTCGCCGTCGGGCTCCTGCTGCGACTCCTGCGAGCCCGCGCTGCTCGACGGCCTGGCGCCCGAGCCCGATCAGCTCGCCGCCGAGGTCGGCACGCTCGATGACGCGATCATCTCCGTCGTCAGGAGCGCGCGTCCGTCGGTCGGGCGCACCACCTGCGCCGAGATCCTCCACGGCGCGCGGACCAAGAAGATCGAGCGCAACTCCTACGACGGGTTGCCCGCCTACGCCACCTCGTCGCGCATGCGGCGCGCGGACATCCTCGCGCGCATTGACGAGCTGATCGGTGAGCGGCGCCTCGAGACCACGAGGGGGCCGTATCCGGTGCTGCAGCTCCCGAGCGCCGCGTGAGCTTCCGGGTTGCGGTGCTGGTCTCCGGCGAGGGGACAAACCTCCAGGCGATACTCGACAAGGTTCACGGCCACGAGGGAATCGAGGTGGTGGGCGTGGCGTCGAGCCGTTCGGAGGCGCGGGGGCTCGAGCGAGCGCGTACGGCGGGAGTGGGCACGGGGGTGTTCGCGGCGAGCGACTATCAGGATCGTCCGGCGCGCGACGCGGCACTGGCCGACTGGCTCGAGGGGCTCGGGGTCGACCTCGTCGTCCTGGCCGGCTTCATGGAGTTGCTCTCACCGGAGTTCATCCGTCGCTTCCCGCGGCGGATCATCAACGTCCATCCGTCGCTTCTGCCTGCATTTCCCGGCATTCGATCGATCGAGCAGGCGCTCGAGCACGGTGTGCGGGTGATGGGGGTCACCATCCACTTCGTGGACGAGGGAGTCGACACCGGTCCGATCGTCATGCAGTGCTCCTTCGACCTCTCCTATCCTGCGCGAATCGAGGACGTCGAGGACAGGGTGCACGCGATCGAGCATGAGCTGCTGCCCCAGGCAGTGCGGCTGATCGCGCAGGGTCGGGTCAGCTTCGACGAGAGCAATCCGCGACGGGTTCTGATCGAAGAGGAGGCGAATGGCCACAGCTGAACCGAGCGCGACGGCAGTCACCGGGCCTGGTCAGGTCCAGATTCGGCGAGCGCTCCTCACCGTGTCGGACAAGCGGGGAGTCGTCGACTTCGCGCGCGGGCTCACCGAGCTTGGTGTCGAGATCGTCGCCTCAGGCGGCACGGCGCGGGAGCTGGAGGAGGCCGGCCTCAAGGTTCGGTCGGTCGAGGACTACACCGGCTTCCCGGAGATCCTCGACGGCCGGGTGAAGACGCTCAACCCGCGCATCTACGCGGGCCTGCTCGCGGTGCGCTCGAACACCGAGCACGTGAACACGCTGAGCGAGCACGACATCGAGCCGATCGACCTCGTTTGCGTGAACCTCTATCCGTTCGAGCGCGTCGCCAACGCGCGCGGGGTGGAGGACCTCGAGATCATCGAGAACATCGACATCGGCGGACCGACGTTGATCCGCGCGGCGGCGAAGAATCATGCGTACGCGGCGGTCGTCGTCAAGCCAGAGAGCTATGACGCCGTGCTCGAGGAGATGCGCACATCCGACTCGCGCCTGTCCGAGCAGACCCGCGAGACGCTGGCGATGGAAGCGTTCTCCTACACGGCGCGCTACGACGCCGCGATCTCGCGCTGGTTCGCAGAGAAAGAGGAGTCGTTCCCGGCGCTGTACGTGCGCGCATTCGAGAAGGTGCTCGACCTCTCCTACGGCGAGAACCCGCACCAGCGTGCCGCCTACTACATGCAGGCCGGCGCGCGCACCGATCTCCTATCGATGGTCTCGAAGCTCCACGGCAAGGAGCTGTCGTTCAACAACCTGCTGGACCTCGACTCCGGCCGCTTCCTGCTCGACGAGTTCGAGCTGCCGAGCACCGTGATCGTCAAGCACAACAACCCGTGCGGCGTGGCGGTCGGCAAGTCGATCGGCGAGTCGTTCGAGCGCGCGCTCGCCACCGACCCGCTTAGTGCCTTCGGCGGCATCTACTGCTTCAACCGTCCGGTCGACGCCGCCCTCGCGGAGGAGCTCTCGAAGATCTTTGTCGAGGTGGTGTTTGCGCCTGGCTACGAAGACGACGCGCTCGAAATCCTCACGCGCAAGCCGAACATTCGCATCCTGTACGACCAGGAGCGCCGCAAGGTGCCGTTCGGCGAGCACGACTTCAAGCGCGTGCGCGGCGGCCTGCTGATCCAGGATCGCGACCACGAGTCGGAGGCGCGCGAGGACATGACGGTCGCGACGACCGTCCGGCCTAGCGAGCAGCAGTGGGGCGACTTGATGTTCGCGTGGCGCGTCTGCAAGCACGTGCGCTCGAACGCGATCGTCATGGCGAAGGACGTTGCGACACTGGGCATCGGCGCCGGCCAGATGAGCCGAGTCGACTCGGTGAAGCTCGCTATCGAGAAGGCGCGTTCGCCGCTCGACGGAGCGGTGATGGCGTCCGACGCGTTCTTCCCGTTCGCGGACGGGCCTGAGGCCGCGATCGAGGCAGGCGTGAAAGCGATCATCCAGCCGGGCGGCTCACAGCGCGACCCCGAGGTGATCGAGGCGTGCGAGAAGGCCCGGGTCGCGATGGTCTTCACCGGCCGCCGGCACTTCCGGCATTAGTCGACCGCGTCGGCTCTAGCATCAAGGTAAGGGCCGTTAGCTCAATTGGCAGAGCGAGGGGCTTTTAACCCCGAGGTTCTGGGTTCGAGTCCCAGGCGGCCCACTCGAGCCGCTGCAAACCTTCGGATTGCGGCACCCGGCTCCCCGCTCGCGTGCAAAGCACGCGTCGGGGTCGCCGGTCACCGCACTCCTCGGTTTTCGCGGCTCGTCTAGTGCTGCAAGCTCCTTCCTCACTGCCGCTTTTCGCGGCTCGTCAGCGCTCCAAGCCCAGTTCCTCACTGCTTGCTTTTTCGCCTCCCGGGCCACCGCGCGGCCCGCTCGGCAACGCCGCAGCGTCTATTGGCCTTCCGCTTGACGCTCCTCGTTGGAGCAAATCGCTCTCTCGTGGAAGAAATGGACGCCCGCTGCGTCCCGCTCTTTGATGTAACTGCATGTCCGATTTCTGTCCCCGATACGGGGTATCGCCCAGACGACCGGGGCCGGGCTACCATCACGTAGACCCATTCCGAGGTGTTCGGCCGCCTCCTCGGGCTCGCAACCTTGAAGCGCAGCATCACCACCCGCATGCTCGTCGTGAGCGGCGTTCTTGTCCTCACGTTTGTCGCAGTCTTTGCACTGCTCGTCCACGCGAGCGTTGAGCAGCGCGGCTCGGCTCGGCTCGCCTTCCGCTCGCAGGAGGCGATCGCGTCCGGGAACAAGCTCGAAAAGCTCGTGATCGACCTCGAGACCGGCGTTCGGGGCTTCGTCGCAAGCGGCGGGCGCAACACGTTCCTCCAGCCATGGACCCAAGCGCGGCGCCAGTACCCCACCGAGGCCGCGACGCTCGCGCATCTGGTGCGCGACCACCCGGACCAGGCGCGCATGGCCGCGGAGATCAAGTCGGCGATGGACGACTACGTGAACCTCTACTCGCTGCCGATGATCGCGCTCGCGCGTGAGCGCCCAGAGGTCGCGAAGAGCGTGATCGTGAACGGCACGGGCAAGGACCGCGTGGCCGGTATTCGTGGCGAGTTCAGCAGACTGTTCACGGCCGAACGTTCGCTCGTGAACACGCGCGAGACGCGCGCCGAGAACCGCTCGAAGACGGCGATCGCTCTCGGCATCGCCGGCCTCGGGTTCGCGATCGTGGCCGTGATCCTCCTCGGGCTCTACCTCGCGCGTTCGATCGTGCGGCCGGTGCGGCGCGTCGCCGCGGGCGCCGAGCGGGTGGCGGGCGGCGACCTGTCCGCGCGCGTTCCGGACGCGCGCGCCGACGAGCTCGGCGACCTCGGCCGCGCCTTCAACACCATGGCGGCGTCGCTCGAGGAGAGCCGCGACGAGATCGACCGGCGCACCCGCGACCTCGAGCGCTCGAACCGCGAGCTGGCGCAGTACGCGGCCGTCACGTCACATGACCTCAAGGAGCCGCTCCAGACGGTTTCGCTCTTCGCCCAGTTGTTCGAGCGGCGATACAAGGGCCGGCTCGACCCCCAGGCCGACCAGTACATCGATTCGATCATCTCCGGCACAGAGCACATGCGTACGCTCATTCGTGACCTGCTCGAGTACTCACGCGTGGGCCGCGGCGAGGTTCGCCGCGAGACGGTCGATGGCGAGGTGGTGTTCCAGAAGGTGCTCGACAACCTCGACGCCTCCATCAGCGAGCGCGGCGCCGAGATCACGCACGACCCGCTGCCGTCGGTCGAGGGCGACCCCAACCAGATCGGGCAGGTCCTGCAGAACCTCATCTCGAACGGCCTCAAGTTCAACGCCGAGGGAGCTCCGCGCGTCCACGTGAGCGCCTCGCGTGACAGCGGCTTCGTGCTGTTCTCCGTCGCCGACAACGGCATTGGGATCGACGAGGAGCACGCGCACAAGATCTTCGAGCCGTTCGCGCGGGTCGGCGAGCGCTACGAGGGCACTGGGATCGGCCTGGCGATCTGCCACAAGATCGTCGAGCGGCATGGCGGCCGGATCTGGGTCGAGAGCCGCCCGGGCGAGGGAAGCACGTTCAAGTTCACGGTGCCGGCGGCGTCGGGCCGCCGCTCGGCGCCGGCGGCGGCGCCGGAGAAAGCCCCCACACCGGCGTAGTGGCGGCGCGAATTCGACTCCGCGCGGCGGTCACGGTTACCGCGGCCATCGCCCTGCTTGCCGTGGCGGGGTGCGGCGGCACCAGCTCCGGCGGCGAGTCGGCGAACAAGAAACCGAAGCCGGTCGTCACGCTCGGGACGAAGAACTTCGCCGAGCAGTACCTGCTCGGCCAGCTCTACGCGCAGGCGCTGCGCGCACGCGGCTTCCGCGTGGTCGTGAAGGAGGACATCGGTGCCTCGGAGATCATCCACCGCACGCTGCAGGCGGGCGCGATCGACATGTACCCCGAGTACATCGGGGTCCTCGTCACCGAGGTCGCCCACCGCTCGCGCCGCCCATCGAGCGCCGCGCAGGCGTACCGCCTGGCGGACGGCTTCGAGCAGGGCCGCGGCTTCACTCTGCTCGCGCCCACTCCCTACTCGAACACCGACGCGCTCGCGGTCAAGCCTTCCTACGCCAAGCGCTGGAAGCTGCGCACCGTCGCCGATCTCGCGAAGGTCAGCGGAAGCGTGCGGCTCGCGGCCCCACCCGAGTTCCGGACCCGCTTCGAGGGACTCGTGGGGCTCGAGCAGGTATACGGCCTCACGAACATCCGGTTCGTGCCATCCAAGATCGGTGAGCAGTACGGCGAGCTCGACAAGGGCAAGGTCGATGTCGCCGACGTCTTCACCACGGACGGCCAGCTCAACGGCAGCCGCTACACGGTGCTGCGCGACCCGAAGCGGATCTTCGGCTTCCAGAACGTGGCGCCGATCGTGAGCGTGAAGACGGTCCAGCAGCAGGGCAGCGGCTTCACCACCACGATCGACCGCGTCTCGAAGACGCTTACGACGCAGTCGCTACGGCAGATGAACGCCGAGGTGATGCTGAAGAAGCGCCCTCCCGCTCAGGTAGCGCAGCAGTTCCTGCGCGAGCACGACCTGGCCTGAGCGGAAAGCGCTACGCGGAGACGCGCTCGCGCGGTGCCGGTGAGCTCGGCCTGCGGCGGTGGTCCACGTAGGTCCAGAAGTCCGAGAGGAAGCGGTCCCAATCGCCATCAGGCGGCGTCGGCGACGGCTCGTCCGCAGGCTCGTCCCCGCCGTCCTCGTCGTTGCCGCGGCGTGGCAGCCAGAAGCTGAGGCCCGCGAGCGGCCCGCCGGCGATCAGCGCCGCGGTCCCGATCGGCCCGTCGAGCAGGAACGCGGCGGCCAGAAGCAGCGTCACCCCGGCCCAGCCGGCCAAGAGGCACCCGACGTAGTGCCTGCCGGTGAAGCGGCGGGCGGCGTGCGAGCTCGCGATGCACACGCCGGTGATGAAAGGCGTGGCGAGCCACAGGATGGGGAGAGCTTGCATCGGTTGTGCCGTGAGATCTGTCGGGGGCACCGGGGCCAACCGTTCCCGCCGACCGCGAGTCCGAACGTGATACGGCTCACGCGTCCAGTCACGCCTAGACTCTCACAGACACGGGGGCGTGGTCTAGCGGTTAGGACGCCGGCCTTTCAAGCCGGAGATCGGGGGTTCGATTCCCCTCGCCCCTACTTATCGACGACGCGCGCTGCGGCCTTGAGACGCATGCGCGATCAGGACGCCGCCAAGCGATATCGAGAGCGCCAGCGCGGCGAGCCCGAGCAGGATGAAGCCGCCGGCCTGCTCCCACCACTCGCCCGCCACCTCGTGGATCAGCGCCGCTATTCCGAGCGCGATCCCGATGCCGAGCGGCAGCGACCAGGTCTCGCCGAGTACGAGCTTGCGCAACTGGCGGAGCGTCTTCACGACGCCACCGCCTCGGCGGTGCGGCCGCGCTGGGAGATGACCGCGATCTGGAGCTGCGAGAGCAGCACGAACGCGAGCGCGATGTAGAGGAGCGCCGCGTCCGAGCCCGGCCACTCGACGCCCAGGCCCTCGGCGGCGAAGAACACGCCGAAGGTCGAGAGCACGACGCCCACCGTGTACTTGAGGTGGGTCTCGGGCAGGCGACTGAGCGGCCGGTGGGCGACGAGGCCGATGCCGATCACCGCGGCGATCGCAACGACGCCGCCGATCAGGGCCGGCGCGAGACCGCCCGGACGAGCGCCAAGCGCGGTGACGATCAGGATCACCTCGACACCCTCGAGCAGCACGCCCTTGAAGGCGATCGCGCGGGCGGCCCAGTCGGCCTCGCCAGGCGGCGGAGGTGGCAGTTCATGCAGCGCCTCGCGCTCCTCCACGAACTCCTTGAACGAGTCCGAGCGCGACCGCCTCCCGGCCAGGCGCAGGACGCCCTTGCGAAGCCACTCGAGTCCGAACAGCAGAAGGAAGGCACCGATCACCACGCGCAGCGGCTCGAGCGGGACGCGCGAGAGCAGCACCGGCCCGAGCACGACCGCCAGCGCCGCAAGGGCTGCGGCGGCGCCCGCCGTCCCGAGCAGCGAGTCGCGGAAGCGGCGTTCGAGGCCGACCGCGAGCACGATCGCCAGTGCTTCGAGCATCTCCAGCCCGACCGCGAGCGCGGCGCCGATCAGCGTGAGCACGAATGCCATCGCGCCGTAAGCTAGCGTGCGGGCCGCCGCGCGGGCCGGGCTACACTCAGCCGGCCGGGGCGGTTAGCTCAGTTGGTAGAGCGCCTGCCTTACAAGCAGGAGGTCGCCCGTTCGAGCCGGGCACCGCCCACTTTTCGCTTTGCAGGGAGTTTGCATCAGGCACCGGATTCGGCGGCGCGGGAGGGTACAAACGGGTATCGGCTTCGCTTTCGCTTCTCGTCCGAGCGGCTATTCCGATCCCCCGGCCGCTTAGAGGATCGGAACGAATCAGGTGCCAGAGTTGTCGACGAACTCCAATACGTCGAGGTATTCGATCTTGGGCGCGACGCCATAAATCCCCGTCACCATGTCGACGACCTCCTCCGTGAAGAAGGCACGGGCTTTCTCCTCGTCATCCCACAAGTAGAAGTTCCTTGCCCTGCCGTCATCGTCGAGCGTGAAGCTCTTGAGGCGAAGGCCGGGCATGCCCTCGAACGTTCCTCGTTCTTCGTCGGCAATCTTCGCGACAGTTGAGGGATCGAACTTGTCGGTCTGCGTGAAAGTCACGAGCACGCCGATCATCGGGCCTCCTATCGATTGGGTGAGCCACAGTCCGATCGAGTGAAGGCGGATCCTAGTCGTTGGGCCGCGCGTGAAGCCCAGTTGCCGCCCTGCGTCGCGTCCTTCCTCTGGCTCGCGCTCACTTACAAGCAGGAGGTCGCTCGTTCGAGCCGGGCACCGCCCACTTTCGGATTGCTCGCGTGCTCTGGCGGCCGTGGCGTGAACGGCCGAAGTTCGGCCTGGCCCGGACCAACGACGCCGTAGCTCGACTCTGGCACTTCGTGCCAGGCGCCGGCGAGGTCCCCGAGGAGTTCCGAGACGACGAGCCTCGATTCGTCGGAGAGCTCGTGCAGCGCCGGGATCTCGGGGTGCTGCGCCTTCAGCGTGCGCACGTCCGTGCTGAAGAACAGCGAACGGGACTTCCCCTCGCTCGAGTAGCGAAACGCCCACAGCGTCTCGCCGTTCGTGGTCGCCATGGTGCCCTGCATTGGATGCTCGACGCCGTGGCGCGCGCCGACCGCCTCGACCAGGCCGACGGCTCGCTCGACCGCCGTGGGCGGGTCGTCCTCGAGCCCGAACGTCAACGCCAGGTGGAAGATGACCTCCGAATCCGTCGTGCCCTCCATGTCCGGATAGACTGACGGGTCGATCTCGAGCACGAGGTCGCGCTTGACCTTCAAGAAGTCGTGGATCAGGCCGTTGTGCATCCACAGCCAGCGGCCGTGACGGAACGGGTGGCAGTTGGTCTGCTGCACCGGCGAACCGGTGGAGGCGCGGATGTGCGCGAACACCACGCCCGACCTGATGTGGCCTGAGAGCTCACGCAGGTTGCGATCGTTCCACGCGGGCTCGATGCTGCGAAAGACGGCCGGCGTGGACAGCTCGCCGTACCAGCCGACACCGAACCCGTCGCCGTTCGTCTCCTCGGCTCCCAGCTGTGAATGGAGGCTCTGCACGATCAGTGAGTGCTGGGGCTTGTAGAGCAGCTCCTCCATGAGCACCGGTGAGCCCGAATATGCGAGCCAGCGACACATCGTGTCCTCCTGTCAGTAGCCCGTGCCGGTCTTGACGCGTTTACGGTCGTGCTCGTGCAGGCCGCCCTTCTGGGCCAGCACGGCGCAGGCCTCCGCGATGTCGTCCGCCAGTGTCGTCGCGAGCGTATGTCCCAGTGTCAGCTTCACGAGCGCGCGCATGATCTTCACGTGATCAGCATTGGGCGGGAGCGTGTAGGCGGGGACCACCCAGCCTCGCTCTGCGGACAGCTGCGACGCCACGTCGAACTCGTCGTAGTTGTGCTCGCCCTCCAGCTGGAAGGCCACGAGCGGCAGCTGCTCCTCGTCGCCCGAGCCGATTAGCCGGAAGTCGCCGATCGCCGCGATGCGCTGTGCCAGCGCCCGCGTGTTGGCCTGCATCGTCTCCATGATGTAGCGGTAGCCGTCGTGGCCGAAGCGGACGAAGTTGTAGTACTGGGCCAGCACCATCGAAGCGCCGGTCGAGAAGTTCAGCGTGAACGTGGCGTCGCGCTTGCCCAGGTAGTTCTCGTAGAAGACGAGGTCCTCGGGCAGGTCGCTCTTCTCGCGGAAGATCAGCCAGCCGATCCCCGGGTACACGAGGCCGAATTTGTGGCCCGAGACGTTGATCGAGTGAACCTGCTCGAGGCGGAAGTCCCACTCGGTATGGGGGTAGAGAAACGGCCAGACGAAGCCGCCGCTCGCCGCGTCGACGTGCATGGGGACTTGGAGGCCCCGCTCCTGCTTGAGCCGGACGAGCAGATCGTTGATCCCGACGATGTCGTCCGCGTGGCCGGTGAGGTCGTGCCGAGCACCGCGGCCACGCCGATCGTGTTCTCGTCGACGTAGGGGTGCACGTCCTCGGGGCCGATCGTGTACTTGTCGGGCTGCAGCGGGATGATGCGCGGCTCGACGTCGAAGTAGCGGCAGAACTTCTCCCACACCACGTGCACGTCTCCGCCGAACACCAAGCTCGGGCGTGTGGTGTCCTGACCGGCCGCCTCGCGCCGCGCGCGCCACTTCCACTTCAGCGACAGCGCGCCGAGCATGATCGCCTCCGACGAGCCCTGGGTCCGCGTCCCGGTGGTCTCCCCCGGCGCGTTGAAGAGGTCGGCGAGCATCCGGATGCAGCGGTGCTCGATCTCCGCGGTCTGTGGATATTCAGCGTGGTCGATGTAGTTGCGGTACAGGTTCTCCGCGATGATGCGCTGCGCCTCAGGCTCCATCCAGGTCGTCACGAACGTGGCCAGATTGCGCATCGGGATGCCGTCGAGCACGAGCTCCTCACCGAGCAGGCGCATCGCGTCCACGGCCCGCATGCCATTTTCCGGGAGGTGGTTGTCGGGCGCCGGCTCGAGCAGGAAGCGGTTCCCGTACTGCTGAGCTAGCTCGTCGAGCTCCCGCGCAAGCGCCCCGTCTCCTTGGGCAACCGTCTCTACTGTGTGCTCGGCGGACATGTCGAACCTCGTCGAGGGGCGATAGGCGGGCTCACGACGTCGGGGTCATCGCGGAACGTAATCCACCGCTGTCGCCACGAAATCGCCCAAACGGGGTGATACCGCCGGACGGTTCACCCCATCCGGACTATGCCGCGCGAGGCGCGGTGCGCGAGGCTTGGCTCCGTGTCAGCGGTCGAGCAGCTTCGTCGTGACCTGCGCGAGCGCGGTGCCCATGAGCGCGCCGGCGAGCACGTCGCCGGGATAGTGCACGCCCGTGTGGATCCTGGAGTACGCGACGAGCGCGGCAAGCGCGCGCAGCGGCACGCCCGCAGCCGGCATCACGTGGCCGACGCCGGTCGCGAACGCGAACGCGCTCGCCGAGTGGCCCGACGGAAAAGAGCGCGTGGTCGGCATCGGCACGTGGCGAGCGAGCGGCACGTCGCTGCCGACACGGTCGGGACGGTGCCTGCGTCCGAGCGGCTTCACGACGACGTTCACCACGGTGGCCGTCACGCCGAGCGACGCGAGCCCCTTCGCCGCGGCGCGCCGGCCGCGCCGTCCTCCCGCGAGCGCGAGCAGTGCCGCCGACGCCAGCGACAGGCGCGAGTAGTCGGCGGCGCGAGAGAGCCTGCTCATCGCCGCGTCGAGCTCCGGAGTCGGCGTGCTCGCGATGGCGGAGTACACGGCGAGGTCCAGGCGCTTGGCGTCCTCGATCCAGCTCGGTTCTCGGCGGTCGCTCAAGGTGGCTGGATCCTATGAGCCGACGGTCTTCAGCGGCCCTCGTGCTCGTGGTGGGTGCCATCACGCTCGGCCTCGGCATCGCCGTCGTGATCACCGCGTTCCCGCGCGGGCTGGCGGTGCTGGCCTGCGTCGCACTGGCGGCCGCGGCCGCCTGGTATGGCGTGCTCAGACGCGGGATTGCGCGGGTCGGGGGCCTGGTCGTCGCAGGCCTCGCGCTGGCGGGGGTGATTGCGCTCCTCCTGGTCGGCGGGTCCTTGCTCGTGTGGCTGCTGGTTGCGAGTGGGGTGCTCGTCTCGGTGGCGGGTTCCGAGCGGAGCATCGCGGTCCATGCCGCGCTACCGGCCGCAGCGGCCCCGAAGCGCCCGGTGCTGTTCTTCAACCCGCGCTCGGGCGGCGGCAAGGCGGAGCGATTCTCGCTCGCCGAGCAGGCGCGCGCGCGAGGGATCGAGCCGATCGAGCTGACGCCGGGCGAGAACCTGGAGACGCTCGTCCGCCGGGCCGTTGACGGCGGTGCCGACGCGTTGGCGATGGCGGGCGGCGACGGCTCGCAGGCAATAGTCGCCGCTCTCGCTGCTGACCATGGGCTGCCGTACGCCTGCGTGCCGGCGGGCACGCGCAATCACTTCGCGCTCGATCTGGGGGTGGACCGCGACGACGTGGTCGGGGCGCTCGACGCGTTCGTCGACGGCGGTGAGCGCCGTGTGGACCTCGCGGAGGTGAATGGGCGCGTGTTCGTGAACAACGTGTCGCTCGGCGTGTACGCCGAGGCAGTGCAGCGAGGCGGCTACCGCGACGCGAAGCTCCGGACGCTCCTCGACACGGTCCCCGACGTGTTGGGGCCGGATGGTTCCGAGCTCGATCTCCGCTGGACGGGCCCTGGCGGCCACGCCCACAGCGGCGGCGCCGCAGTGCTCGTGTCGAACAACCGCTACAGGCTGGGACGGGTGGTCGCTTCGGGCACGCGCCCGCGGCTCGACGACGGACTGCTCGGCATCACCGTGGTCGGGTCACCGTCGGCGCGCGACGCGGGTCGCCTGCT
>DASVXS010000316.1:0-1594 GCA_036392575.1 Thermoleophilaceae bacterium | reverse complement strand
TCGCAGCCCTCGAGCGCGCGCAGCAGCGACACGAGCGACACGTCCTTCGAGTACCAGGGCGGGCGGCCTTTCTGGTTCTCGGCGTCCACCGACCTGTAGAGCACGTGCAGCTTCACCGTGCTCAAAGTAAGGGCGGCGCGGACGCTGTGCCAACCTCAGTGTGTGTCCGCCACCGCGCGCACCTGGATTGCGCTCGCCACCGTCTACGTCGTCTGGGGATCCACCTACCTCGGAATCCGGGTGGTCGTGAAGACGATGCCGCCGCTGCTCGCGGGCGGCGTGCGCTTCATGCTGGCCGGGTCGATCATGTGCGCAGCGCTCGCCGTGAAGCGCGGCCGCGGCTACCTGCGCGTGTCGCGCGACGAGCTGATTGGAGCCGCGCTCGTGGGCTCGCTGCTCGTGACCGGCGGCAACGGCGTGGTGATGGTCGCGGAGCAGCATGTGGCCTCCGGCCTCGCGGCGCTGATCATGGCGTCGATCCCGCTTTGGGTCGTGCTGTTCAGGCGCGTCTGGGGCGAGAGCATCCAGCCCGCGGTGCTCGCCGGCGTGGCGATCGGCTTCGCGGGCGTCGCGCTGCTCGTGGGCCCGGGCGCAAACGGCGGCTCGAGCGCCGGCTGGCTCGTGGTTCTGGTCGGCGCCGCGTTCTGCTGGGCGCTCGGCACGTTCGGGGCCGGGCGCGTGGAGATCCCGCGCGACCCGCTGCTCGCCACGGGCTGGCAGATGCTCCTCGGCGGCCTGCTGTCACTCGCGATCGGCCTGGCCGTCGGCGAGGCGGCAGACGTGCGCTTCAGCGAGTTCTCGTCCGACTCGCTGTGGGCGTTCGCCTACCTCGTGGTCTTCGGCTCGCTCGTGGCGTTCACCGCCTACACGTACCTGCTTCAAAACGTGCCCGCGTCGAAGGCCGCCACCTACGCGTACGTGAACCCCGTGATCGCCGTGTTTCTAGGCTGGCTCATACTCGACGAGAGCATCACCTGGCTAGTGGTCGTGGCCGCCGCGGTGATCGTCTCGTCGGTGGCCGTGATCGTGAGACATGAGACAACGCAAGAGCCGGAGGCGGCACTCGTCCCGGCGGAAGGAAGATCAGATGGCAGAGAAGGTGACGAAGAACGAGCAGCAGTGGCGTGAGGAGCTCACGCCCGAGCAATACGAGGTGCTGCGGCTGAAGGGCACGGAGCGGCCGTTCACCGGCATCTACAACGACGAGAAGTCGCCCGGCACATACCGCTGCGCGGGCTGCGGCGCGGAGCTGTTCAGTTCCGACGCGAAGTTCGAGTCCGGCTCAGGCTGGCCGAGCTTCTACGAGCCGTCGGCGGACGACGCGGTCGAGGTGCACGAGGACAACTCGCACGGCATGCGCCGCATCGAGGTCACGTGCGCGAGCTGCGGCGGACATCTCGGGCACGTCTTCCCCGACGGCCCGGCGCCGACCGGACTGCGCTACTGCATCAACTCGGCGTCGCTCGACCTCGATCGCGACTGAGAGCCGGCCGTCCGTAGGCTGCGGTCGGCGTTTCGCGCGCCGAGGCCGAAGCGTGGGTCTGGCGCGGCCCGGCCCTCGATCAGCTCGAGCACGTACTCCGCCAGCGCGGGG
>DASVXS010000315.1:0-13941 GCA_036392575.1 Thermoleophilaceae bacterium | reverse complement strand
GAGGAGGTCGTTGTGGCAGGGCACGCGCGTGTGCTCGGGTCCCTGCAGCGCGGCCTTGATCTGCGTCGCGTGCTCCATCGCCTCGAGATAGCCGTCCGGCGGCTCCGCGCCGTGCTCGCGCGCGGTCGCCGCGTAGTCGATCGGTATCTGGAAGGAGTCGAATACCGCCGGGAGCGCCGGGCCGCGCTCGTGGAAGATGCGCAATGCGCCGGCCACTTCGGCTAGCACGGCCGGGTCGCGCAGCTCCTCGGCCTGCATCACGCGGCCGTCGAGGAAGCGCGTGACGATGCACGGCGGGTCGTGCAACATGGCGGCTACCGGCGGAGCGATGCCGAGCGTGGCGGCCGCCTTGTTCGCCTCGAGCTCGGCCGAGCGGTCGATCAGGAGGAGCTCCGTGTCCTTCCCCGGAAGCCGCACGACGTAGCGCTCGCCGTCCATCGTCACCGCGTAATTGCGGTTTGTGATCCCACCGTCGAGCGGCGTCGGATCGCCGTCGGGCGCGCCGAGGACGGCGGCCAGGCGGTCGAGAATCGGCGCTATTTCGGAGCTCAAGGGAGGCGAGAAACCGTTGACTTATGTCCGCAACGTCGCTTAAGGTCGCACCCGCAGAGGTCGGATCATCACACCTTTACGGTGCGAGGTCGAGTCCGGCTTTCCGATCACGAGGAGGGGCACTCGCGTGTCTGACGCTACGCCGGAAGTCCTGGGTCGCGACGAGCGACGGCTTGCCGAACTCGGGTACAAGCAGAGCCTCAATCGCGCTTGGAGCGGGTTCTCCAACTTCGCGATCTCATTCACGATCATCTCCGTGCTGGCCGGGTGCTTCACCACCTACGGCCAGGCCTGGAACAACGGCGGGCCAATCGCCATCACGTGGGGCTGGCCCATCATCTCCGCCTTCATCCTCATCGTGGCGCTCTCGATGTCCGAGCTCGTCTCGAAGTACCCGACCGCGGGGGCGATTTACTGGTGGTCGTCGGAGATGGGCGGACGCGTCTGGGGCTGGTTCACGGGCTGGTTCAACATGATTGGCCTGATCGGCGTGGTCGCCTCGGTGGACTACGCCTGCGCGACGTTCCTCAACGCGGTGCTCGGCCTGTACAAGGTCGACTTCATCTTCAACTTCGGGGATGACGCGCACATCCTGCGCGAGACGTTCTTCCTGTTCGCGGTCATCCTCGTGCTCCACGCGCTGATCAACATCTTCCAGACGCAGCTCCTGGCCCTTTTCAACAACGTCTCGGTCTGGGTGCACGTCATCGGCGTGGCGGTGATCGTCGCGATCCTCGCCTTCGTGCCCGACACGCACCAGAGCTTCGACTTCGTGTTCACGAAGCGCATCAACAACTCCGGCTTCAGCGGAGGGATGTTCTGGTTCTACATCCTGCCGCTCGGCTTCCTGCTCACGCAGTACACGATCACCGGCTTCGACGCCTCCGCGCACATCTCAGAGGAGACAAAGGACGCCGAGCAGGCGGCCGCCAGGGGCGTGTGGCGGTCGGTGTTCTACTCGGCGGTCATCGGATGGATCGTGTTGCTCGCGATCACGTTCGCCGCCACCGACGTGAAGGCGATCAACGAGGGCGCGGGCTCGTCGCTCGCGATCTTCGACAGTGCGCTGACGCCCGCCGCGGCGAAGGCGGTCGTCCTGATCTCCACGATCGGTCAGTTCTTCTGCGGCATGGCGTGCCTCACGAGCGCCTCGCGGATGTTCTACGCGTTCTCGCGTGACCGGGCCGTCCCGGGCAACCGCCTGTGGACGCGGCTCACGCAGAAGCGCGTGCCGTCCTACGCGGTGATGATGGTCGCGCTGCTGTCGCTGCTCATCACGCTGCCCGCCCTGCACGGCGACGAGAACGCGTTCCCGTTCGCGTTCTTCGCGGTCGTGTCGATCACGGTCATCGGGCTCTACATCGCGTACGTGATCCCGATCTTCCTGCGCTGGAGGATGGGGGACAAGTTCCAGCCGGCCTCGTGGACACTTGGCAGGAAGTACAAGTGGATGAACGCGGTCGCGGTCGGCGAGGTGGCGATCATCACCGTGGTCTTCTGCCTGCCGTTCACTCCCGCCGCGGTCCCGTGGAACGACGGCTTCAAATGGGAGGCGTTCAACTACGCCCCACTCACCGTGGGCCTCGTGCTGATCGGGGCCTGGCTCGGCTGGATCTTGTGGGCCAAGAAGCACTGGCCCGGCCACGTCCGCGAGGTGGACCCCTTCGGGGAGGGCGCTGAGATCCGGCCGGACGTGCCCACCACGCCGCCCGAGCCGGAGCCGGGTTCAGCGCCTGCGTGACGCTCGATGAGCTGAGACAGGCAGTGGCGGGGGGCACGGTCGACACCGTGCTCCTCGCGATAGCCGACATGCAGGGGCGGCTCATGGGCAAGCGCCTCACCGCGCGGCACTTCCTGGACGAGGTCGTGCCGCATGGCGCCGAGGGCTGCGACTACCTGCTCGCGAACGACGTCGAAATGACGCCGGTCGCCGGCTACGAGATGACCTCGTGGGACAAGGGCTACGGGGACTTCGAGATGAAGCCGGACCTCGACACGCTGCGGCCGCTGCCGTGGCTCGAGGGAACCGCGCTCTGCATGGCCGACATTCTCTGGGCCGACGAGCGGCCGGTGGTCGCTTCGCCGCGCCAGATCCTGAAGCGCCAGCTCGACCGCGTCGCCGAGCGCGGCTGGACGGCGAACGTGGGCACGGAGCTCGAGTTCCTCGTGTTCCGCAACACGTACGAGGACGCCTGGAACAAGGGCTACCGCGATCTCGAGCCGGCCAACTACTACAACGTCGACTACTCGCTGCTCGGCACCTCACGCGTCGAGCCCCTCATCCGGCGCATACGCAACTCGATGATGGGCGCCGACATGCGCGTGGAGAACTCGAAGGGGGAGTGCAACTTCGGCCAGCACGAGGTGAACTTCCGCTACACCCAGGCGCTCCAGACCGCGGACGAGCACACGATCTACAAGAACGGCGCCAAGGAGATCGCGTCGCAGGAGGGCTGCGCGATCACGTTCATGGCGAAGTTCAACGAGCGCGAGGGCAACTCGTGCCACATCCACTGTTCGCTGGCCACCGACGGCGGCCGCAACGTGTTCGCGGATGACGAGCAGACGTTCCATCGCTTCATCGCGGGCCAGCTCGCCGCGATGCGCGAGCTCACGCTCTTCTACGCGCCCAACATCAACTCGTACAAGCGCTTCGTGCCGGGATCGTTCGCGCCGACCGCCGTCGTCTGGGGCGACGACAACCGGACGTGCTCGATACGCGTAGTGGGCCACGGCCAGGCGCTTCGCCTGGAGAACCGGTTGCCGGGCGCGGACGTGAACCCGTATCTGGCGATCGCCGCGATGATCGCCGCGGGCCTGCACGGCGTGGACAACGAGCTCGAGCTCGAGCCGGCCTACGACGGGAACGCCTACGAGTCCGACAAGCCGCGCGTGCCGAGCACGATGCGCGATGCGCGCGACCTGTTCGCCGAGAGCGCGATCGCCCGCGCCGCGTTCGGCGACGAGGTGGTCGACCACTACCTCAACTACGCGCGCGTGGAGCTTGAGGCGTACGACGCGGCGGTCACGGACTGGGAGCGGTACCGAGGATTCGAACGACTGTGAGGAGGTTGGATGGGGCGGCTTGACGGCAAGGTCTGCGTGATCACGGGCGCGTCCGGCGGCATCGGAGCCGCATCGGTCGAGCGCTTCAGGGAAGAAGGCGCGACCGTGGCAGGCGTGGACCTCGAGGAGGGCGCCCCCGGCGACCTATCGCTGCAGGCCGACGTGACGGACGAGGAGCAGGTGCGCGCGATGTACCAGCGTGTGCGCGACGAGCTCGGCGGAATCGACGTGCTCTTCAACAACGCCGGCATCGCGCCGCCCGACGACGAGTCCGTGCTTCACACCCCGCTCGACGCCTGGCGACGCGTGCAGGACGTGAACCTCACGAGCGTCTACCTCTGCTGCCGGCACGGCATCCCGCACCTGATCGAGCGCGGCGGCGGCTCCGTGATCAACACCGCGTCGTTCGTTGCTGTGATGGGCGCGGCCACGTCGCAGATCTCCTACACCGCATCGAAGGGCGGCGTGCTCGCGCTCTCGCGCGAGATCGGCATCGAGTTCGCGCGCAAGGGTGTGCGCGTGAACGCGCTGTGCCCGGGGCCAGTCAACACGCCGCTGCTGCAGGAGCTGTTCGCGAAGGACCCCGTGCAGGCGGAGCGCCGGCGCGTGCACCTGCCGATGGGCCGCTTCGCCGAGGCTCACGAGATCGCGAACGGCGCGCTGTTTCTCGCGAGCGACGAATCGTCGTACGTCACGGGCGCGACGTTCCTCGTGGACGGCGGCATCTCGGGCGCATATCTCACGCCGGAATAGCGCTCTACAGCTCGGCGAACGTCACGTCCCGCTCGGGCGTCGCGCTCCAGCTGCCGCGGCGCCAGCGTATGCGCGTGCCGTCGGCGAGCCGCGCACCCGCGGATCCCAGCGCGGGCGCGCCCCACAGCGTCGCCTCGAGCGGACGCTCGGCCTCCGGCGTATCGCCGAGACCTCGCGCCACGTGGCCCTCGGGGTAGGTCACGATGACGCTGCCCGCTCTGACGAAGACCGGGATCCGGTCAATCGGCGCGGCGGCCGTCACCTCGCGCCCGCCACTCAGCCGCTCGCGCGTCCAGTAGTCGATCCAGTCACCCCGCGGCAGCTCGACACGCCGGCGCCGGGCGCCGTCGTCGAGTACCGGCGCGACCCAAAGTGCCGGCCCGTAGCCGTAGGAGTCGGAAATGGCGAACCCGTGGCGGTCGCTGCGATCGAGCAGGAACAGCGGCCGGACGATGGGCAGCCCCGTGCGCGCGGCCGTGGCAGCCGCGGCCCGCACATAAGGCACGAGGCGTTCGTGGAGCAGCAGGAATGACCGGTAGACGTCGAGCGTCTCGCGGTCGTAGGTCCACGCCTCCTGCTGGAAGCGGCCGTGTGCGTGCATCAACGGCGTGAAGCAGCCGAATTGCAGCCATCGGATCAGGAGCTCCTTGGGGCAGCGCTCCACGAGCCGCTCCCCGAGGTAGCCGCCCACGTCGTGTGACCAGTTCGAGAAGCCGCTCGCGGCGGCGGTGAGCGTCGCGTTCACGAGCGCCCGTAGCGACCAGAAGTCGGACGCCTGGTCGCCGCCCCAGAGCATTCCGTGTCGCTGCTGCCCCGCCCAGCCGCTCCGGCCGAAGAGAACGCCCTCGTCGCCGTGTGACTCGCGAAGCGCGCACTGCATCGACTCGCGGTAGAGCCCGCCCCATGCCCACGCCGCCTCGGCACCGGTGCGCCCGTCGGCGAAGCGGGTGTCGGCCGGCAGGTAGTACCCCTCGCCATCGTCGGCCTTGATGCCCTCGACGCCAAGATCGAGCACCCGCCGCGCGAGCCCGCGCCACCACGCCTCGGCGGCCTTCGACGTGAAGTCCACCGGCGAGCCGGTGCCCATCCACCAGCGCGCAACATACGGGCGGCCGTCTGCCGCGCGCACGAAGTGCCCGGCCTCCGCCGCGGGCGCGTAGTTCGGAGCCGGCTCGCGGTGTATCCGCTCGGACTCCTCGTCCGGCGGGTACTGGCCCTCGCCCGACTCGAGGTTCACCCACGGAGTGACCCACACGACGGTGCGCACGCCATCGTCGCGCATGCGCCGGATGAGTCCGGGCGCGTCGGGGAACTGTCTGCCGTTGAACTCCCAGGTGTTGTACTGCGTCTCCCACGGCGAGTCGATCACGATCGCGTCGAGCGGCAGCTCATGCTCGCGATACCTCTCGAAGTCGTCGACCACGTCGCGCTCGTGCTCGTACACATCGCGGCTCTTCCAGTGGCCGTAGGCCCACTCGGGGAGCAGCTCCGGGTAGCCGGTGAGCGAGCAGTAGCGGCGGAGCCGCGCGGCGGGGGTCGGATCGGTGAAGAAGTGCAGCCGAAGCGGGCCGGCCGCCGAGCGGGTGGATGCTGAGACCTCGCCGGACGCACCGAGGTCGAGCTCCACGCCATCTCCGCTCGTCTCGATCCAGAGCGCCCAGCCACAGCTCGAGATCACCCATGGCACCGGGGCGCAGTCGCCCTGCGGGATTCCGCCCGCCTCGAGCAGGTCGGGCGGGCAGTCCGGCCCGGTGTAGCGGCGATCGGCGCCGAGCCGGATCATGCGTCCCGCCTGATCGACGCTCGTGCCGTGGCGGGCGCCGACGCCGGTGAACGCCTCGCCCGCCTGAAGCGCCCAGCTGGCCCCGATTCGAAGCGGGTCGCCGTCGGTGTCGAACGTGAGGGTGACGTGCTCGTCCGCGACATGGGCCGCGAACCGAAACGTCCGCCCACCGTGAAGCATTCCGTGCAACGGCGCGCCGCTCGGCGGCCCGTTGACGGCGGAAGCGCGCTCTGGACGCTCGCGAGGCTCGAGCCGCTCGTGCGGGATCACGCCCTCGGTGTAGTGGATGAAGCGATCCTCGGCCTCGCCCACCGCGGCCCACGGCGAGAGCCGGTCGATGAGCACGCGGCCCGCTCGCCGGATCGAGAGCGACAGCGGCTCGAGCGAGATCGCGAGCGGGCCGGTGCTCAGCGCGACGCCTCGAGGTTGCGGATCGGTCCTCTGAAGTGCGATGCCAGAGCTTTTCTCGCCACCGGCGCGGATCCGGTGTCCGTTTTGTTAACGCGCCGCGTTCACCATCTGGTCACGTCTCGTTTTCCGTCCCGTAACGAAAAGGCGGTGTTTGCAGGCAAATCTGCACCCATGACGACACGGGAGACTGGGGACGCGATGAGCGAGGGGAAGAGCCGAGCCGATCTGCACTGCCATTCGACGGCCTCGCAGCTGGCGAAGCTCGGGGTGCAGCGGGCGGTGGGTCTGCCGGAATGCGCGACACGGCCGGAAGAGGTGTACGAGCTCGCCAAGCGGCGGGGGATGCACTTCGTGACCATCACCGACCACGACACGATCGCGGGCGCCATCACGCTCGCCGATCGCAGCGACTTCTTCGTCTCGGAGGAGCTCACCGCGCGGTTCAAGGACGAGCCGCAGGCCGTGCACGTGCTCTGCTGGGGCATCACGCCGGACGACCACCACGTGCTTCAGGAGCTCAGCGGCGACGTCGAGCGCTGTGCGGAGTACCTGCACTCGAACGAGATCGCGTGCGCGCTCGCGCATCCGTTCTACGCGGTGGAGGCGCCGCTGGCGCCGCGCCACCGCCGGCGCCTTGCCGAGCTCTTCCCGATCTGGGAGACACGCAATGGCTCCCGCGCGCGAGAGCTGAACCAGCCCGCCGCCGTCTACATCGAGACACGCGGCGGAACGGGCGTCGGCGGCTCCGACGACCACGCCGGCGTCGACATCGGCCGGACCTACACCGAGACCCCGCACGCCGACACGGTGGAGGGTTTCCTCGAGCAGATCCGTGCAGGCAGCGCCAAGGGCTGCGGCGAGCAGGGCAGCGCCGCGAAGTGGGCCCACTCTGCGCTCGCGATCGCGCTGCGGGTTCTCGGTGTGGGGGACGGGGACGGGATCGACCCGCGCGCCGTGCTGATGCTCGCCGAGCGAGTCGTACGCCAAGGCCAGGAGCGGAGCTCCGACCACCGCGTGGATCTCGACCCCGACGACGCGCGGCGGCTCTTGCGCGCGTGGCTTGCGTCGGTCGAGCTCGGCGTAGACGCCCAGGGCCTCCTCGAGCTGATGCAGTCGGACGGCTTCTCCCACGCTGACCTGTACCGGCGGGCTCGCCGCTGCCACGAGCGCAAACTGGAACGCGCCGTGAACGGCGCGGTGCGGGCGATCACGGGCGGCGAGAGCCTCGCGCCCGCTGCGGCCGCACTGCTCGAGGCCTGCACGGCGGCGATTCCCTACGTGCCGCCGACCGTTTATCTCGCGAGCGAGAAGTCGAAGCTGGTGGAGAGGTCGGGCGAGCCCACCCGGGTCGCGCTGTTCGCGGACGCGGTGGGCGGCATGCACGGCGTCACTCACACCCTGGACGAACTGCGCGAGCGCGGCGTGCCCGGCTTCGAGGTGGAGGTGATCGGCACCGACGCGCACGTCGACCGCCGCCTCCCGGCAGCGGTGGAGCTGGACGTGCCCTTCTACCCGGGCCTGAAGGTGGGCGTGCCGAGCCTCCCCGACGTGGCGGAGGCCGTCGCCGAGGGGCGGTATGAACTCGTGCACCTCTGTTCGCCCGGACCCGCGGGAGTCGCGGGTGCGCTCGTGGCGCACGTGATGGGGCTGCCGGTAGCGGGCAGCTACCACACCGAGCTCGCCGCCTACGCGCGCGTGCGGACCGGCGACCCGGCGCTCGGCGAGGCGATGACCGCCACGCTCGGGGCGTTCTACGGCAGGTGCTGGGTGGTCATGACGCCGAGCGAGTCCGCGGACTGGTCCGTGCGCTCGCTGGGCGTGCCGCCCGAGCGCATCCGGCGCTGGGGTCGCGGCGTAGATCTCGACCGCTTCTCGCCGCAGCGGCGCGCCGACGGATTGCTCCCGGGCGCGGTGAACGTCCTGTACGCCGGCCGCCTGAGCCGCGAGAAGGGAGCGGAGCTGCTGGCGGACGCGTTCCTCGCCGCGGCGGCACGTGATCCGAGACTGCACCTCGTGCTCGCCGGCGGCGGGCCCGAGGAGGAGCGCCTGCGCGAGCGGCTCGGCGAGCGGGGCACGCTGCTCGGCTGGCTGGACGGCGACGATCTCGCGCGCGTGTACGCCAGTGCCGACGTGTTCCTGTTCGCGAGCCGCACGGACACGTTTGGCCAGGTTGTCCTCGAGGCTCAGGCCTCGGGCCTGCCGGTGGTGGCGGTCGACGAGGGCGGACCGAGCGGCCTGATCGAGGATCGCGTGAGCGGCCGGCTGTGCGAGCCCGACGTGGATGTGCTCGCCGCTGCGGTGCTCGAGCTCGCGGGATCCGCCGCACTCCGCACACGTTTCGCGCGAGCCGCCCGCGACGCGGCTGCCCGCCACAGCTGGCGGCACTCGCTTGGGCAGCTGGCCGAGGGCTGGATGCAGGCGCTCGGGCTCTCGCCGGCGGCCTTCGAGGAGACTCGCCGTGCCGCGTAGCCTGGCCGTCGCTCTTCACGACGTGGAGCCGGCCACGTTCGCGCGCACCGTGGCTATCCGCGACTGGCTCGACGAGCGCGGCGTGGCGCACGCCACGCTGCTGGTGATCCCGGCCTCGGACCTGCACCTCTTCAGCGACCGCAGCCCCGAGCTGCTCGACTGGCTGCGCGCCCGCTCGCGGGCGGGCGACGCGATCGCGGTGCATGGGCTGAGGCGTGGCCGGCCAGGCCGGTCCGCGGGGGAGTTCGCGCGCCTGCCGCTCGAGGAGACGCGGGCGGCGGTCCAACTCGGCAAGGCGATCGTCGAGCGCGCGGGCCTCGAAGCGCGCGGCTTCGTTGCACCCGGGTACGCGTACACGCGTGGCCTCCGCAACGAGCTGGGCGAGCGCTTCGACTGGTGGGCGGACCTGCTGCACGTGCACAGCATCCGGCGCCGCGTGCTGTCGCCGGCGCTGTCTCCGGTCACCGCACGGCTGCTCGCCGCGATGCCGCGGTCGCTACTTCGGCTCGATATCCATCCCCGCGACTACGACTCGCCGGCCCACATGCACGCGCTGGAGCGGACTCTCGATCGCGTAGAGCGCCGTTCGTGCGTTACCTACGACGAGATCCTCGCCGCGTAATCCTCAACGCGGGCGCAGGTGCTCGGCGACGTCCCAGGTCCATAGCTCGACGACGTTGCCGTCTGGGTCAGTGACGTAGGCGGCGGTGCCGCTGTCGCCGAAGTCCGCGATTTCGACCTCGAGTCCGTGCGACCTCAGGCGCTCGATCGCGGCGTCCAAGTCGGCGGTGTCGATGTGCATCGCGAAGTGCACGTGCGCGCCGCCGCGGCCGCCCGCGATGCCCGGCCCTTCGTGGCCCCAGAGCCCGATTCGCGTGCGGTCGCCGGCCATGACCCAGACCGCGGCGCGGGGATCGCCCCAGCGCTCCACCACCGGTAGGCCGAGCGCGTCGGCGTAGAAGCGCTCGGCAGCTGCCAGGTCCTTTACGTACAGGACGAGCTCGCTGACGCCGGTGACCGGGATGCCGCTGCTCACAGGGCGGGACGGTATCCGCTTGACAATGTATCGGCTTGATATATCATACCGATACATGCAAACGCTCAATCCCACGGCACGCGTGATCCTCGGGATGATCAAGCTCGGCCGGAACACCGGCTACGACATCAAGTCGCTGGTGGACGTCTCAACCCGCCATTTCTGGGCGGCGAGCTACGGACAGCTGTATCCCGAGCTCAAGCGGCTCGAGCAGGACGGCCTCATCACCGGGCGCGACGAGCCCTCGGGGGGCAGGCGCCGCAGGGTGTACGAGCTCACCGAGGACGGCGAGCGTGCGCTGCACGACTGGCTCGCGTCGGATGAGAAGCCGTCCTACGAGCTCCGCGACGAAGGCCTCCTGAAGATCTTCTTCGGGGACTCGATGAGCGCGGACGAGCTGGTGCGTGCCGTGCAGGCGAACCGCCGGCTCCACGAGGGAGTCGGCGCGGCCCTGCGAGAGATCGAGCCGCACGCACGCGACGCGGAGACGCGCTTTCCGTACCTCACCCTCCAAGCCGGACTCGCCGAGCACGACCACATGGCCGCGTGGTGGCGAGAAGTCGAGGAGCGACTCGCGCGCGGGGAGGACCCGCACGTGCCGGCCGACCCCAAGGAGCAGCAATGAAGTCGCGCACCATCTGGACATTCGCGATCGTCTCGGCGGCCCTCTTCATGGTCACGCTCGACAACCTCGTAGTGACCACGGCGCTGCCGGTGATCCGCAAAGACCTCGGCGCCACGATCCAGCAGCTCGAGTGGACGGTGAACGCGTACACGCTCACCTACGCCGTCCTGCTGCTCACCGGCGCCGCGCTCGGCGACCGCTTCGGCCGCCGGCGCGCGTTCCTCGGCGGCCTGGCGATCTTCACGCTCGGCTCCGCCGCGGCGGCAATTGCCCCGGACACCGGGGCGCTGATCGCCTCGCGCGCGCTGCAGGGCGCGGGCGCGGCAGTGGTGACCCCGCTCACCCTCACGCTGCTAGCCGAAGCGGTGCCCGCGGGCCGGCGGGGCCTGGCCCTCGGCGCCTGGTCGGGCATCAGCGGCCTCGGCGTCGCGCTCGGCCCGGTTGTCGGCGGCGCCGTCGTGGACGGCCTCTCGTGGCAGTGGATCTTCTGGCTGAACGTGCCGATCGGGCTGCTCGCCATCCCGCTCGCCGCACGACACCTGGACGAGAGCTTCGGGCCGCGCGAGCGCCTCGACCTGCGAGGCCTCGTGCTCGGCAGCGTCGGCCTCCTCGGCGTGGTGTACGGAGTCGTGAAGGCGCAGTCACTTGGCTGGAGCGCAACGACCGTGCTGGCCTCGTTGTCCGCCGGCGTCTTGCTCCTCATCGGTTTCGCCGTCGTCGAGCGGCGGTCCGAGAGCCCGATGCTGCCGCTGCGCTTCTTCCAAAGCCGCAGGTTCAGCGCCACGAATGGCGTCTCGTTCGCCATGTACTTCGGCATCTTCGGGGCGATCTTCCTGCTCGCCCAGTTCTTCCAGACCGTGCAGGGCATGTCGCCGCTCGAGGCCGGGCTGCGCACACTGCCGTGGACTGGTATGCCGATGGTGATTGCGCCGTTCGCCGGCATCTGGTCGGACCGGATTGGCAGCCGCCCGCTGATGGCCACGGGACTCGCGCTGCAGGCGATCGCACTCGCGTGGATCGCCGTCGTGACGGCGCCGGACACCGCCTACGGGCTGCTCGTTCCGGCGTTCGTGATGGCGGGCACGGGGATGGCGCTCGTGTTCGCGCCGGCCGCCAACTCGGTGCTCCAGGCCGTTCGGCCGGACCAAGCCGGGAAGGCGAGCGGCGCCACGAACACCGTGCGCGAGCTCGGCGGCGTGTTCGGCGTGTCCGTGCTCGCGTCGGTGTTCGCGGCCTCGGGCGGCTACCAGTCCGCGCAGGCCTTCGTCGACGGGGTCGTCCCCGCACTCTGGGTGGGCGTGGCCGTGCTCGGCGCGGGCGCACTCGCGGCGCTTGCGATCCCCGGGATCAGCCGCCGGAAGCCCGAGGTCGCGGCGCTGCCCGCGTCGCCGCGGCCCTGCGAGTCTCAGGCCGCCTGAGGCTCAGCCGTGCCTGTGGTGCGCGTGCCTGTGATGGAGGCGCGCGCGCCGGAGCCGTTCGGCGCGCAGCTTCGCTGCCTTTCGGCGGGCGGCCGCCCGCCGCCTGGCGGCTGCGCGACGCTTCGCCGCCGCTCGCGAGCCGAGCCGGATACGGCCGTAGGTGGCGGTGAGCGTCGTGTTGCCGTTGATCGTGAGGTTGTGGCTCTGCGCGCCGTCGTCGGACCAGCCGCGGAAGTAGTACGTGCGGCTGCCGAGCCGCTGCGGGCTGCCCGCGCTGACCGAGTTGTCCGAGCCAAGGATCACGGTCTTCGTGAACGGCGCGGTCAGCAGGCTCGAATCGATCGCGAGCTTCAGGCTGGCAGGGCTCGACTGCATCGTCACCACCGCCGTCTTCGGGTCGAGGCGCACGCTCTGCGTGTTGCTCAGCCCGCCGGAGTCGGTGGCTGTGAGGGCCACCTCGATCCAAGACGGGTACTCGTGGTCCGGCGCGGCGAACGAGCCCGAGGCCACGCCCGCATAGTCCTGGATCGGATGCGTATGGCAGGTGTTGGGCGTCGTGCAGTGGTGCATGATCACCGACCAGGTGAGGCGTGAGGCCGGCTCGGTGCCGTCCTGCGCATCGGTGGCGCTCCCGGAGAAGTTGATCGGGTCGCCGACCTTCCAGGTGGTGGAGGGAAGCGGGGTGCTGATCACCGCGGTAGGGGCGCTGTTGCCTGCCGTGACCGCGACGTGGTCGTAGCCCTTCTGGCCCACGTTGTCGGTGACTTCGAGCCCGACGTTGTAGACGCCGTTGGTCGCGTAGGTGAACGACGGCGTGGCCGAAGTCGAGTCACCGTATGTCCCGTCCCCGTTCAGATCCCAGCGGTAGGTGAGCGCGCTGCCCTCGGGGTCGGACGAGCCCGTCCCGCTGAAGCTCACCGCCAGCGGCGTCGCTCCGTTCGTGGGGTTCGCTGAGATTTTCGCGACAGGCGCCTGGTTGCCCGGCGTCCAGTCGATGCGGTGGATCTGGCTGCCGCCCGCGCCGCCGAAGAAGTCGAAGTCCATGTACCAGAGCTTGTTGTCCGGCCCGATCTGCATGTCGACCGGGTTGTGCGCCGTCGTCTCGAACACCTGGACGGAGTTCTTGTCCGGAATGCCCCCGCTTCCCGGCGGCATGTACCAGATGCACTGGCGCGGGTCGTCGGCGAAGAACAGGCCGCCCTGGAACGACGACGGATAGGGCGCGACCGACGACGAGAAGCGCAGAGCCGTGACTGCGGATCCCGAGCCGGTCCGGCAGGTCTCCCCGGGGACCACTGGGTTGCTGTGGTTGTAGGTGAGGAACGGCAAGGTCGTGCCGCCGTTCGCGTAGATCTGGTTGCAGAGGCTTGTGCCTGCGGCCTCGTACGATCCCTGGTGCGCCGCTCCCTCCCAGCAGGGCCAGCCGAAGTTGTCGGCCGTCGAGTCGGCAGCGTTCGTGTGGTTCAGCTCCTCCCAGGTGGCGTTGCCCACATCGCCGATCCATAGGTCGTTCGTGCCCGGGCGGAACGCGATCCGGAACGGGTTGCGGAGGCCGTAGGCGATGATCCGCTGCGCGTTCACGTCGCTGCTCGAGCTAAACGGGTTCCCCGGCGCGGCCTGGCCGGTCTCCGGCTCGATCCGGATCACAGAGCCGCTGAGCCCGGTCGGATCGCCGGGCGTGACCACATCCTGCGAGCGCAGGGAGCCGCCCTCGGCGGTAGGCGTGGTGAGATTCGTGCCGGCGGGTCCCGGGGGATCCCCGCAGGGATTTCCCTTCTGGCCGTAGTCGGCGAAGTCGAAGCTCGCCCCGTCGCCGCCCGCGGCATAG
>DASVXS010000314.1:0-3784 GCA_036392575.1 Thermoleophilaceae bacterium | reverse complement strand
CACGGCCGCTGGCTCTTCGTGCACAACGGACTGGTCAACGACTTCCACGCGATCCGACGCGACCTCCTGATGGCGCTCGATTCCGAGTCCGTTGCCGAGATCCAGGGCTCCACGGACTCGGAAGTGGTCTTTCACCTGGCCCTCTCCTACGGGCTCGAGCAAGATCCGATCGCAGCGGTCGAATCCGCGCTCGGACACGTGGAGGAAGCATTACGGCGCCACGGCATCGAGCCGGCGCTGCAGGCAAGCATCGGCGTTTCGGACGGCGAGCGCATTTGGGCCGTTCGCTATGCGAGCGCGGACCGTCCGCGCACGCTGTTCACGTCGGCCGACGTGGACGCGCTCCGGAAGCTCGACCCGGAGAACCCTCGCCTGCAGATGCTGCGCGAGGGCGACCGGGTGATCGTGTCGGAGCCCTTCGCCGACCTCCCGGGTGCCTGGCACGAGATCCCGGAGTCAATGGCACTGATCGTGGATGCCGAGGGCGGCCACGAGACGCGGCCCTTCCGCCCGAAGGTCGCGATTCAGGCTAGGGCCTAAAGCCCGACAGGATGGCGCGCCGAGAAACCGCGCGTCGAGCGCCGGATGTCCCAGCGCGGCCCGCTGCCCGGCTTGGCGCCCCTCTTGCGGGCGACGCGAGTGCGGTAGCCGGTATCGAAGCGCAGGCCGGCGATCATCGCGAAGGCGTGGCCCGGGTTCGTGTAGACGGTGATCCACTTACCTACGCCGGCCTCGCCCCACTTCATGAACGCGCTCGAGTCGAGGGGCGAGTTGAGCAGGCCGCCGCCGTGGAGCAGGTAGCTCACCGAGCCGGAGCAGTCGTAGCCCGAGTCGTTGAACCCGGCTGCATGGCCGCCGCCATAACGGTACGGCTTGGTGACGATCTTGTTCGCCGCGTTGATCGCGGCCACGACTGCCGGCGGAGCGTCGGCCGGCGGGAATGCGATGCCGTTGATCAGCTTCGCCTTGCCTGCCGGCTTGAACGCCGGATCGTCCGGCGAAACGCCACCGGATCCGTTTCCAGTCTGCGCGAATGCGAGTCCGGGCAGGGCAAGGACGCAAGCAGCCATGGCGGCAGCCAGCGCAAACGTAATGTTGCGACGCGAAGGCAAGGTCTCTTTCGTCCGCCTGCGGGGTTAGCTGACGGGCTCACGCTGAAAGAGCTTGCGTGTCTCCCCCGAAGGGAAGATTCGCCCCGAATCTGGTTCCCCCGCTCCGCTTTCGCGGATTCGGCGTGGTCGGCACGATACACAATCGTCCGGCGGAGTGTCGTACTTAAACCCGTAATTCGCGGGAAGAGCCTTACGATCCTGCCCGAATGAACTTCGCGACGGACGTCGTCGGCACCGCTCCATCCGCCCGGATCGCGCTCGTGGAGCGGGATCGCGAGGGGCGCCGCCGCGAGATCAGCTTCGGCGAAGTGGGTGACCGCACGGCCCGATTAGCTGGCGCGCTGGCACTCCGCGGAGTGCACCGCGGCGACGTGGTCATGACACTGATTGGCAACCGGCCCGAGTGGGTTTATGCCATGGTCGCTTGCTTTCGTATGGGCGCGGTCGCGCTCCCGTGCAACGAGCAGCTGCGTCCGAAGGACCTGCGCGAGCGGATCGAACGGACTAGCCCAAGCGCGGTAGTGACGGACGCCCGCAACCTCGAGACGCTCGCCGCGAGCGGCTACGACGGCGAGCTGCTCGCCGTCCCCGACGAGGCGCTGTTCGAGCCCGACCCGTTCCCGGCCGAGGTGATGGCACCCACGGACCCGGTCCTGATCACCTTCACGTCCGGCACGGCCGGCGAGCCCAAGCCGATACGGCACGGCCATCGCTACCTCACCGGCCAGGCGGTGCAGGCCGAGCATTGGTTCGGCGCACGCGAGGGCGACCTCTGCTGGTGTACGGCCGCGACCGGGTGGTCGAAGTCGGCGCGCAACGTGTTCATCGCGCCGTGGATCCGAGGGGCGGGCGCGTTGCTGCACGACGCCCGCTTCGACCCGGCCGAGCGGCTCGAGGTCGCCGAGCAGGAGGGCGTGAACGTGCTGTGCATGGCGCCGACGGAGTACCGGGCGATCGCGAAGCGCACCGAGCTGCGCCGGCTGCCGCCGCTCCGCCATGCAGTCGCCGCCGGCGAGCCTCTCAACCCCGAGATCGTGCGCGTATGGGCGGACGCCACCGGCGTGCAGATCCACGACGGCTACGGGGAGACCGAGACCGGGGCGCTCACCGGCATGCCGATCGGCCCGCCGGTGCGGCCCGGCTCGATGGGCAAGCCACTGCCTGGTTTCAAGCTGTGGATCGACGACGGCGAGCTCTGCGCCGATCCCTCCACGATCCCCACCTTCTTCCTAGACGGTCCGGACGACGTGTGGCGAACGGGCGACCGTGTCAGCGAGGACGAGGACGGCTACCTCTGGTTCGAGGGGCGCACCGACGACGTGATCATCTCTGCGGGCTACCGGATCGGGCCCTTCGAGGTGGAGTCGGCGCTCGTGTCGCACCCGGCTGTCGCGGAGGCGGCCGCCGTTGGCGCGCCCGACGACGAGCGCGGCCAGGTGGTGCGCGCGATCGTGGTGCTGAGGGAGGGACACGAGCCGGGCGAGCGCATGGCCTCGGAGCTGCAGGACCACGTGAAGTCGGAGACGGCGCCCTACAAGTACCCGCGCATCGTCGAGTTCGCCGAGGCGCTGCCGAAGACGGCGAGCGGCAAGATCAAGCGCGCGGAACTGCGCTCCACGAGCTGAGGTCATCGTGACGCCGCATCGGTAGCCTCGGGGAGATGGCGAATCGCCTCGCCGAAGAGACCTCCCCGTATCTCCTCCAGCACAAGGACAACCCCGTGGACTGGTTCCCATGGGGCGACGAGGCGTTCGAGAAGGCGCGCGCCGAGGACAAGCCGGTGCTCGTGTCGATCGGCTACTCCGCCTGCCACTGGTGCCACGTGATGGAGCGCGAGTCGTTCGAGGATCCCGACACGGCGACGCTCATGAACGAGCTGCTCGTTTGCATCAAGGTCGACCGCGAGGAGCGCCCGGACGTCGACGCGATCTACATGGAGGCCTGCCAGGCGATGACCGGGCAGGGCGGCTGGCCGCTGAACGTGTTCGTGACCCCGGAGCAGGTGCCGTTCTACGCGGGCACGTACTTCCCGCCGCAGCCCATGCGCGGCATGCCGAGCTGGCAGCAGGTGGTGGCGGCGATCGCCGAGGCGTGGACCACGCGCCAAGACGAGATTCGCCAGAACGTTGAGAACGTCGCGGAGCGTCTTCGCGGGGGAGCGCTGCTGGCGCCGTCGGTGGACCCGCTACAGCCCGACTCGCTCGACGAGGCCGTGGAGCGGTTGCGCGAGCAGTTCGAGCCGGTCTACGGCGGCTTCGGCGGTGCCCCGAAGTTCCCGCCCTCCTCGGCGATCGAGTTCCTGCTCCGCCGCGGCGATACGGAGATGAGCGTTCACACGCTCCACGGAATGGCCAACGGCGGGATGTACGACCAGATCGGCGGCGGATTCGCGCGCTATTCGGTCGACGCGAAGTGGCTCGTCCCCCACTTCGAGAAGATGCTCTACGACAACGCGCTGCTCGCGCGCGCGTACCTGCACGGCTGGCTCGTGACCGAGGACCCGGTCTTCCGTCGCGTCACCACCGAGACGCTGGACTGGGCGCTTCGCGAGATGCGCGGGCCCGAGGGCGGGTTCTACTCGGCGCTCGACGCCGACTCCGAGGGCGAGGAGGGGCGCTTCTACGTCTGGACCCCGGAGGAGGTCCGGGAGGCCATCGGCAGTGACCCGAACT
>DASVXS010000313.1:0-22776 GCA_036392575.1 Thermoleophilaceae bacterium | reverse complement strand
GGAGGGCTCGAATGAGCGAGGGCGCGCGTCCCGTGCGCGCGCCGCGCGGAAGCGAGGTCTCGTGCCGCGGCTGGCAGCAGGAAGCGGCGCTGCGCATGCTGATGAACAATCTCGACCCCGAGGTGGCCGAGGACCCCGACCGCCTGGTCGTCTACGGCGGCACCGGCAGGGCGGCGCGCTCCTGGGAGGCCTTCGACGCGATCGTGCGCGAGCTCCGCGCGCCCGGTGACGACGAGACCCTACTCGTGCAGTCGGGCAAGCCGGTAGGCGTGTTCCGCACGCACGAGTGGTCGCCGCGCGTACTGATCGCCAACTCGAACCTGGTGCCCGATTGGGCCACGTGGGAGGAGTTCCGCCGCCTCGAGGACCTCGGCCTGACGATGTACGGGCAGATGACCGCGGGCTCCTGGATCTACATCGGCAGCCAGGGGATAGTGCAGGGCACCTACGAGTGCTTCGCGGAGATCGCGCGGCGCCGCTACGGCGGCTCGCTCGCAGGAACGATCACGCTCACCGCCGGGCTCGGCGGCATGGGCGGCGCCCAGCCCCTCGCCGTGACGATGAACGAGGGCGTGGCGCTGTGCGTGGAGGTCGACCCGCACCGGATCGAGCGCCGGCTCGAGACGCGCTACCTCGACGAGCAGGCTGACGGGATCGACGACGCCGTCGCGCGGGTGCGGCGGGCCAAGGAGGAACGCCGGCCGCTGAGCGTCGGCCTGCTCGGCAACGCCGCCGAGGTGTTCCCCGCGCTGCTCGACCAGGGCTTCGAGGCCGACGTGGTCACGGACCAGACGAGCGCGCACGACCCACTGAGCGGCTACGTGCCGGCGCTCATGAGCTACGACGAGGCGCTCGCGCTCCGCACCAGCGACGCCGACGAGTACGTCCGCCGCGCGCGCCGCTCGATGGCCGCGCACTGCGCGGCGATGGTGGGCTACCTCGACCGCGGCGCGGAGGTGTTCGACTACGGGAACAGCCTGCGCGCGGAGGCGAAGCTCGGCGGCTTCGAGCGCGCGTTCGCCTACCCGGGCTTCGTGCCCGCCTACATCCGCCCCCAGTTCTGCGAGGGGCGCGGGCCGTTCCGCTGGGTCGCGCTGTCGGGCGATCCCGCGGATATCGCCGCGACCGACCGGGCAGTGCTGGCGGAATTCCCCGACGACGAGCGGCTCGCGCGCTGGATCGGGCACGCCGGTGAGAAGATCGCGTTCCAGGGACTGCCGGCGCGCATCTGCTGGCTCGGCTACGGTGAGCGCGCCCGCCTCGGCTTGCGCTTCAACGAGATGGTTCGAAGCGGCGAGCTGAGCGCGCCGATCGTAATCGGGCGCGACCACCTCGACTCCGGGTCGGTCGCGTCGCCCTACCGCGAGACCGAGGACATGGCGGACGGCTCCGACGCCATCGCCGACTGGCCGCTCCTGAATGCGCTCGTGAACACGGCGTCGGGCGCGTCGTGGGTGAGCGTCCACCACGGAGGAGGCGTGGGCATCGGCCGGTCGATTCACGCGGGCATGGTGTGCGTGGCGGACGGCAGCGAGGCTGCGGCGGCGAAGCTCGAGCGCGTGCTGACGAGCGATCCCGGCACAGGCGTCATGCGTCACGCCGATGCCGGCTACGAGCGCGCGGGCGAGGTCGCCCGCGAGCGGGGAGTGCGGATCCCGATGCAGGACGGCTGATGGCGGTCCGCGAGATCGCCACCGTCGGCCATCCGGTGCTGCGCGAACGTGCGCTCGAGGTGACGCCCGAGGAGCTGCGCTCGCCCGAGGTTCAGCGCCTGATCGACGACATGATCGACACGAAGCGCGCCGCAAACGGCGCCGGCATCGCGGCGAACCAGGTGTACGAGACGCTGCGCATCGCCGTCGTGGAGGTTGAGCCGGACAACCCGCGCTACCCGTACAAGCCGCCCGTGCCGCTCACCGTGCTCGTGAACCCGGCGATCGAGCCGATCGACGACGAAACGGCGGAGATCAACGAGGGCTGCCTGTCGGTGCCCGACCTGCGCGGTGTGGTGGAGCGGCACGTGAACGTGCGGGTGCGCTACCTCGACCGGCACGGCGATTCACACGACGAGGTGAGACGCGGGCTCACGGCCGGGACCTTCCAGCACGAGCTCGACCACCTCGACGGCATCCTGTTCCTCGACCGCGTGCGCGATCCGCGCACGTTCATGACCTGGGAGCAGTTCGAGCGCTTCCATCGCGACGAGTTCGCGGTGCGTGCGGCCGCGCTCGTGGAGCGGGTGGGCTCTTGACGTTCATGTCCTACTGGTGCGAGCTCGCGTGGCTCGGCGGCGACCGGCCCGAGGAGGGCGTTGTGATCGACGTGTCGGGCGACCGGATCGCGTCGATCATGACCGGAGTCGAGTCTCCGCCGGGCGACGCCGAGCACCTACGCGGCCTCACGCTTCCGGGGCTCGCGAACGCGCATTCTCACGCGTTCCACCGCGCGCTCCGGGGGCGCGCCGAGCGGGGCCGCGGCTCGTTCTGGACCTGGCGCGAGCAGATGTACGAGCTCGCCGCCAGGCTCGACCTAGACAACTACTTCGATCTCGCGCGGGCCACGTTCGCGGAGATGGCCCTCGCCGGCGTGACGGTGGTCGGTGAGTTCCACTACCTCCACCACCGCGCGGGCGGCGAGCCCTACGACGACCCGAACGCGATGGGCCACGTGATCCTGCAGGCAGCCGCCGAGGCGGGCGTTCGCGTCACGCTGCTCGACGCCTGTTACCTGCTTGGCGGAATCGGCCAGGAGCCAGACGGGGTGCAGGAACGCTTCTCCGACGGCAGCGTCGAAGCGTGGCGCCGGCGTGTGGAGGCGATTCCGCAGTCGGAGGCCGCCAAGGTGGGTGCGGCGATCCACAGCGTGCGCGCCGTCGACCCGGACTCGGCTCGGGTCGTCGCCACGTGGGCCGCGGAGCACTCGCGGCCCTTGCACGCGCACGTGTCGGAGCAGCCGAGCGAGAACGAGGACTCGATCGAGGCATACGGCGTCACGCCGACAGAGCTGCTCGACCGGGAGGGGGCGCTCGGCAAGCGCTTTACGGCGGTTCACGCAACTCATGTGACCGAGCCGGACGTGCGACTGCTCGGCGACCGGCGCGCCTGCTGCTGCCTCTGCCCCACCACCGAGCGTGACCTGGCCGACGGAGTCGGCCCCGCCCGCATGCTCGCCGAGCTCGGCGCGTCGCTGTCGCTCGGCAGCGACTCGCACGCCGTCATCGACATCTTCGAGGAGGCCCGCGCGGTGGAGCTCGACGAGCGCCTCGTCACCGGCGCGCGCGGCCACCACACCGCCGCTGAGCTCCTGCGGGCCGCGACCGAGTCCGGCTACCGCTGCCTCGGATGGCCGGACGGCGGCCGGATCGAGGAGGAGGCGCTCGCCGACCTCGTGACGGTCGGACTCGACAGCGTGCGCCTGGCGGGTGCAACGCCGGCCGAGGCGCTCGAGGCCGTGGTGTTCGCCGGCGCCGCGGCTGACGTGCGCCACGTGATCATGGGCGGCCGCCGCATCGTGTGGGACGGCGCGCATCTCGCGCTCGACGTCGCGAACGAGCTGAGGCACTCGATCGCCGCGGTCACCGCGTGAGCACGCTCGCGATCGACAACATCGGGCTGCTGGTCACCAACGACCCGGAGCTCCGCTCGGTGCGCGACGCGGCGCTCGTTCTCGACGGCGACCGCGTGGCGGCGATCGAGCCCGAGGGCGCGGCCGCCGACGAGCGCATCGACGCTGCCGGGCGCTGCGTCATCCCCGGCTTCGTGGACAGCCACACGCACCTCGTGTTCGCGGGCGACCGCGCCGAGGAGTTCGCGGCGCGCATGGCAGGCGCCCGCTACGCGGCGGGCGGCATCCGGACGACCGTCGAGGCCACGCGGGCCGCGTCCAGCGAGGAGCTGCGTGCTCTCGCGGAGCAGCGCCGGCAGGAAGCATTGCGCGCGGGCATCACCCACCTCGAGATCAAGTCGGGCTACGCGCTCGACGTGGACGGCGAGGCACGGCTTTGCTCGATCGCGTCCGAGCTGAGCGACGACGTCACGTTCCTCGGTGCCCACGTGGTGCCGGCCGAGTACGAGGGCCGCTCAGACGACTACGTCGACCTCGTCCGCGGCGAGATGCTCGCGGCCTGCGCGCCGCACGCGCGCTGGATCGACGTGTTCTGCGAAGAGGGTGCGTTCGACGCCGACCAGTCGCGCGCCATCCTCGAGGCCGGGCGCGACGCGGGCCTCGGCCTGCGCGTACACGCCAACCAGCTCGGCGAGGGACCGGGTGTGCAGCTCGCCGTGGAGATGGGCGCGGCATCGGCCGACCACTGCACCTACCTCACCGACGCCGACGTGGAGGCGCTCGCCGCGAGCTCGACCGTCGCCACCTTCCTCCCGGCGACCGACTTCTCAACGCGGGAGCCCTATCCCGACGCGCGGCGGGTGATCGACGCGGGAGCGACCGTCGCCATCGCCACGAACTGCAATCCCGGCTCGAGCTACACGACCTCCATGAGCTTCTGCATCGCGCTCGCGGTGCGCGAGATGCACATGACGGTGGAGGAGGCGATCGAGGCCGCCACGCTCGGCGGCGCGACGGCGCTGGGGCGCGATGACCTCGGGCACCTGCGACCGGGCGCCCGTGCCGACGCGGTAATTCTCGAAGCGCCGTCGCCGGCGCACCTGGTCTATCGCCCGGGCGTGCCGCTGATCGCGACGACGATCAGCTCCGGCCGGCCGAGCTGAGCTCCGCCTCGACCTTGGCCGTCGCCTCGTCGACCGCCTCCTCGTGGGAAACCGTCTTCCTCAGCTCCTGCCACGCGCGCACTCCGGCGACGTTTCGAACCGGGTCGAGGAGCGCGGGATCTCCGCGGACTGCCTCGCGCACCAGCGCGTCAACGCACGCGTCCACCTGGCCGAGAGAGTTGGCGACGAGCGGCAGGGCGGCACGCTCCGCCTCCACGTTCGCGACGGACGTGCCCTGCCGCTCGTAGGCAGCAAACAGCGTCTCGACCATGCGCCTCGCGCGCTCGTGTGGCGCGTCGGCCCCGGCGAACATCTCGAGGGCGCGCTCGGGCGGGGGCAGGCGCAGTGTTTCGAGAATGTGCTGGCCGCAACTCAGCACGAGGTCGTCCCGGGTGGGGAAGTAGGACTCGACGGTCGCCGGATCAACGCCCACCTGGTCGGCGATGTCCGACACGGTCGTCTTCCCGACTCCATGCTCCCTGTGAAGCGCCATCGCGCTCTCGATGATCCGGCGACGGGTCGGGTCGGGCTCCGGCCGTGCGCGGCCCTCGTACCCACGACGGATCGCGTCCATGAAGAACTCGGGGCTGCCGGGCGCGGGCTCGAGCGCATCCACCTCCTCGAGCGCCTGCCGCCCGCGCGGGGTGAGCCGCCAGAACACCTGGCGGCCCGCCTTCGCGCGGCTCACCAGGCCCGCTTCGAGCAGCCCGCGTCCGGTGCGGCTCACCTGCGTCTCATCAGTGCCGAGCAGGCTGCGGAGCTCGGCGCTCCCGACGGGCCGCGATCCCGCGAGCGCCTTGAGGAAGTCGTGCGCGCGCGTGCGAGGCGCGACCGCGCCACTCGGAGCGGCCGGCGCGACTCGGTCGAGCGCTCCCGCGGTCGCAGCCGTCATCGCCTCGAGCCAGCCGAGCAACCGCTCGCGATCGGGGCCATCGCCCTCGAGCATGCGCGAGCGGGCTGCGCGGAGCGAGGCGAGCATGGCGCGCAGCGTGGCCTCGTCAGCGTCGAGAACGGCATCGACCAGGCCGAGCGCCAGGGCCTCAAGCCGGCCCTCGGATGGAGGGCCGTCGGGCGTGAGCTCGTCGAGCCTGCGCACGATTGCGTCCGTGCGCGAATTCGGGGCATCCGGCTCCCGCGGTTGGTCTACGGTGGGCATCGCAGCCACGGCTCACCGAAGGTAGCGCTGGTATCCGGATGTGTCAAGTGTTTGTCAAGTGAGCGCCGACTACGCCGATCTCTTCTGCGAGCTCTTCGACCGCCTCTCGCCGGCTGAGTTCCACGCGAACGTCGAGGGCTGGCTCGCCGATCCGGGCCTGATGGCCGGCGCGAGTGAAGTCGAGCGCTCCGCGCTCGCCGGAACGCTGAGCGCGACAGCCGCCGCAGAAGGCTCACCGTTCGCGCTCCTCCTCGGCCTCGACGCTGCCCTCGCCCACGCGAACCCGGCGCTGGGTGGAGTGGCGCCGCGCGCGGTCGCCGAGTACGCGCTGTGTTACGCCGAGACCGGCCGACTCAACTCGGGCACGCTGCCCGGTGCGCTGCTGCCGCGCTTTGCCCGGCCGGGCCGTCGCGGCCAGCTCCCGAACGACGTCGCCGACGCATTCGGTGCGACCGTGCGCGTCGGCGCCGCGGAGTGGGATGACTGCGATCACCGCTCGCTGCCCGCCCACGCTCGCCTCACTCCGGCCGATCGCGAGGGCGGCCTCCGTATCGCCACGGCACCAATGATTCGCGAGCCCGCGGAGCTCTCGTGGCGAGTGCTGGAGCGCGGCGACATGCGCTTCTACCGGATCCACCCGTGCGGCAGTGAGGCCACGCGGCGCCGGATCGAGCAGGTGATCGCGGCGTGGGATGAGCACGAGGTTGCGATTGGGGTCGTACCGGAGCTGTGCCTGTCGGCCGATCTGCTCGACGAGTGGCGCCGGGCGCTCCGCGGACGTGAACGCGCAGCGTCGAGCAGCCTGCGGCTCGTGCTCGCCGGCACCGGCGACGTCGAGGGCGCAAGTCCCCCTGCCAACACCGCGGTGTTGCTGGACGCGCTCACCGGCGAGACGCTCGCGAGCCAGCGGAAGCTGCATCCGTTCAACTTCTCTCCGAGCGACCTCGAACTGTGGCAGCTCGGCGACCGCCTGAGCGCGCCGATCGACGAGGACCTCAGCCGCGGCGAGAGGGTCTGCGTGATCGAGGCCGGCGGGGCCCGCATCGCGATGCTCGTGTGCGAGGACCTTGCCCGGCTTCACATGTGCGCCGGCGCGCTCCACGCGCACGGCGTGTCGCTGATCCTCGTGCCGGTGTTCGCGCGCCCCACCAAGGACCGGCGCTGGGAGCGATCGCGCGCGGAGGTGTACAGCGACGCGATCGGCTCGACGGTCGTGGTCGCGAACAGCCTGGTGATGGCGTCGATCCTCGGGAGCCCGAGCCCGGTCGGCACGGCGATCGCCGTCGCGCCCGGCGAGGCCGCGGTCGGACACGCGTCCGAAGCCGAGGACGTGGTGGTGTTCACGCTCGACGGCCAGGCGCCGCGCGTCACGCACGAGCGAGTGCCGGCTTAACCCTGCGGCAGCTCCTGCCGCAGCTCGAGCATCGGCCGCCAAAGGTCGCCGTCGCGTCTGACTCGCTCGCGTACGTCGTCGGGACCGAACACGAGGGCAGTTGGAGTGCGGTCTTGCAGTGCGTCCTCGATCTCATCCCAGCGCACGGGCGTCGAGACCCCGGGGACGTCCGTGGCGCGCAGCGAGTACGGCGCGACGGTCGAGCGGCGGGGCGAGTTCTGCATCCAGTCGACGAACAGCCGCCCACGGCGGTCGCCCGGGCGGGTGCTCGTGCTGACGAGGTCAGGCGTCTCGCTCTCGAGGCGCGCGGCGAGTGTGCGCGCGAACCCACGGCTCTCGTCGTAGCCGGTCTCTCCGTCGAGCGGCACGAAGATGTGCATGCCCGTGCCGCCGGAAGTCTTCGGGAATGCCTCGAGCCCTCTGTCGGCGAGTAGCTCCCGCAGGCGCAGAGCCAGCGCGCACGCGTCGAGCAGCCCTCGCGGCGGATACGGATCGAGATCGAATGCGACGGCGATTGGTCGATCGGGCGCGTTGACCGGCGCGAGGTAGGGATGTAGCTCGATCGCTACGAGGTTCGCCACCCAGACCAGTGAGGCCGCGTCGTTCACGACGCAGTAGTTCCGCACCTCGCCGCTCGCCAGTACGAGTGGCGCCGTCTCCATCCACTCCGGAGCGCCACGGCACTCGTTCTGTGCGAAGCCTCGATGCCCGACGCCCGACGGCCAGCGGCCGAGCGTCAGCGGGCGCCGTGCGAGGTGCGGGACGAGAACATCGGCGACCGCCGCGTAGAAGTCGATCATCGCGCCCTTGGTGAAGCCGGCCTCTGGCCACAGGACCCGATCCACGTTGGTGAGCCGCAAGTCACGGCCGCCGATGGTCGTCGTCATCGGCCCTCGAGCGCAGTGATGAGCGGAGGCGGCGTCGCGCGGAGCTGCTCGATGCTGCAGGAAAGCGGGTCGCGGTCCGGCCGCCAGCGCCGGAAGCGCGCCGGGTGGCGAAAGCGGAAATCGTCGAGCTGCTCGTAGGCGACCTCGGCCACGCGCTCCGGCCTCACTGGGATCCAGTCGTGCTCCATGTCGGGCGTCCAGCGCCCGGCGGACCCCGGCAGCCGCCCGAGCGCGCCTCCGCCTATGAGGTACCCGTGCTCCCATGGGTGTCCCTGCAGCGGAACGATCAGCGGCCGGAGCTCGTCGAATAGTCGAAGCCGCAGCTCGCGCCGCATGGAGCTCGCCACGCCCACGTGCTCGAGCTCGCGTCGATCGTCGTAGAGGCCGAGCAGCAGGGAGGCGACCTCGTCCTCCGCGTCGACGTACACGCGGAAGCCGGCCACGACGCAGTCCGCTCTCCTCTCATTCTTCACCTTCGTCATCGCACGAGCTCCCGGTTGGTAGTGCAGGTCGCGGCGCTTGGCCATCACGCCGTCGATCCCTCCTCCTTCAAATCGCGAGAGCCAGTCCTGCGCCACTTCGGCGTCGTCGGTGATCGGCGTGAGGCGAAGGCCGTCGGGTGGATCGGACAGGAGCCGCTCGAGCCGCACGCGTCTCTCCTCGAAGCGCGTTTCGCGAAGGTCGTCCGAACCCTCGCTCACGAGGTCGAACGCGATGAGCTGGGCGGGCGTCTCACGAGCGAGACGCTCCACGCGCGAGGCAGCCGGGTGCAGCCGCGCCATCGTGGCCGGGAAGTCGAAGCCGCGCTCGGTCACGACCACGATCTCGCCGTCGATCACGAAGCTCTCGGACGGCACGGCACGAAGCGCGTCGACGAGCTCCGGGAAGTAGCGGGCGAGCGGCCGGTCGTGGCGGCTGCGCATGTCGATCTCTCCCCGGTCGCGAAACGAGATAGACCGGAAGCCGTCCCACTTCGGCTCGTACAGGTAGCCCTCGCGCGGCAGCGAGCGGGTCAGGCGAGCGAGCATCGGAGCGAGGGGCGGTCGAACCGGGAGAGGCATCGCTCAGCGGGTTGCCACGCGGAGCCGGAGCCGAAACTCTGACGCGGAGAGCGGCTCACATTGCAAAAACGTTCCACTCCCCTTGACAGCCCTATTTATGGCATGAAAGTGTTGTTGTGCTGAACCGGTCTACTACCCCCGATATTCGCTCCGTCGCGAGGGAGCACTACATCTGGCCGCAGCTCCCGCGCGATGAGGTGGACGCCGGCGTGCCTCAGCTGCTGGGCGACGGTGAGGGCGTGCGGGTGCGGACGGTCGAGGGCGACGAGTACCTCGACCTCATGAGCACGGTCTCGCGCGCGTCGTCGCTCGGCTACGGCGAGGAGCGCATCGCCCGGGCGGTCTACGAGCAGCTTCGCCGCCTCCACTACGGGGGCACCGCGCACTCACAGGCCGACGTAACGATCGAGCTGGCTGAGCGGATCGCCCGCCTCGCCCCGGGCGACCTCACTGCCTGCGTGTTCGTCGGCAGCGGCTCGGAGGCGAACGAAGTGGCCTTCAAGCTCGCGCGCTTCTACCATCACGCGCGTGGCACGAAGCCGCGCGCCTACAAGGTGATCGCGCGCTGGAACGACTACCACGGCGCCGCAGGCGGGGCGACCGCAGCGAGCGACTGGCTCGGCGTCCGCCGCCCCATGGAGCCGGGTGTGCCGGGCTTCTCGCGGATCCCGTCGCCGATCTCATACCGCTGCCCGTTCGGCTACGACCATCAGAACTGCAACGAGGAATGCGGCATGAGGTGCGCGGACTACCTCGAGCAGCACATCCTGCACGAGGGCCCGGAACTCGTGTCGGCGTTCATCCTCGAGCCGATCGCGCAGGCTGACGGCGTGCAGATCCCGCCCGCCGGCTACCTGCAGCGCGTTCGCGAGATCTGCGCGAAGTACGACGTCGTCTTCATCGCGGACGAGGTGATCACCGGCTTCGGCCGCACCGGGGAGTGGTTCAGCGTGGACCACTGGGACGTCAAGCCGGACATCATGACCATGGCGAAGGCGCTCACTGCCGGCTACATACCGCTCGGCGCGACGATCGCCACCCGCGAGATCCGCGACGCGCTCGACGGTTACCCGGATATCCACACCTACGGCGGCCACCCGGCGGCGGCCGCGGCGGCGCTCACCGCGATCGACATCTACGCGGACGACGGTCTGCTCGCGCGCGCCGCGCAGGAGGGCGCGTACGCGCTCGACACGCTGCGCGGGCTCGAGGACCTGGACGCCGTCGGAGAGGTGCGGGGGCTGGGGCTGTGGGCCGCGGTCGACTTCACCGCCGATCCGACGACGCGCGAGCCGCTCCCCGCCGAGACCCTCAAGGCGATCGTGAAGCGCACGCGCGAGCTCGGCGTGCTCGTGAGCAACAACGGCACGGCGATCGAGGTCGCGCCGCCGCTGATCATCAGCCGCGAGGATCTCGACGAGGGCCTCGCTCGCTTCACGCAGGCCGTTCGCGAGATCGTCGGGTAGAGCGCGCTTCCGCGGGCCGTTGACTTGCTCGGGGCCCCGGGCGTACGCTCGCCGTGAGGGGGCGCCTCTGGTCCACCGAAGGGAGGCCTCAATGGCCGACAGCGCAGTAGACGTGGCCCGCGAGAGCATCGAGTGCTTCAACAGCGGTGACTTCGACCGCATGCGCTCGCTTCTGGCGGACGACTCCTACGAGGACGAGTACGCCACTCAGCGCCATCTCGACGGAGCCGACGCTCAGGTCGACGCTGCACGCGGCTGGAAGCAAGCGTTCCCGGATGGACGCGGCACGGTACGAGGGGCGTGCGTGGACGGAAACACGGTCACGCTCGAGATCACCTGGTCGGGCACGCAGAGCGGCCCGATGCGGACGCCCGACGGCCGCGAGATGCCGGCGTCGAACCGCAGCGTGACAGTGGACGCCTGCCAGGTCATGGAGATCGAGGACGGGAAGGTCAGGGCGACCCGCCACTACTTCGACCTCATGACGCTCCTGCAACAGCTCGGCGTGATGGAGCGCGCCGGCGCAGCCGTCTAGCGCGTAAAGCCCCGGATCAGCTCGGCGGTCTCGAGCGGGATGTCGAGTTGTGGGCAGTGGCCCACACCGTCGAGCTCGATCCAGTCGGCGCTCGGGAGCCATTCGTAGCGGAAGCGGGTGGCCGCCCAGTCCAGCGGGAGTAGCGCGTCCTGGGTGCCCCAGGCGATCCGCACCGGGCACGTGATCTTCTCGGCATCGAGAGCCCATTGCTGGCCGAGCGCGTGCTCGATGAGCGGGCCTGCCGTGGTGCAGCCGGCCACACCGAGCATTTGATGGGCGAGCAGGTCTGCGGGGATGTGCTCGAAGTTCGTGGTGATCAGCTGCGTCGCGCGACGCCGTCCTTCCGGCGTGCCCAGCAGCGAGGTGGCCTGCGGCGCGGCCGACCTCGCGTACTGCACCATCGCCGACTGCAGTCCGAGCGTCCGCCTGAACGAACCGTCGTCTTCAGCCCAGCCGCCGGCCGGGGCGAACGCCACCACCGTCCGCGCTCTCCCGCGCGCGGCGAGCTGCAGCGCGAGCCAGCCGCCGAGGGAGCTGCCGACGATGTGCGCCGCGTCGAAGCCGGCCTCGTCCATCGCGCACTCGACAGCGTCCGCCAAGAAGGAGTCGGCGATCTCGCCGTCGATCGGAGGTCCGCCGGCGTGCCCCGCGAAGGTCGGCGCCAACACGTCGTGGTATCGCTTGAGCGCCGGCAGCACGAGCTCTCAAGTGCGCCACGTGTCGATGAATCCGTGCAGCAACACGAGCGGCGGCCCGGAGCCGCCGCGGTGCGCGCGCGTGAAGGTGGAGTTCACGTCTCCGAGTAGTGCATCAGGCACCCACCTCCGCCACGACGTTCGGGCCGTGCTTGTCGTCGAAGCGGTCGAGCACGCCCGACGACAGCAGCCGCTCGCGTGACTCCTGAGCGTCTTCCACGGAGTCGAAGTCGAGGACGATGAAGACCTGGCCCGGATCGTCGACGCCGCGGAACACTCGCTGGCTCTTGGCCTTCTCGCGTGCGCGCGGCCGGTCCTGGTCGAACATCGGCCTCCAGGCGTCGTAGTCGCCCACTTGGATGCGGGTGATGATGAACGCAGACATTCCGCCCCTTCGGTCGAGAGTCGCTGGCGCTTTGTATACAGCGGGGTCGCGACGTGCGGCGCCCGGCCCGTCCGGGTTCAGACTTTGAGTGATGCGCACTCGATGGCTCGTCTTGGCGCTCGCCGCCGGTCTGGCGCTGGCTGACGGATCGATCGTCACGCTGGCGCTTCCGCAGATCCTGCGGGAGCTCGACACCACGGTCGAGGGCGTGGCAGCTGTCATCGGCGTCTACACGCTGGTGATCGCCGTGGCGCTGCTCCCGCTAGAGCGCGCCGCGCGCACGTGGTCGTTGCGCGCGGTTGGCGCCGGCGGCTTTGCGTTGATGGCGATTGCCTCGCTGGCCTGTGCGGCCGCCGACGACCTCACGGCCCTCCTCGTCGCGCGTGGCGCGCAGGCACTCGGTGGTGCCGCCGGTCTCGTGGCGGCGTTCGCACTCATCGGCGGCGATGAAGCGCGGCGCCGGCGCACATGGGTCGCCGCGGCGGTGGTCGGTACGGCTGTGGGTCCGGCGCTCGGCGGCGCGCTCACGCAGGTGTTCTCGTGGCAGGCGATCTTCGTGTTCCAAGCGCCGCTGGCCGCGGCGGCCGCGGTCGCAGCATGGACAGGCCCGGCTCACGTCGCGGAGCCCACGTCGGCGCCGGCACATCCGAAGCGCTTCACGCTCCGCCCCGCCCTCGGCCTGGCACTCGTCTCGGCTGCGCTCAGCGCCGTCCTGTTCCTCCTGGTGCTGCTCCTCGTCGCCGGCTGGAGCATCTCGCCGCTTGGCGCGGCGGCCGCAGTCAGCGTCATCCCCCTCGGCGCCCTCGCCGGAACACGCGTGCACGGGGACCCCCATGTGCGTGCCGCGGCCGGGAGCGCACTGCTCGGCGGCGGCGTGCTGGCCCTCGCCTGGTTGCCCACGGCGAGCGTTGCCTGGACGCTCGCGCCCGAGGTGCTCGCTGGTTTCGGCATGGGTCTCGCGCTGCCCGCGCTGGCCGGCGGCCTGCTGCCCGAGCGCACCACGCTCGATGTCGCCCGCACGCTCGCCCTGCGCCACGCCGGCATCGCGGCGGCGCTTGCGCTGCTTGCGCCGATCGTCGCTCACCAGCTGACCGTCTCGACCGAGCATGCCCGAGAGCAGGGCGTCGCGCTCCTGCTCGACGCCCCGCTCCCGCTTCAGGACAAGATCGGGCTGGCGCCTGAGCTGCTCGCGGGAGTCGACACACAAGACCCGCGCGATGGGCTGAACCGTGCGGTCGAGTTGCAGCGCGGGCGCTTCCAGGGCGAAGAGCGCGCCACCTACGACCGGCTTGGTACCCGCCTCGACGAGACGCTCACGAGCGCCGTCGGCGACGCCTTCCAGCCAGCGTTCCTGATAACGGGTGGGCTTGCGCTTCTTGCGGGCGTGATCCTGACCCCCTGGGGACAAGCGCGAAGAGCGGCGCCGGCGCTCGCCGGTGCAGCGGTGATCGCGGTGCTGTCACCCGCGGCCTACGCCGCCGCTGATGCCGCATTCGGGCCCGAGCCGGTCGCGATCCTCGATCCGTGCACGGCGAAGCGAAAACCGCCGTCCACCGGCGGCATCACCGGCTTTGTCCAGGACCGCGCGCTCCAGCTCCTCGACAAGGCGGCCTGCCGACTGGGCTCATCACGCGAGGAACTGGTGCTCGCGCTCTCGAACGAGACCGATGCAAAGCGCTTTGAGAACGAGCACGGCGTCGACCCGCGGTCGATCTTGGGGCTGCTCGAGGGCCTGTTCCGCGGCGGGCCGTAGGCGCGAACGCTACGTCGCGCGCGTAACTATGTCTGCGCTTGCGCGGGGGTGGCGCTGGGCCAGCGCTGGCCGGCGACTTCCAGCTCACGCACCTTGAGTGAGCCGATCTCGATCTCCTCGGCTTGGAGTTTGCGAATTACCGCGTTGGCCACAGCGAGTCGCCCGATTGCCAACGCGCCGATGGCGGAGACGGCGATCGCGAGCGGGCCCATGGCCGATGGTCCGAACACGCGAGCTCCGACGGCCATCGCGCCGGTGGCGCTCGCACCGGTGAGTGCTGCGCCGGTTGTCTTGCGGCGGGCGGTGGTGGTAGCGGTATTGCGCTTCATGCTCGACCTCCTATGTGGGCGAGCCTCTCGGTTTACAGGCGGTGGAGCGGACCTGCAAGTGCCGCAGCAAGCGGTCAGCGGAGCGCGTGTGATGGAGCCGTCGGACGGCCGGTGGCGTGGAGATGGCGGAGCGCTTGCTCGAGTGTCTCGTCGACCGGGAAAATGAGGTTGTGCCCGACTAGCTCGAATAGGCGCCGTAGTCGGGGGTTGGGACAGAGGACTGCGAGGCTCCCGCGTCGGCGCCGAAGTCGCCGTACAGTGCTCAGTAGGACGCCGATAGCGCTCGAGTCAATGAAGGTGACGCCGGTGAGGTCGATGAGCAGCTTGTTGTGTCCCTGCCGGACGAGATCGGTGAGCGATTGTCGGAGAAGCGGTGCGACCGAGAGGTCGATCTCACCAGCAAGCCTTACACGCGTGACCCCGGCAACGAGTTCGCTTGCGTCGACGTGAAAGTCTGATCCAGCCATCGCCCCTCGTTTGCCTTACCCGAGGAACGTCCGGGTTAGGCCCGAGTCCCTGTGTCGACTAATAGACGGCCGGGTTAGCCACGTGCGCCGCGCGGCCGCCGTCCAAAACCGCGGCCATGCCCTCGCTCATCGCGGTGAAAACGGCGCGCTTCGCAGCCGGTGTGAGCGCGAGCGCGTGCGGGGAACACACGACGCCGTCGTTAGCGAAGAACGGGTGCGACGGGTCCGGAGGCTCGGGGTCGAAGACATCGAGGCCGACACCGCCGAGAGCGCCCGAGCGCAGGCCCTCGTCGAGCACGTCAAGCGGCGCGACCCCGCCGCGGCTCATGTTCACGATCCGCAGCCCGGGCCGGGCGCGCGACAGCAGCTCGCGTGACACCAGCCCGCGCGTTGAGCCGGTGAGCGGCACATGAAGCGTGAGGTGATCCGCACGCGCTACCGCCTCATCGAGCGAGACCGAGCTCTCGACCAGTGGATCGCACACCAGCACCTCCATGCCGATCGCCCGCGCCAGCTCAGCCACGCGTCGGCCGATCGCCCCGTAGCCGACCACCGCCAGGGTCGTCCCGGCCACGTCGCCAGGCCCGAGCGAATCCCGCTCCGACCAGCGCCCGTCGCGCACCGCTGAGTCGAGCGCCGGCAGCCGCTTGATCAGCGCAAGCAGCAGGGCGATCGCGCCCTCGGCGACAGCGTCGGCGTTGGCTCCGGGCGTGATCACGACCGGTATTCCGCGCGCGGTGGCGGCCTCGAGGTCGACGCGGTCGGTGCCCACACCGCTGCGCCCGATCACGCGCAGGCGCGGAGCTGCGTCGAGCAGCTCGGCGTCGACAACCGTCGGTCCGCGCGCCACTAGGCCGACCGCTTCCGACAGGAGCGGTCGCAGAGCCTCGGCGGTGTCGCGTTCGGCCACGACCACCGGTCCGAAGCGGCCGAGGATCTCCGGCGCCGGATCGGCGAGTGGACCGGCCGCGACGATCGCGGGCGCGACGGTCACCGCGCGGCGGCCATCACCGCCCCGACCGCCTGCGCGAGCAGGGTCGAGTCGGAGCCGACGCCGATCATGCGGAAGCCGTCCTCGATCGCGCCCGGAAGTCCGGCGGCCGAGCCCACGAGGATGCCGGCGCCCTTGCCGGCGGACTCGGCCGCGGCGACGACACGCTCGACCGCCCCGCGGAAGTCCGGGTGGTCGATCTGCCCGCGAATGCCCATCGCATGAGAGAGGTCGCCGGGTCCGATGAAGAGCACGTCAACCCCGTCGAGCTGGGCTATCTCCTCGACGGCGTCCACGGCCGCCGGCGACTCGACCTGCACCGCTCCGAGGATGCGCTCTGCCACCGAGTCGATCGCGTCGGCGCGCGTGCCGAAGCCGCACGCGCGGTTGTAGGTGGCCACGCCGCGGTCGCCGTCGGGCTGATAGCGCAGCAGCCGAATCGCGGCGCGCGCCTCGTCCACCGTGTCGAGGCGCGGGAACATCACGCCCTCCGCGCCGAGGTCGAGCGCGCGCCCAGCCCGTGCCCGCTCTGCCGCCTCGACGCGTACGAGCGCATGCATGCCCGACGCAGCAGCGGCGTGCAGCTGGCCGACCAGCGCGGCCTCGTGCCCGCCGCCGTGCTCGAGATCGACCAGCACCCAGTCGAGGCCCGCCACCCCCATCGCTTCGACCGCGAGCGGGCTACCGAGGTTCGCGAACGCGCCAACGAGGGTCTCGCCCGCCGCGAGCCTCTCCTTCATGGTCGGAGCGTTCACGAGTAGTAGCGCTGCAGGCGCTCGCGGTCGGCCTCGTACTCGGCGCGCAGCTTGCGAACCACCTCGTCGCCCGACACCTCGGACGGCGCCACGTCCCACCAGACTCCCGCGCCGGGAAGGTCGGCATGTGGCACGGTCTCCGCCACGATCACTACCGGCCCCTGGGCCTCGCGCGCACGCGCGAGCGCCTCGCGCGTCTCCTCGGGTGTCGAGACCCGGAACGCCTGCGCGCCGAGACCCTCGGCGACCTTCGCCAGATCGAGCGCGAGATAGTCCCCGGCGAGCCGCCCGCCGGACAGCGCGCCGTTCGCGCCGCCATCGCCGTCGCGCTCTCGGAACTCGTTGCCGAACTCGCGACCGGCGCGCAGCATCTGCAGCCGCCGGATCACCTGGAAGCCGTGGTTCTCGGAGATCACGAGCGTGATCTTGAGCCCCTCCTGCATCGCGGTCACGATCTCGGTCGGGTTCATCAGGAACGTGCCGTCGCCGATGAACGAGATCACCTCGCCCTCAGGCTGGGCGAGACGCACGCCCAGCGCCGCCGGCAGCTCGTAGCCCATGCACGAGTAGCCGAACTCGAGGTGGCAGTTCCGCCCCTCAGTCGCGTCCCAGACCTTCAGCAGGTCGCCGGGCGGGCCGCCCGCGGCGGCGATGATCGTGTCGCCCGCGCGCGCCGAGTCCTGCATCACGCCGATCAGGCGTCCCTGGGTCATGCCCTGCTCGTGGTCGGCGTGCAGGGCTTCGTCGCGCTCCTGCTCCCAGCGGTCCCGCCGCTCGGCGATCGTCGAGCGGTACTCGTCCGAGGGCTCCACGCCTCGCGCGACAAGCGCCTCACCCAGAGCGCGGAGCGCCTCGCGTGCGTCCGCCACGACGGGAACTCCGTTCTGCTTGTGGGCGTCGCGGTCGTTCACGTTGATCGCGGCGAAGCGCACGTCCGGGTCTTGGAAGAGCGACTGCGAGGCGGTCGCGAAGTCCGTCAGGCGGGTGCCCACGCACACGATCACATCGGCCTCCGCCGCGACCTGGTTGCACGCCGGGTTGCCCTCGAGGCCGAGCCCGCCGAGGCCCCACCATGCAGGCCGGCGCACGGCGCCCTTGCCGCCGAAGGTCTCCGCCACGGGGATTCCGTGGCGCTCCGCGAGCGCCTCGAGCTCCGACTCCGCCTCGCTGTAGATCACGCCGCCGCCCGCGATGATCAGCGGGCGCTCTGCGCCGGCGAGCAGATCCGCGACGGCGTCGATCGAACCCTGCTCCGGCGGCGGGCGGCGCACGGTCCAGGTGCGCTCAGAAAAGAAGCGCTCGGGGAAGTCGTAGGCCTCCGACTGAATGTCCTGGTGCAGCGAGATCACGACAGCGCCCGCCTCCTCGGGGCTCGTGAGCACCCGCATCGCCTCGGGCAGCGCGGTGAGCAGCTGTTCGGGCCGGGCGATGCGATCGAAGAAGCGCGACACGGGCCGGAACGCGTCGTTCACGCTCACGTCGCCCTCGAGAGGATGCTCGAGCTGCTGCAGCACCGGGCCCTGGCGCCGGGTGGCGTAGACGTCGCCGGGGAAGAGCAGAACGGGCAGCCGGTTGATCGTGGCGAGGGCCGCACCGGTGACCATGTTCGTCGCGCCGGGCCCGATGGAACTGGTGCACGCCAGCGTGGCCAGGCGGCGCGATGCCTTCGCAAAGGCGCTCGCGGTGTGCACCATCGCCTGCTCGTTTCGCGGCTGCAGGTAGGTGAGCGCGCCGCCGTGCTCCTCGAGCGCCTGACCGACCGCCGCCACGTTGCCGTGACCGAAGATCCCGAACATGCCTGGAATGAGGCGGCGGCGCTCGCCGTCGCGCTCTGAGTACTGCGCCGACAGGTAGCGGACTACTGCCTGCGCGGTGGTCAAGCGAATCGTCGACACCGGATCCCCTCCCCTCACGAAAGCCCGTGGATCACCACGGTCTTCAACTCGGTCATCTCCTCGACCGCGTAGCGCGGCCCTTCCTTGCCGATACCCGAGCCCTTCAGGCCACCGTACGGCATCGGGTCGGCGCGCCAAAGCGGCGTCCAGTTCACGTGCAGAGCGCCGGCGTCGACCTCGCGCACGAAGCGCATCGCGGCCGTCACGTCGTTCGTGAAGACCCCGGCGCCCAGTCCGTAGCTCGAGTCGTTGGCGACGCGGATGGCCTCGTCCACGTCCGCCACCCGCGTGACCGCCACGGCCGGCCCGAACAGCTCGTCGCGAGAGAGCGGCGCGCTCGGCTCGACCCCGTCCACCACTGCGGGCGACACCACCGCGCCGTCCCGGTCGCCGCCGACCAGCACGCGGGCGCCGTTCCCCGCCGCCTCGGCGATCGTCCGCTCGACGCGCTCGGCCTCGCGCTCGCTGATGAGGCTGCCGATGGTCGCGCTGCCGCCGAGCGGGTCGCCCGCCTCGATCGCCTCCACGCGCGGGAGCAGGGCGTCTAGGAAGTCCCCGTGCACCGGGCCCTGCACGATCACGCGCTGGACCGAGATGCAGACCTGTCCGGCGTTCACGTAGCCGCCTGTGGCGATCGCCGCGGCCGCTGCGTCGATATCGGCGTCGGCCAGCACCAGCGTCGGGCAGGTCGCGCCGAGCTCGAGCGACAGCCGTTTCACGCCCGCCACGCGCGTGATCTCCTCGCCCACGCGCGTGGACCCGGTGAACGAGATTTTCCGCACGCGGGAGTCGGCGCACAGCAGCGGCCCGAGCTCCGAGCCCGAGCCGGTGATCACCGACAGCGCCAGCGGCGGCAGCCCGGCCTCGAGCAGGATCTCGCAGAGCAGCAGTGCGGTGAGCGGAGTTGCCTCGGCAGGCTTGAGCACGACCGCGTTCCCGGCCGCGAGCGCCGGCCCGACCTTGTGCAGCACGAGCAGCAGCGGATAGTTGAACGGTGTGATCGCAACCACCACACCGCACGGCTGGCGCAGCGTGAAGCCCAGCTTTCCCTCGCCTCCGGGCGAGGCGTCCAGCGGCAGCACCTCGCCGGCGGCGGTAGCGCCCTCGTGGGCGCTCACCCGCAGGATCCCTCCGGCGCGGCCCGCTTCGCCGCGCGCCTCGGACAGCGCCTTGCCGGTCTCGGTCGCGATCGTGCGGGCCATCTCGTCGACGCGCTCGTCGGCGATGTCGGCGGCGCGCTCGAGGATCGCGGCGCGCTCGTGCGCGGGAAGCGCGCGCATCTGCCGCGCGCCCTCGACCGCCGCGGCCACGGCGCGGTCCGCGTCTTCGGCGCCCGCACGCGGGACGGTGGCGATCACCTCGCCGCTGTACGGATTCAGCACGTCCTGGCGCGCGTCGCCGGTCGCCCACTCGCCCCCGATGAACATCGCGCGCTCACTCATAGCGCTGCCTCCACCGCCGCCACGCTCTCGCGCGCGTAAACATCGAGCTCGCGCATCGCGTCCTCTCCCTTGTCGGGGTTGAACGGGTTCGGTCCCGGCGCGGTGAACTCGAACACGAACGGGCCGGAAAAGCCGGCACCGCGCGCGGCCGCGACTAGAGGCGCGGCATCGAGCTGCCCGTGGCCAAGCCCGAGTCGGTTCGAGTCCGCGAGGTGAAGTGCCCGCAGCCTTGGCGCGGCTCGCACGACAGCGGCCACGCTGTCCTCCTCCTCGAGCTGCATGTGGAAGGCGTCGAGCACGACGCCTGCATTACCGATCTCTTGCGCGAAATGCAACGCCTGATCCGCGGTGTTCACCAGGAAGGTCTCGTAGCGGTTCACCGCCTCGACGCCGAGCACGACGCCGTGCTCGCCCGCGTAGTCGGCCACCTCACGCGCGGCCTCCACGGCGAGCGGCCACGACTCGGTCACCGAGCCGTCCACGCGTCCGATCGCCGCGGGGATCAGGCCGACGGTGGGCGCGCGGAGCTCCCGCGCGAGATCCACGCAGCCGCGGTAGTACTCGACCGCGCGACGCCGCGCGGAAGCATCCGGATGCGAGAGATCCCGCTCGTCGGTCGGCGCCGGGCAGATCGCGGTGATGCCGGTCGCCTGCACGCCGGCCTCCTCGAGCGCCGCCGCCAGCTCCGCCCGATCGGGACGCGCCGGCTCGCCCGAGACCTCGATCCCGTTGCAGCCCGCCGCGGACAGCCGCCGCAGCAGCGCAGGCACTTCCTGGCCCGCGAAGATCCATTCGCAGGCGGCGAGCACCGGTGCCTCCGCGCTCACTTCACCGCGCCCAGCGTCAGCCCGCGCACGAAGTGGCGCTGCACGAGGATCGCGAAGATCATGATCGGCAGCGCGCCCACCACGCCGGCGGCGGCCATCGGGCCCCACTCGATCTGGATCTTGCCGATGAGCGTGGAGACCCCGACCGGCACGGTCTGCGCACTCGGCGTGGACGTGACGGTGAGCGCGAGCAGGAAGTCGTTGTAGGTCACGATCACGCTGAAGATCGCCGTGGCAGCGAGGCCGGGTCCTGCCAGCGGCAGCACCACGCGCCGGAGCGCCCGCAGGCGCGAGTCGCCGTCCACCATCGCCGCCTCCTCGATTTCCTTCGGGATCTCCTCGAGGAAGCTCTGCATCATCCAGATCACGAAGCTGGTGTTCAGGCCCGTGTAGATGATGATCAGCCCGAGCCGTGTGTTCAGCAGCCCCGCCTTGCTGAGCGTGAGGTAGAGGGGAATCACGAGCAGGATGGCGGGCAGCGTGCGGACCAGTAGCGACACCACGAGCGCGGACTCGTTCAGGTGGAAGCGCAGCCGGTAGCGCGCCAGGGCGTAGGCGGCGAGCGTCCCCAGCACCAGGCTCACCGCCACCGCGACCGTCACCACGATGAGGCTGTTCACCAGGAAGTCGCCCATGTGGTAGTTGCTGAACAGGCGGTTGTAGTTGTCGCCGGTCGGGTGCTGCGGCACGAGCGACACGCCCTTGAAGATGTCCACGGGCTGCTTGAAGGACGTGACGAGCATCCACCAGAACGGGAACAGCGCCACCACGATCGCCAGCAGCAGGGTGGCGACGCGCGCGTAGCTGATGCCGCGCTCGCGCGTCATGACGCGGTCCTCATCGCGGCGCTGCGCATGTAACGGATCGCGACGACCATCAGGATCAGCACCAGCACGAGCAGCGAGACGACCATCGCCATCGCGCGCCCGTACTGCGTGAACAGGAATGCGGTGTTGTACGAGTAGGTGCTGATCAGCTGCGTGGCTGTGCCGGGCCCGCCCTTGGTGAGCACGAAGATCTGGTCGAAGGTCCCGATCGCGTCGATCAGGCGCAGCACCACGGCCACCATCAGCACCGGCCGCAGCAGCGGCAGCGTGTGGTCGAAGAACACGCGCACAGGTCCCGCGCCATCCACGCGCGCGGCCTCGAGCGGCTCCTGCGGAAGCGACTGGAGGCCCGCGAGGATGATCAGGAAGAGCAGCGGCGTCCACTCCCAGATGTCGACGACCACCACCCCTAGGAACGCGCTGCCGGGGTTCGCCAGCACGTTCGGGTCGGAAAGGCCGAAGGCGTTGAAGAGCGGGTTCACCACGCCGATGTCCGACGCGTACATGAGGCGCCAGATCACGCCGACGACCACCGGCGCGATCGTCATCGGCAGGATCAGGGTGACCCGGAAGAAGCGGCTGAAGCGAAGCTGGTTCGACACGAGCAGCGCGAGCCCGAGGCCCAGCAGCGTCTCGACCGAGACGGCCAGGGCGACGTACTTCGCCGTCGTCCCCATCGCCGTCCAGAAGGTGTGGTCCTGGAAGACGTCCTTGTAGTTCTCGAAGCCGGCCGACCCGACGTCGCGGCCGTAGCGGTACTTGTGGAAGCTGGCCCGGATCCCGTAGACCAGCGGATAGAGGGCGACGGCGGCGAGGGCCAGTGCCGCGGGCGTCAGGAGCAGCCAGGGGCTCGCCAGTACCCGAGCCCAGAAATCGCTGCGCCGGCGCCCGCGGCGGGGCACTGCTACGGAGGGAGTTGCCACTGACCCTCGCCCCGTCCGGCCTAGACGTAGCCGCCCTGCTGCTTGATGAACTTCGTCATCTCATTCGCGGCCGTGGTCAGGTGCTTCTGCGCGATCGCCTGGTAGCCGCTCTTCTTCTGAATCGCCTCGACCAGCGCCTTGTTGAGCTCTGTCCCGAGGATGTCCTCGAACTTCGGCTCATCGGGCGTCTTCGGCTTCGGCACCGAGTTGTTCACCGCGTCCGCGATCGCCGGAAGCCAGCGGAAGTCCTTCGCCGCCTGCG
>DASVXS010000312.1:0-11822 GCA_036392575.1 Thermoleophilaceae bacterium | reverse complement strand
TCTCTCGAGCCGCGGCCACCAGCCGGCAGCGAGCGCCCGCGCCGCGCGCGCCCGCGCGGCCGCCATGCGAATCGGTGCTCGTACCGCGTCGTAGCCGAAGGCGGCCCGCTGCCCGCTCGGACTCGGCGACGGGCGCACTCTGCCATCGGGCGACAGCACCGCCCAGTCGGGCGGGAGGCGCCGCGTCGAGCCGGATAGCGCGCGCAGGATCGCGAGGCTCGAGGCCTCGAGCCGGCCGAAGCGCGGGTCTCGGGTCGCGCGAGCGAGCGCCGCAAATCCGCGCGGCGAGAAGTAGCTCGGATTCAGCGTCAGCCTTCCGCGCGTGGCCCACGGCCCGGCCACGAGCACCAGCCGGCCGCCCGCCTGCACGGTCTCGCGCGCGAGGACGGCCCGTCCGATGTGCGCCGCTTCGGTGCGCAGCCGGGGCGTTCGGAAGCGGTCGGCGCCCAGCACGAGTCCGTGGGCGATGTCGATGTCCGCGTCGGTGGCGGGCTGCCTGTCCGCGACGCGCCCACCGCGCCACAGCCAGGAGAAGAGCCCGTCGGGTCGCTGGAGGTGGGCGCGAGTCCACGCCCAGACGCGCTCGAAGCGGCGGCGGTCGCCCACGGTCGCGCTCAGCATGAGCGCGTAGCCCTGGCCCTCGCTCACCGTGTCGCCGCCCTGGTCGCGCCGGACGACGCGGCCCGAAGGCAGCACGTAGCGGTCCAGGAAGTGCTCGGCCGCCTCGCGCGCGGGATCTGACCGCGTGTTCGGTGCGGCGAACGCCACGACCGCGATGCCCGCGACCACGACCGCAACGACGCCCGACAGTCGTGTGCGGACCGCGGTCACTGGCTCCTGACGTACGACAGTGCCCCGTCGGCACGCGGCGCCCGCTCTCTGCGCCGTGCGTCGCGGAAGCACCAGAGCTTGTTGGCGGCGAAGCTGAGCGGTGTCACGGCGACGATCGCGACGGCCTGGGCGGGCAGCGCCGGCAAGCCCGCGCTCACGAAGGCGTCGAGCAGCGCCGCCGACACGAGGAACACGGCGGTGCTGACGACGAAGAAGCGCGCGGCCTGACCGACCGCGGCGCCGTCGCTGGCCCTGAAGGTCCAGCGCCGGTTCCAGAAGAAGTTGTTCGTGACCGCGACGAGGAACGCCAGCGTCGCGGCCCCGAGGTGATGCGTTCCCGCCGCGGTGGCCACGGCGAAAGCGGCCAGGTTCACGACGTACCCGGAGGCGCCGACCGTCCCGAACCGGCAGAGCTCTCTGAAGCCGCGTCGACTCATCCGCGAATCCTCCGGATCTCGACCCGGCTCGTGCCCCTGCCGAAGCCCGCGACGAGGCGCGAGTTGCGCAGCGCGGCCCGCACGTTCGCCGTGCGGTCGGTGCGCATCATCTGGCTCGACACCACGTAGTCGAACTCGCGCCAGCCGCGCGGATACTTCGCGTCGACCGTCCCGTCGGTGCCGAGCTTGTAGTACCAGACCACGTTGCGCCGTGGAAAGCCCTGGCGCACGAGGTCGACCCAGAGGGTGTCGTCGATGATCAGCGTGCTGCTCCGCGGAGCGTGGCGCACGAGCCAGTGCGCTGCGGTCTGCATCGGCTGGTCGGCGTTGGTGGTCATCTGCCGCCGGTCCTCTCGAGCCCACCGGGGGGCGGCAACCACGACCGTCGTCGCGACAGCCACTGCCGCGATCACCGGGCCCGCGAGCGACAGCCGCGGCGACGGCCAAGTCGGCCGCCAGCGCGCGATCGCGTCGAACGCGCCCGCGGCGAGCAGGGCGGCAAACGGCAGCATCGCGATCACGTACGGCGCCGGCAGGTAGCCGGGGCGCAGCATCATCAGGACCTGGATCAGGAACGCCACCGCCGGGACGCGCAACCGCCGGGACAGCAGCCCCGGCACCGATGACGCGAGGCCCGCGCCGAGCAGCAGCTTGTCGAGCGTGAGCCAGCCGTCCACGTAGTAGTTCGAGAGCGTCCCGGCCTTGAAGATGCTGCCGCTCGGCGCGCGTCCATTGAGCTGGAACTCGACGCCCTGGAGCAGGCTCACGTGACCGGGGCCGGGCAGGAGCTCGCCCTTGATCAGCGCGTACAGCGGGTAGATCGAGGCAAGCAGCAGGAACGTGGCGCCGAACACCGCGAAGCAGAAGCGCCGCGTGCTCCGCTCGCTGCTCTGCCACACGGCGAGCGCGAGCGCGGGGAGCATGAGCAGAACCGTTTCCTTGGTGAGGACCGCGCCGGCGAAGCAGGCGCCCGCGCCCGCGTACGCCCACAGGCGCCTTCCCGGTGTGAGGGCGAGCACGAACGCGCCGATCAGCCACGGCATGGCGAGGTTGTCGAGCCACACCATGCGGTGGTAGTTGAGCGCCAGCGGGCTGAGCCCGAAGGCGAGCACAGCTAGCGCCGCAAAGCCCTTGCGCATCCCGAGCCGGCGCGCGAACGCGTACAGAAGCGCCGCAGTGAGGAGCGTGATCGGCACGAGCAGGGCGCGCCCCGCCGCGATGGCGGTGCCGGGCCCGTCGAACGCGTGCATCGGCCACCCGAGCAGCGCGAGCACGATCCAGCCGAGCGGCGGATGGTCGTACCAATACGTGTAGTGCGCGAGCTGGCCGAGGTGCTGCACGGCCCAGGCCTGCGCCACGTAAGTGCCCTCGTCATCGAAGCGCGCCGGAAACTGGCCGATCCCCCACACCTGCACGACGCCGATGAGCGCGAGCACGGGAGCGAGCAGCGCGAAGCTCGCCGCGCGCCGCCCGAGCCACGACCGAACACTGCCCGGCGCGTCTGGATCGACCCCAGGCGCAGGCGCGGCGCCGGGCCGCAGCCCGAGCCGCTCGAGGTCGGCCGGCGGGCTCGGCGGCGTCTGAACCGCCGTCATGCGTTCACCGGCGTGTCGGACGGGGCCTGGCGCGACTCGAGGTGCGCGCCCACGTGCGCCGTCTTCTCCCAGTTGCGGACGCCGAAGACCTCGCGCGCCGCGGCGCGTACGGCGGCGTAGCTCAGCAGCAGCTGGTACGGGAAGAAGCCGAGCACCAGCCGGACGTAGTCGTACAGCCGCGCACGCTGCCCGTAGCTCCTGCAGAACTGCCCGAGCGCGGCGATCTCGACCGCGAGGATGATCAGCATCGGCGCGAGCGGCAGAAACGTGATCAGCACGACCACCACAGGCGCCTTGAGCAGGAACGCTGTTGCAAAGGCGAGCGGGATGAGCAGCCCGGAGAACGCCTGGAGAAACGGCGTCGCGAGCGTGTAGGCGCCGAGCAGGCGTTGGCGGGGCGGCAGCCTTCGCCAATGCCCCGCGCGCAGCACCTGCAGGAAGCCCTGGCTCCAGCGCGTCCGTTGCTTCACCAGCTCGCGGATGGAGTGCGGCGTCTCCTCACGCGTGACGATCTCCGACTCGTACGCCACCTCGGTCTTAGCGCCGAGCACGCTCAGGCGCACCCCGAGCTCGCAGTCCTCAGCGAGGCACTCCGGATCCCAGCCGCCGACTGCGCGCAGCACGTCGGCGCGAACGAAAACCGTGTTGCCGCCAAGGGGGATGAAGCGCTGTCGCGCGTGGAAGTGGAGGCGGCTCGAGAACCAGAAGAAGTACTCGAGCACGTTGCGCAGCGAGTACCAGCTCGAGCGGTAGTTCATGAGCTGCACTCCGCCCTGTACCACGTGCGCACCACTCGTCTGGAACAGCCGGTCCACGCGTCGCAGCAGCCCGGGGTGCACCTCGTCCTCGGCGTCGAACACGCCCACCACGTCCCCGCCGCATACGGGCAGCGCGGTGTTCAGCCCCTTCGGCTTGCTCTTCGGCCAGCTGTGGTCGATCACCACGCGCACGTTGTCGTTGCGCGCAGCTGCGGCCTCGGCCACCGCCCTGGTGGCCCCGTCGTCGTGGCCGATGATGGCGAGGATCTCGAAGTCCGGATGGTCGAGGCGCGCGAGCGTGTCGAGAGTGGTGCCGAGCACCTGCTCCTCGTGGCGGGCCGGCACCAGCAGCGAGAAGGAGTGCTCGACGGGCTCCGCGTCACCGGCGAAGCGTGTGCGCCGCAGCGTGGCGGGCGTTCGCCACGCCTGCACCATCCACGAGAGCGTGATCCACGCGATCCCGGCGGAGCCGATCGAAATCACCGCCCACACGCCGTAGACGGCGAGCTCGGGAGTCGACGCGTTCGAAATCGTCCGCGTGTCCTTTGAGGAGGGGCCGTCGACCGGCGGGGCACCCATGGGGTGCAGCGCCGCCGACACAGGCGCAGCTGGCAGCACCAGCAGCAACAGGATGCATGCGACGGCCGGCACCCGCGCGAACGACCGCGCACGCCGGCCTGCTGCGAAAGCTCGCAACATTCGAGTCCTTCTCCTTCTGTGATCCGCGCGCCACGGCGCCCCTGCGCGCGCAGATGTCTTTTACGAGTCGGGTGCGGGAGGAAATGCGGCTCGACGACGCCGAGCCACGCGTCGTCTGTTCCCCCTCACCCGATTCCAAACGTGACGTAGTTCACGCAACGGCCGGCAACCACGCACTTGGTGTAGCCACGGATTACTCCGCGTCGCTTGCGCTAACCGGGTTGCGGATTTCCACGGACTGAAACCCGGTGCAGCTCCGATGCCACAGGCGAGTCCGGGTGCTTCGCTTTGGTTACGACGACACTGGTGGCATACGCAAGCAAGCACGGGTCGACCCACGAGGTGGCCGACGCTGTCGCCGACACGCTCCGGGACGAGGGGCTCGAGGTCGAGGTCCGCGACGTGTCCGACGTGAAAGACGTCTCCTCCTACGCCAATGCCGTGATCGGCAGCGCGCTCTACATGGGCCGGATCCGGCCCGAGGCGCGCGCTTTCCTGAAGGACCACGGCAAGGAGCTCGCCGGTGGACGGCTCGCGCTCTTCGCCATGGGACCCAAGGACGCCGACGAGAAGTCGCTCGACGACGGGCGAAAGCAACTCGACGCCAACCTGAAGAAGCTGGGCGATGTCGAGCCGGCGACGGTCGCGATCTTCGGCGGTGTGATCGACCCCGACAAGCTGCACTTCCCGTTCAGCCGCATGCCCGCCAGCGACGCTCGCGACTGGGACGCCATCAGCGCCTGGGCGCGCGAGGTCGCAGTGAGCTTCCGTGGTGCCGAGTCCGCGACGACGCGCTAGCGCCGGCAGCTCGCCAGCACGCGCGCATACCAGGCGATGTAGCGCCCCAGGTGCTTCTTGAAGTAGTCGTCGCTGTGGTCGCCGGGCCAAACGTGCTCGGTCACCCGCACGCCGGCGCGGCGCAGGGCCGCAGCGAAGTCCTGGTCGGCCTGACGAAACGGGTCGTCGCGGCCCACGTCCATCCACACGCGCGTGCCGCGCCATACGGCGGGATTCCACGTCGAAGTGCCGTAGACGTCGTTGCGCGCGTAGTCCGCCGCGTCGTCGAACGCTCCCTCGGCCGTCGCACCCGGCTCGGGCCAGAGCGCCGCCGAGTGCCCGCCCACTGCGCAGAAGCGGTCGTCGCGCGACGCCGCCAGCAGCGCTCCGTACCCGCCCATCGAGTTACCGCCGATCGCGACGCGGCGCGGGTCGGCGCCTAGCCGTCGGACCGCATCCGGCACCGCCTCGCGCAGCACGTAGCTGCCCCAGCGGCCGTCGCGGCGGTCGTGGTAGAAGCTGTGGTCGCCGCCGTTGACCACGACCACCGCGGGCGCGCGGTCGCCCAGGTCGCGCAGCGCGTCGAACAGCTCCTGGTGGAGCATCCCGTCGGGTGAGCCACCGCGGCCGTGCAGCAGCACCAGCAGCGGCCGCCTGCCGCCGCCCTTCGGCACCACGCCGACCTCGTCGATCGAGCGGCCGAGCAGGCGGCTCTTCAGCGACCACTTCTCGACTTGCGCGCCGTGGTGGTCGACGCGGATGAGCGTCCAGCCGATATAGGCGGCCAGCGCGAGCAGCGCGAGGACGGCGGTCGCTGCCGCCCGCCGCCTTCGCACCGCTCTCTGTCGCTCGCGACTCTCGAAGATCGCGCGAGGCTAACCGGTGCGGCTGTCGAGCTCCACCGGGACGAGATCGACCGACTGCGGCCGACCATGGCGTATCACCGAGAGCTCGACGCGCTTACCGATTCGCTCGGCGACCATCAGCCGCTGGAGGTCCTCGACGCCCTCGACGGGCTCGCCGTCGACCGCCACGAGCAGGTCCTCGGGCCGCAGGCCCGCGAGCTCCGCCGGGCTGCCGGGGATCACCTCGACCACCTCGACGCACGTGCGGTTGCCGAGCTCGGCGCGAGCACCCGGCGGCAGCGGCCGGACACCACCGGCGATGCCGAGCCAGGCGCGGCGCACCCGGCCGTCGGTCATCAGCGAGCCGATCACGCGGCGCGTGTACTCGTTGATCGGGACGGCGAGGCCGAGGCCCACGCCCGCGACCGCGGTGTTCACGCCGATCACGTTGCCGTGGTTGTCGACGAGGGCGCCACCCGAGTTGCCCGGGTTGAGGGAAGCGTCCGTCTGGATCACGTTGTCGATCACACGGACGGTCCGGCCGGCGCGGGCGGGCAGCGAGCGCCCGAGCGCGGAGACCACGCCGGCCGTGACCGAGCCCGCGTAGCCGTGCGGGTTCCCGATCGCGACCACGAGCTGGCCGACGCGCAGGTTCTCCGCGTCGCCCAGCCGCGCAGGCGTGAGGTCGGACGCCTCAGCGCGCAGCACCGCGAGGTCGGACAGCGGGTCGCTGCCGACGATCGTGAAGCCGAGCTCGCGCCCGTCGGTGAACGCGGCGCGGCCGTGCCTTCGCGGCCCGGCGACCACGTGCGCGGAGGTAAGGATGAAACCGTCCGCCGTGAGCGCCACGCCGCTGCCGGCTCCGGCGGGCATGCTGCCCGCGCGGGTGCGCCGGTTCACGCGCAGGTTCGCGACGGACGGCCCGACGCGCTCGGCGACCGACACCACGGTCTGCGAATAGGCATCGAGCGCTTCTGATTCGGTTGGGATGGGACGGTCTGACACGGTCATGCCGCCGCTCCGAGATCGACCTCGAGATCCTGCTCGTCGGCTCCGCGCACCACGCTGAGGCCGAGCTTGCCGCCGGCGGCCCTGTCGAGTGCTGCGTGCAGCGAGTCGATGCCGTCCACGGGGTCGCCCGAAGCGGCCACGATGAGGTCACCGCGCTCGATGCCGGCGCGGTCCGCCGGGCTCCCCTCCTCAACGCCACGGACGAGCAGGCCGTCGCGCTCGGGCAGCCCGACCGCCTGGCGCATGCGCCGCGCGGCGCGCGGCGACGCCACCGCCACGCCCAGGCGCGGCGTGCCCGTCGTCTCCCCGCGCGAGAGGGCGGCGGCGCGGTCGCGCAGCAGCTGGTCGGCGGGGACGGCGAGGATCAGGCCGCCGTCGACGCGCACAGCGTTCAGTCCGAGCAGTCGTCCGGAGGTGTCAAGCAGCGGTCCGCCCGACGATCCGCGCGGGAGCGGCGCGGTGTGCTCGGTCACGCCGCGGATGCGCCTCCCGCGCGGCCCGCGGAAGCTGCGACCGGTCGACGACACGAAGCCGAAGGTCGCGCGCAGCCCGCGTCCACCCGGGTTTGCGAGTGCGACCACGGGAGTGCCGAGGGCGGGCGCGGCGTCTTCGGCCCACTCGATCGCCGGCGCCATACCGGTGTCGACCTCGATCACCGCGATGTCGAGGTCCGGGTCCACGCCGGCCACGCGGCCGGTCTCCCGCCGACCGTCGGCGAGCGCGACCGTCACCTCGTCGCGGCGGATGTTGTGCGCGGCCGTGAGCACGCGGCCCTCCTCGAGCACGACGCCCGAGCCGAGGCCCCAGCCCCGCCCGAGTCCGACGACGGAGGGGCCGAAACGCTCGGCAGCCGCCTTGAGTTCGCTTCCAATTTGGTCCAGAACAGCCATTTCAAGCCTCATTCAGCAGTGACTTGCAGATTGCAAGTTGCAACCATACCACCGGCTTCTCGGCTACTCTCCGGGCATGGCCGAAACGGGACCGCTCGCACCGCTGTCCGAAGCGCTAACGAGCGTCGGCGACCGCTGGACGCTGCTGGTGGTGGCGGCGCTGCTCGACGGGCCGAAGCGCTTCGGCGATCTGCAGGAGGAGCTCGGAGGAATCGCCTCCAACGTGCTGAGCCAGCGGCTGCGGCACCTCGAGCAGCAGGCGATCGTGGTCGCGCGACCCTACTCCGAGCGCCCGCCGCGCTTCGTGTACGAGCTGACCGACTCGGGCCGCGACCTCGCGGGCGCGCTGCGGCTGCTCGCGGACTGGGGCGCGCGGCATCGCGAGGACGCCGAGCCGCCGCGTCACGGCGAGTGCGGGACGCCGCTCGAGGCCACGTGGTGGTGCCCGACGTGCGAGCGTCCCGTGGACTCAGCCGAGGCCGACGAGCTGCACTACGCCTGAGTGGCCGGCGCCGCGACACGCGGTGCTTCCGGTTCGCGCTCGAAGCCGCAGTCGATGCACTGACCCGGCGCGTGGACGGGGGCGGCCTCGCGCTCGCGCCGGCGCCGGACATGCGGCCGGAGGCCGACGAGCGAGACGACGCCGCCGAGGGCCACGAGCAGAGCGGACGCGCCGATGCCGACGTGGAAGGCCGTCACCGTCGCGCCCTCGACCTCGGGCCCGAGCCGCGGTCGTTGCGCCGCCGGCACGACCTGGTCCCCCGCGAGCGGCGTCTGCTTCGCGGACTGCACAGTGCGGCGCTCCGGCGTGTTCAGCCGCTCTCCCGACAGGCGCGAGTCGAGGCTGCTGCCGAACTGCGCCGCGATGACCGCGCCGATCAGCGCAATGCCGAGGAGGCCCGCCAGGCGCGCGATCGCGTTGTTCACGCCCGACGCGACGCCGGCGTGCTCGGGCTCCACCGCCTGGAGCACGGTCGTAGTGAGCGGCGCGACCGTCATCGAGAGGCCGAGCGAGAAGACCAGGACGCCAGGGAGGACGTCGGTCCAGTAGTTCACCGACTCGTCGATCATCAGCAGCATCAGCAAACCGGCCGCCCCGATGAGCGGCCCCCCGCCCATGAGCCAGCGCGGGCCGACCTTGGACGCGAGCAACCCGAAGCGCCGCGAGAGCGCGAACATCACGATCGTGATCGGCAGCAGCGCGAGCCCGCCCTGGATCGCGCTGTACCCCGCGACCTGCTGGAGGAACAGCACCAGGAAGAACGTGAGCGCGCCGAGACCGGCGTAGAGCGTGAGCGTGGTGAGGTTCGCGACGCTGAAGTTCCGTCGCTTGAACAGGTCGAGCTGCAGCATCGGGTGCGACGCGCGCGACTCGTAAACCACGAATGCGCCGAGGATCAGCAGACCCACGACGATCGGTGCCCACACGCGCGGATCGCTCCAGCCGTAGGTGCTCTGCTCGGTGAGCCCGAACGTCGGCCCGGCGAGGCCGAGCATGCACAGGAGCGCGCCCGTGTAGTCGATCGGCACACGGGTCGCCACGGCGCTCTCCTGAACGCCGGCGCGCACCACCATCACGGTCGCGATCACGAGCGGGATGTTGATCGCGAAGACGAGGCGCCAGGAGATCGCGTCGATCAGCACCCCTCCCGCGAGGGGGCCGATCACGAAGGCGACGCCCGTCCAGGCGGTCCAGGTGCCGATCGCGCCACCCCGCTCGTGCTCGGGATAGGTCGCGGTGATCAGCGCGAGCGAGGCCGGCACCAGCAGCGCGCCCGCCACGCCCTGCAACGCACGCGCGCCAACGAGCGCCGCGCCGCTCGGGGCGACGGCGCAGAGGAGCGAGGTGATCCCGAAGCCGATCAGACCCCAGAGGAACACCTTGCGCCGACCGAGCAGGTCGCCGAGCGAGCCGCCGATCAGGATCAGCGACGAAAGCGTGAGCAGGTAGCCCTCGACCACCCACTGCTGCGTCGACTGGCTCACGTGGAGGTCGTCGCGGATAGCGGGCAGCGCCACGTTCACCACGCTGCCGTCGAGGAACACGACGGAGGACCCCAAGATGCTGGCGATGAGCGTCAGGCGCTTGACGCGACTCGAATCCACCAGCGGTGAGGTTGTCACACCCGGGGTACGGGCCGGATTAGGGTGCGGGGCCGTGGACCCGCCCGCCGATCTAGACGTCGCCGTAGTGGGCGCAGGCATCGTCGGACTGGCGGTAGCGCGCGAGTTGCTCGAGCGGATGCCTGGGATGCGCGTGGGCGTGCTGGAGCGCGAGGACGAGGTCGCGCAGGGGCAGACCGGACGAAACAGCGGCGTGATCCACGCCGGCATCTACTACGCCCCCGGGACGCTGAAGGCGCGGCTGTGTGTGGAGGGGGCGCAGGCGCTCTACGACTACTGCGAGGCGTGCGGGATCGAGGCACGACGTTGCGGGAAGGTGATCGTGGCCGTCGACGACAGCGAACTTCCCGCGCTGGACGAGCTAGAGCGCCGCGGCCACGCCAACAGCGTGCCCGGCCTGCGGCGATTGAGTGCTTCCGAGCTTCGCGAGATCGAGCCGCACGCTCGCGGCGTCGCGGCGCTTCATTCGCCGGCGACCGGCGTCGTTGACTTCGCGGAGGTCGCGCGGGCGCTGGCGCGTGACGTCGAGAAGCTCGGCGGGACGATCACGACCGGTTGCGCGGTTGAAGCGGTCGAGGCGACCGGCGCACGCTTCACGGTCGCGTGCGCGGGTGCGGGCGCCTCGCGACTCGCTGTCGCGTCAGGTGCTCCAGCCGACCCGCGCGTCGTGCCGTTCCGCGGTAGCTACATGCGCTTGGGCTCCGAGCGTGCCGAGCTCGTGCGCTCGCTGATCTACCCCGTGCCCGACCCGCGCCTGCCGTTCCTCGGCGTGCACCTGTCGCGCCACATCGAGGGCGAGGTGATGCTCGGCCCAACCGCGTTGCTGGCCGGCGGGCTCGCGTGGCCCGGCACCTGGCGGGTGGTGAAGCGGCACTGGCGCGCCGGTGTCGCGGAACTCCGCCGAGCCGCCTCGCGCCGGGCGCTCGCCGCCGACGCCTCGCGACTCGTGCCCGGGATCGAGGCCAGCGACCTCGAGCCCGGCTTCACCGGCGTGCGCGCGCAGGCGGTCGGCCGCGACGGGCGCCTGATCGACGACTTCGTGATCGACGAGACGCCGCGCGCGCTGCACGTGCGCAACGCGCCGTCGCCGGCGGCGACGGCCTCGCTCGCGATCGCGCGCGAGATCGCGGATCGGGTGGAGGCCGCGCTGGGTTAGCCTGCCGCCCCGTGCGTGAGCTCGACACACGCCTCGACGGCCTGGTCCTGATCGAAGCCGACAAGCACGGCGACGAGCGCGGCTTCTTTGTCGAGACCTACCGCCGCAGCCTCTACGCGAGCTTCGGCATCCACGACAACTTCGTGCAGGACAACCAGTCGCGCTCGAGCCGCGGCGTGCTGCGCGGCATGCACTTCCAGGTCGAGCCGGGGCAGGCCAAGCTCATCCGTGCCGCTCGCGGCTCGATCCTCGACGTGGTGGTGGACATCCGGCGCGGCTCCCCCACGTTCGGGCAGTGGGAGGCATTCGCGCTCTCGGACGAGAACGCGCTTCAGATCTACGTGCCGATCGGCTTCGCCCACGGCTTCGTCGTCACGAGCGAGTTCGCGGACGTGGTCTACAAGGTGTCGAGCTACTACGACGCGGCGTTTGAGTCAGGCATCGCCTACGACGATCCGGACGTGGGAGTCGACTGGCCGGACGGCCTTGAGCTTCACGTGTCCGAGCGCGACGCGAACGCGCCCCGGCTGGCTGATGTGGCGGACCAGCTGCCGTTCAAGTACCGGCGGAGATAGGCGAAGCCCGGCGCGTGAGGATGTCGCGGTAGATCACCGACAGCGCCTTACCCGAGACGTGGTGCGCGTGGCTGCGCCGGTTAGCAAACGCGTTCGCCTCCCGGCGGCAAGCCTCACGCGTGTT
>DASVXS010000311.1:0-4272 GCA_036392575.1 Thermoleophilaceae bacterium | reverse complement strand
GAGGTCCCGAGCCAGAACAGGTGCGAGTGCAGCCGGTTGAGCTCGAGGTGGATCGTGCGCAGGTAGGTCGCGCGGGGCGGGATCTCGAGCTCGAGCATCGTCTCGACCGCCCCGCAGAAGGCCTGCATGTTGAAGAAGTAGGAGAGGTAGTCCATCCGCTCGATGAACGGGATCACCTTCCAGTAGCTCTTGTCCTCGCAGCTCTTCTCGATGCCGGTGTGGACGTAGCCGATGATCGGCGTGCACTCGCGCACGACCTCGCCCTCGAGCGTGAGCAGCAGGCGCAGCACCCCGTGCGTGGCCGGGTGGTGCGGGCCCATGTTGATCGTGAAGAACTCGGACTCCGGCTGGAGGTGGGTGCCGATGATCGGCTCCTCCATCCCGGCGCGGTCGAGCGTGATCGACTGCTCGCGCTCGCGGTAGGGCACCGCGAGCGGATCGACGCCGGTCGACTGGATGCCCTGCCCGCTGTCTCCGTTGCCGACCTGGTCAGTCATACCAGCGGGGAAGGGCGTCCTCGTTGAACGTGTAGATCACGTCCTCGCCGCCCATGGGGAAGTCGCGGCGCTGCGGGTAGCCCGTGTAGTCCTCGGGCATCAGGATGCGGCGCATGTCGGGGTGCCCCTCGAAGACCACGCCGAACATGTCGTAGATCTCGCGCTCCAGGTAGTTGGCGCCGGGATAGAGGTCGGTGACGGTCGGCAGCTCGGGCGCCTCGAGTCCCACGCGCGTGCGCACGTTCAAGCGATCGGGCCGCTCCATATTGAGGAGCTCGTAGTGCACGCCGAAGCGCGGCTCGGCCGGCAGGTAGTCGCAGCCGTGCACGCTCATCAGGCGGTCGAACGGCTCCTCGTCGCTGTCGCGGAGATACGCGAGCACGTCACGCACGCGCGCGGGCGCGACGTCGAGAGTCGCGCGGGCCCGGTGGAAGTTCGTTCCGGTGACGGCCTCCTCTCCCAGGTTCTCGCGCACGCGCTGGGCGATCAGCTCGAGGCCAGTGGCGTCAGGCAACTTCGCCGTCCTCCGCGGCGACCAGCTGGGCCCGCTCCTCGGTGCCCTCGGCGTTGTAGCGCTTGCGCCAGCCCAGGTCGGGCTGATTCTTGATCTTGTCCTGGAGCTTGATGATCCCGTACATGAGCGCCTCCGGGCGCGGCGGGCAGCCTGGCACGTACACGTCCACGGGCACGAACTTGTCCGCGCCCTGCACGAGCGCGTAGTTGTTGAACATGCCCGCCGTCGACGCGCAGGCGCCCATCGCGATCACCCACTTCGGCTCGAGCATCTGGTCGTAGAGCCGGCGGATGACCGGCGCCATCTTGATCGAGACGCGGCCGGACAGGATCAGCATGTCCGCCTGGCGCGGGCTGGCGCGCGAGACCTCGGCGCCGAAGCGGGCGAGGTCGTTTCGCGGCGAGCCGATCACGGAGATCATCTCGATCGCGCAGCAGGCGAGTCCAAAGGTGGCCGGCCAGACAGCGTTCGCGCGGGCCCAGTTCTGCGCCTTCTCGAGCCTCGTGAGAAGGACGCGGCTCTCGACGTACTCCTCGAGCTCCTCGTCCGGGATCTCCCCGCGGAGCATCTGCTGAGCCCTGAGCTGGTTGATCCGCAGGTTGCTGCGGTCGCCCACCTTCTGCCGGGTCACGTCCATTCGAGCGCGCCTCTTCGCCAGACGAACACGAAGCCGACCAGCAGCAGGAAGATGAACACCAGCGTCTCGACGAGCGCGAACGTCCCGAACGCCTTCAGCTGAACGGCGATCGGGTAGAGGAAGATCACCTCGATGTCGAAGAGGATGAACAGCATCGCGATCAGGTAGAACGAGATGCCGAAACGGAAATTCCGTTTCACCTCCGACGGCAGGCCACACTCGTAGGGCTCGATCTTCACGGCGTTCGGCCGGCGCGGACCGAGCACTCCGTTGAGCACCGTGAACGCCGCCCCGATGCCGCCGCCGAGCAGCAGGAACACGAGTGCCGGGAGGTAGCTCTTCAGCATGGCGGCACCGGGTTATAACACCTTTGTGACAAGTTGCTACATAGTGCGAAAGGACGCTTTCTGAGCCACATACACGAGGTTGTCGGGATAGCCGTGGTGGCCTCGAACGCCCTCGCCGCGGGGTGGGGCGCGGTGGCGTGGTTCCGGCACGAACCGTCCATCTGGTTCTGGTACGTCCTTCGAGTGGCGCAGGGGATCGTCGTTGTCCAAGTTGCCCTCGGCCTCTTTCTTCTAATCGGGGAAGGCAAGCAGGCGCCCGAGGGTCTCCACGTGCTCTACGGCGTCTCGCCCCTGGTGGTGACGCTGTTCAGCGAGGGCATGCGCGTGGGCGCGGCCGAGCGCGAGCTCGAGGGCATCGACGACCCGGACTCGCTGCCGCGCTCGGAGCAGATCGCGCTGGCGCGGCGCGTGGTGCTGCGCGAGATGGGGATCATGACGATCGGCGCGCTGCTGATCGTCACGCTTTCGCTGCGGGCGCTTTCCACTGGGCTGTAGGCCGGCGCGGCGGCGATCAGTTCGCGACGGGGCTGGGGCTCGTGTGCGCCGCCGATGAGCACTGATGGGTAGGGATCGGGCGCCGTGGCAATGTTTGAAGACTTTTGGCTGCTATAGGCCCCAAAAGTCTTCGAAGGTCGCCTGAGCCGTCCCCTCAGTGCCCAACCGGCGCGGCCTCGCCGACCAGTAGCGAAGCGAACGGAGCGCGCCTAGCTCGCGAGCGAGTGGTAGCCGCTGCGGTAGTACACGAGCGGCTCGCCCCCCGGCGCCTCCGCCGCGGTGACGGAAACAACAGCCATCACGTGGTCCCCGCCGGGGATCAGCTCGCGCACATCGCCCGCCAGCCACGCCACCACCCCGTCCAGGACCGGCAGCCCGTCCGCTTCGCGCCACCTGACACCGTCGAACTTCTCCGGGTGCGGCCGCTTGCTCGCAAACGCCGCGGCGAGATCCTGCTGGCCCTGCGCGAGGATGTTGATCGCCAGCCGGCGCTTGTCCCGTACCACTGCCAATGTGCGCGATGTCAGGTCCAAACAGACGACCATCAGCACCGGGTCGAGCGACAGCGAGCAGACCGCGTTCGTCGTCAGGCCGGAGGGACCGCTATCGCCCACGGCTGTGACGATCGTGACACCAGTGGCAAAATGGCTGACCGCGGTTCGGTAGGAAGCGGTGTCGAGGTCGGAGGGCAAGTGTCGGAGCGGGCCCCTGTCGACAGCGCGACGCCAATTGGGGCGAATGCGGTGACCCTATCTGGAAAAGGATTTCGCGACGCGGAGATGTGCATCACCGCAGAGCTTCAGCGCCTGCCCGAGATACGCAGCTTCGCTGACACGTGCGCGCGGGCGTTCGGGTTCGACGAGGAGGTGCGCTACCAGATCAAGATGGCGGCGAGCGAGGCGGTCGCGAACGCGGTAGAGCACGGCTCCGACGGGCCCTCGGCCCAAGTCCGGATCAGAGCCGTGGATGAGGGCGGGCTGCTCGCGTTCTACGTGACGGACAGCGGCAGCTTCGTGCCACGAATCGCCCCGCGCGGGGCTCTTCCCGAGCGCGGGCGGGGGCTCGCTTTCCTCGGGCAGCTGATGGACGAGGTCGACATCCGGCCCGGCCCGACTGGCACGACGCTTCGCTTCGCCAAGCGCCTTTGACCCGCGGAGTTGCTGGGGCCCCGGCGCCGGCCTTTGATCGCCGCCGATATGAGACGACTCGGGCGTAATCCTGCGCTGGTCGGGTCGTCTACGGCCGCCGCCGGGGCGAGAAGGCTTTCGGCGGCGGGCGGCTGGTTCCTCCGGGCTGCGGATAATATGCCCGCCCGTGACCCGGCCGAGGAAGCCAATTGTCCTTGCCTGCGCGGCTGCGCTCACCGTCGTTCTGGGCGCCTGCGGCAAGCAGTCGATCGACGTGAAGGAGCCGCCCGGAACCCCGGTCCACTCGGGCGCGGTGCTGTTCAACGAGCGCTGCTCGGGGTGCCACACGCTCACTCCCGCGGCCGCCCGCGGGTCGGTCACACCCGGCGACGTCGGCTCCAAGGAGCGCACCGACGGGCCGAACCTCGACTACCGCAGGGAAAACTTGCAGAGCGTGCTCTTCGCGATCCGCAACGGAGGCTTCTCCGGCGCGATCATGCCGGCGAACATCGTCGTCGGGCCACAGGCTCAGCAGGTCGCCGAGTTCGTCGCGAAGTACGCGGGCTCCAAGTCGCAGGGCGGCGGCCAGAGCACCAGCACCAGCCCGAGCGGCTCCAGCTCGTCCTCGGGCGGTACGTCGGCCGGCGACACGACC
>DASVXS010000310.1:0-8850 GCA_036392575.1 Thermoleophilaceae bacterium | reverse complement strand
GAGCAGATCGCATCGCCGCGCGGGTTCGTGGCCACCGTGACCACCCGGCTGGCGATCGACGAGCTGCGCTCCGCGCGCGCCCGTCGCGAGGAATACGTGGGCGAGTGGCTGCCGGAGCCGATCATCACCGGCGGCCACGATGATCCGGCCCGGCGCGCGGAGATGGCCGATTCGCTGTCGCTGGCGATGCTGGTGCTGCTGGAGAGCCTCTCGCCTGAGCAGCGCGCGGTGCTGCTGCTGCACGACGTGTTCGACTACGGGTATCCGGAGATCGCCCAGATCGTCGGCAAGCGCCAGGACAACGTGCGCCAGCTCGCCACCCGCGCCAGACGCCACGTCGAGCAGCGCCGCCCGCGCTTCCAAACCACGGGTGAGCAGCGCGACGAGCTGGCACGGCGGTTCTTCGCCGCCGCCGAGCAAGGCGATCTCGCCGGGCTCGAGGCGCTGCTCGCTCACGACGTGGAGCTGACCGGCGACGGGGGCGGCAAGGCTCCGGCGCTGGCGCGGTCGCTGCGCGGTCGCAACCGTGTCGCGCGCGCGGTCGTCAAGTGGCTCCGCCGGGCCACCCGTGCTCCGGGCGTGTCGTTCCGCCCCGTCGAGGTCAACGGCAGCCCGGGAGCGCTCTTTCTCGACGCGCAGCAGCGGCTGATCGGCGTGTGCGCGCTCGATATGGACGCCGGTGAGATCACAAGCATCAGCGGGATCGTCAACCCCGACAAGCTGACGCACCTCGGACCAGTCGGCGACCTCGGATCGCTACTGAGGTCGCCCAGGAGATAGCCATATGTCAACCGGCCTGGCAACAAACAACAAGGCGACGTTCAGACGCTTCAATGACGCCGTCAACAGCGGCGACATGGAGCTCATCTCGAAGATGATCGATGAGCTCGTCGCGCCCGACGTGCGGATCCGCACGCCACTGCCCCTCAAAGAGACCGGGGCGCAGGCACTCAAGCAAGTGTGGGCGACCCTCCTTCGGGCCTACCCCGACCTTCACGTCACGGTCGAGGATTTGCTCGGGGAGGGCGACAAGCTCGTGTGCAGGAATGTCGTTACCGGAACCCACCGGGGCGAGTACATGGGCATTCCACCAACCGGCAGATCCGTCACGTACAACGAGATGTTCATCTTCCGCTTCGAAGACGGCCGAGTCGCGGAGACGTGGGGGGTCGTGGATGTCCTCTCGCAGCTGCGACAGCTGGGCGCCATTCCCGTCTAGCGCAGCCCGGCGAGCTCATACGACGCTCCGCGGCACGAACCCCCGCGCGAACTGGCGGGCCGCCGTCTCTACGTGTCGATGCCCGCGCCATGCGCTGATCTGGTGGTGGCCCGGGAGCAGCGCGTCGATCCACTCGCGCTCGAGGCGCTGGACGCTCGCCGCATAGTCGTGCAGCGAGCAGTCGAGGTTGTTCTCGAGCGAGATCAGGCCGCCGTAGAACACGAGGTCGCCGCAAAAGCAAGCGGTGCGGCCGCCCAGCTCGCCGAGGTATGCGAGATGGCCGGCGCTGTGCCCGGGAGTCGCGAGCGCGCGTAGGCTCACGCTCCCCACGCGGATCTGATCGCCGTCGCCGAGCCGCGTCGCGATGGCGCAACGGCGCGGGCTGTAGTCGACCGGATAGAAGCCCGCGGTCTTGCCGGCTGCGAGGCTCATCGCGGCCTCGTCGGCGCGCTCGACCGCGTCGGCCACGTGTGGCGACGCGAGCACCTCGAGCTGCGGCAGCACCTCCTTGAGCGCCGCCGCGCCGCCGCAGTGGTCGGGGTGGGCGTGGGTGAGGAGCAGCGAGCTGACCGCGTCGCGCGCGACGCCGGCGCGCTCGACGTTGGCGAGCAGCTGGTCCACCGCTGCGCCGATTCCCGCGTCGACGAGCGCGGCCTCGGAACCGCCGTTTACCAGGTACGCGTGAGAGTCGAACGGGTCGGTCAGGTCGAAGCCGCCCGAGCCGCTCGCGACGAGATGCACGCGCTCGAACAGCTCCATCGTCAGCGGGACAGGATCATGTGGACGAGTTGGTCGTTCGGCACATCGTCCAGCCGCGGGACCACGGCGGACGGTCGCTCGAGATGGGCCGCTTCCGAGAAGTCGACGGGTAGCCAGGACGGCCCGAACCCGAGCGGTTCGAAGCCCGCGATCAGCTGATGGGCCGAGCTCTCCTGCCCGGCCAACTCGGCGGGGTGGACCTCGATTGCGACGTGTTGGAGCGCCGGCGCCCGCTCGATGTCGCTTCGGATCCCGTCGAGCACTGCGCGCTCGCCACCCTCCACGTCGATCTTCGCTACGCGCATGCGGGCAAGCTCGTCCTCGGAGGGCAGGCGCAGCACAGGCGCGGTCGGCACTTCGGCTTCGCGCTGGTGGCCGTGCCGCGGGAGGGTGGAGGTCTCGGCGTCGTTCCAGGGCGCACGGTAGAGCGGGGCGGTGCCCTCGCGGTCAGCGCCCGCGATCCTCAGGACCCGGACGTTCGTCATACGGTTGCGGCGCAGGTTGGCTTCGAGGGCGCTGCGCACCGTTGCCGAGGGCTCGAGCGCGACCACGCTCCCGCTCGGGCCCACGGCGCGCGAGGCGAGCATCGTGTAATAGCCCGTGTTCGCGCCCACATCGAGGAACGCGTCGCCCGGCTGCAGTGTCGCGCGCAGCCAAGTGGTCAGTAGCGGTTCCCACTGCCCGAACCAGTGCAGGCAGCGCGGCATGATCAGCGCCTGATCGCCGGCGATAGTGAAGCCGAACCGGGTGCGACTGTTGAAGCGCCGCGACGGCTCGTGCAGGCCAGCGTGTCGGGCGCGCGACCATGCCCGCTCGCGCCAGACGCGCGTGGGCCCGTAGCGCACCGCAGCGCGCGCGACCGGCGTGAGCGCCCGGCGGCTCGCGGACGCGCGATGGGCCACGTCAGGTCCGCGTCGTGTCGCCGGGCGCCACGACGCCGGCCTCGTATGCGACGACAACCGCTTGGACCCGATCGCGCAGGTCGAGCTTGCGGAGTATCCGCTTGACGTGGGTCTTGACGGTTGCCTCGCTGAGCACCAGCTCGTCCGCGATCTCGGCGTTGGATCGTCCGCGCGCGACGAGCGTCAGCACCTCGAGCTCGCGGGGCGTGAGTTCCTCGAGCCCCGCCGGCGGTGCGGTCGGGGGAGCGGTGCGCGCGAATTGCGCGATCAGGCGCCGGGTGATGGTCGGTGCGATCAGCCCGTCTCCGGCGGCGACCACCCGAACCGCTGCGATCAGGTCTTCGGGCATCACGTCCTTCAGCAGGAAGCCGCTGGCACCTGCGCGTAGCGCCTCGTACACGTACTCGTTCAGGTCGAAGGTGGTGAGCATCAGCACGGCGACGGGATGGATCTCGTCCGCTTCCTCGAGGATCCGCCGGGTCGCCTCGATCCCGTCCAGGTCGGGCATCTGGATGTCCATCAGCACCACGGCCGGCTTTCGTTTGCGCGCGAGGTCGATCGCGTCGCGCCCGTCGGCAGCCTCGCCCACGACGGCGATTCCGGGCTGCTCTTCGAGGATCGCGCGGAAGCCGGCTCGCACAAGCGCCTGGTCGTCGGCGATGACGACGCTGATCGAGCGCGGGTGGTCTTCAGGCTCGGCCCGCGAGTCGCCCTCGTCGTCGCGCCACTGCACCCGCGCGGTGGCCACGGGCTCGGCGATGCCGCTCAAGGAGATCGCGCCTACGGGCACGATTGGCTCAGCGACGCGGTGCCCCGCGATCCGGCACACCACTTCGGAAGCGAGGATCTCGCCCTCGCCGGCTGCGTCGCACAGCCTGCTCGCGATGATCACGGGCGTGCCATAGAGGTCGTGATCGTCCGGCAGCGGCTCGCCGGCGTCGATGCCCACCCGCACCGAAAGTGCTCCCTCGTCACCGGTCGTCGCGCGCTGGATGTCGACCGCGCAGTGCACTGCTGAGACCGCGCTCCCGAACGCGACCATGAGGCCGTCGCCGGTCGACTTGATCTCCCGGCCGCCGTGCTTCGCCACGGCGTCCCGGAGGGTCACGAAGTGCCTGCGTCGCAACGCGTCGGCGGCGTCGTCGCCGTGGCGGTCGAACAGCGCCGTGGAGCCGACGAGGTCGGTGAACAGAATCGTGACGAATGGGTTGTCCATTGCGCCTCGGACATCATCTCGGCTGACGCGCCGAGTTGCATCATCCTGAGGTGTCAGGCCGAGGTCGCCCCTGGGGATGATGGCGGACGGGCGTGCCAGAGCTAGCGTGGCCGCGTATGTACACGGCAACGCACCGGAGTTACGCTCGGCGCGTGAACACGGGCGCCCCGCGGTGGCAGTTTCCGCTGGATTTGGGCATATGCGCGGCGATGCTGGCCTTTGCCGTGCCGGTCACGCTTCAGCCCGACTCTCCGGACGGCGCCGGGGCCGGCACGGTGTTCGACACGTTGCTGTTGCCGACCGTAATCGCTCCGATCCTGCTCAGGCGGCGGGCCCCGTTCGGGGCCGCGGTCGCCCTGGCCGCGGGCTGCGTCATCAGCGGCATCCCGACCTTCGACCAGTTCCGCCTCGGGGTCGCGATCCCGGCCGCAATGCTCGTCCTGTACTCGCTTGCCTCGCGTCGCGATCGCTGGCACGCGGTGATCGGGCTTGTCCTCGTCCTCGCGGGGATGGTGTTCATCGGCCTGACGGACGTCGTGCTGACGGATGAGGGCGGGGTGGGGGCCATGGTCGTGTTCTCGTTCCCGCTCTGCATCGGGACGTGGGTGGCAGGCCGGTTGGTGCGGTCGCGTGACCAGGTGGCCGCTGAGCTCGTCGAGCGGTCGCACTTGCTCGAGCGGCAGCGTGAGCAGACAGCGCAGCTGGCGGTCGAGGTGGAGCGCACGCAGCTCGCGTCCGACCTCGACGCGGCGGCCCGCGTGCGCGTGCGCGAGATGATCGATTTGGCCGAGGTGGGCGAGCGCTCGCTCGCTACGGATCACGCGCGTGCGCGCGAGGCGTTCGGGCGGCTCGAGCGGATGGGTCGCGACTCCCTGAACGAGATGCGCGGGCTACTCGGTGTGCTGCGGAGCGATGAGCGCGGGACACGCTCCCCGAGGCCGACGCTGGCGCAGCTCGAGACGCTGATCGAGGAGGCGCGCGCAGGCGGGCGGGCGGTGGACCTCGAGGTTGCGGGCGAGCGGCGGCCGCTTCCGAGCGGGGTGGAGCTGGCGGCGTACCGTGCGCTCCAGCACGCGCTCGTGGCGGTCCACGGCGCGGACCCCGAGCCGGCGACCGTGCAGCTGCGTTATCTGCCGAGCGCGGTGGTGCTCGAGGTCAGCGGCCTTGCGAGTGAGGGGAGCGGCGCGGAGGCGGCACTCGTGGCCGCCCGCGAGCGTGTAACCGCGCACGGCGGGACCTTCAGCGCGGACACACCCCCGACGGGGCGGTGCGTGCTTCGAGCGCGCCTGCCGCTCGTGGCGACCGGTGCCTAAGCGCGGCGCGCTCGCGCGCCTCACCTCGAAGCGCTGGTTCGATCCTGCGCTCGCAGCGGTGCTCATCGCAGTCCCGGTCGTCGAGATCTTCGCGACCCCAAACCGGCCGGCTCCGGCCGCCGCCGCTGTCCTCATGGTGCTCCTCGGCCTTGCTGTCGCCGTGCGCCGCACCCATCCCGTCGCGGGCGTCGTTGCGGCCGCGGTGGTGATCGTCGCCAGCGCCGCTTTGCCGGGGAAATTCCCTCCAGACACTGCCGCGCTTGCATCCTTCGTCCTCAGCTACTCGTGCGGCGCGCACGCCTCGCGACGCGCTGGCCTGCTGGGGATCGTGATGCTCGCGATCGCGATGCAGGCGCGGATGGGACTGGCGGATTTCCCGAACGTCGAGATCCTCTTCACGACGCTTGCGCCGTGGTGGATCGGGCTTCAGGTCATGGAGCGCCGGCAGATCGTTGGCGAGCTGGCCGAGCGCAACCGTGAGCTGGAAGCCGAGCAAGATGCCTTCGCTCGCCTGGCGGTCCGCAAAGAGCGCGCGCGTATCGCCCGCGAGCTCCATGACATCGTCGCCCACCACCTCGCGGTGATGGTCGTCCAGGCCGGCGCTGGGCGAATGGCGGGTGAGGGATCCGCCGACCGCGCGGCAGGGCGGTTCCGGACCATCCATCGCAGTGGCGAGCAGGCACTCGCCGAGATGGCACGCCTGGTGGACATACTTCACGCCGACGACGCCGGGCAGCGCCGCAACCGGCTCCAAATCCTGCTCGACCAGGCGGGCGCGGGCGGTCTCCAGCTATGCGTGACGCCGCTCCCCGCGGACGTGCAACTTCCAGCTGACGTCGAGCAGGCTGCCTATCACGTGCTCCAAGAGGGGCTGACGAACGCGATGAAGCATGCGCCTGGAGCAGAGGTGCACGTGCGCCTCACGGTCACTGCTGAATCGCTCGAGCTCGAGCTGTTCAACGACCGGGGTGGCGTCGCGTCGGCCCTGGTCAGCACGGGTTCCGGGATGGGCTTGGCAGGGATCCGCGAGCGAGTCGAGTCGCTGGGCGGCGAGGTCGCTGCGGAACCGGTGAGCGGCGGCGGCTTCCGACTGCACGCTCGTCTCCCACTGGCCAGCCGAGAGCTCACCTTCGCGCGGTAACACGCGCTCGCGTCTACCTCGGTGGGGGTAGCGCAAGTTCGCCATCGGGCGCGACGACGAAGTGCCAGCACGGCGATTGACTGGCCTCGTTCAACGAGCGAAGGAGGCAACTCATGCCGAGCAAGTACCAAGCAGCTACAGCAGCCGCTGCCGCCGCTCTGACCGCGGCAATTGCGATCCCCACGGTCACCGGGGCCCAGACCGGCGGCCGCGACGTCACCGTTCGCGAGAAGGTTCGTGCCGCGCAGTTCGTCCACGCCAAGGACTCGACGAAGGGCGAGCGCCTGGCGCGCGGCGACAGGGTCATCACCAGCCAGGCCATGTTCGACGGCGACAACCGCCCCCTGGGGACGCTTTACACCGACTGCGTCAACGCGGGGCGCGCCGCGCGGGTGTTCAACGCCACTCTGCAATGCACGTCGACCTACCGATTCAGTGACGGCCAGGTGGTGAGCGCCGGTGTCGTGAAGCTCGGCTCCGGCCCGCGTGGCGGTTTCCCGATCGTCGGCGGTAGCGATGCCTACAAGTCGGCGCGTGGCCAGATCACGCCCGGTGCCCCGGCGAAGGGCTACGACGGCGTCGACGTCCTGCACCTCGACGGGTGACGGGCGTCACGCCGCCGCTTTCGAGCGCGGCGCGACGCGCGCAGAGAGTGCCGCCGCCGATGCGAGCACGGCGACGATCACCGTGAGCGACAACCAGATGGGCACGTGCCAGACGTCGACGAGCAGCATCTTCACGCCGATGAAGCCGAGGATCGCGGCGAGGCCCTGGGAGAGGTACACGAAGCGCTCGCGCATCCGGACGATCAGGAAGTACAGCGCGCGCAGGCCGAGCATGGCGAACGCGTTCGCGGCGAACACGATGAACGGCTCGCGCGTGACAGCGAAGATCGCCGGGATCGAGTCGACGGCGAAGATCACGTCCATCGTCGCCACGACGACGAAGACGGCGAAGAGCGGAGTGGCGAGCAGGCGGCCCGACCGCCGCGTGATCAGCCGCTCGCCGTCGTAGTTGTCCGTGAGCGGCAGGAAGCGGCGCACGAAGCGCAGCGCCGGGTTGCGTTCGGGCTCGATCTCGAGCTCGGCGTGGCGGGCGAGCTTGTATGCGGTGTACAGCAGCAGGATCCCGAACGCGTAGAAGGTCGCGTGGAAGGCATCGAGCAGCGCGGCGCCGATGAGGATGAAGACGAGGCGCAGCGCGAGCGCCAGCACGATTCCCCACCCGAGAACGCTCGGCTGCACGTCGCGCGGGACCGCGAAGTAGCTCAGGATGACCGCGAAGACGAAGACGTTGTCGAGCGACAGGGAGCGCTCGAGGAGGTAGCCGGCGTAGTACTCCGAGCCTGCTTGCGCGCCCTGCAGGAACCACAACCCGGCGCCGAAGGCCAGCGCCAGGACGAGCCATCCGATCGACCAGTGAAGCGACTCGCGCAGCGACGGCGCATGGTGCCTGGCGAAGACGAGTAAGTCGACCGCGAGCAGGCCAATGACCAGGACGGCGAGGATTGCCCAGGCCGCAACGGAGATGTCGACGCTGGAGGCCGCCGAGGCGGCGGACGGAAATGCCTGGGACAGGGCCTTCTCCTCCTTCAGTCGGGAGAAGGTTTCGTCCGCCCACCTCGGGCCGGTGACGCCGGGCCTAGATACGGCCGTGCTGACGAACGCCACCCGTTAGGGGCTACTTCCCTTCGAGTGGGTCAGCCTAGCAATCGCGGTATTCCGCGCCGAGCGCCGAGCGGTTCAACCGCTCGGCGCAACGTTCTGGTTCAGGCGGAACAGGTTCGTCGGGTCGTAGCGATCCTTCAGCGCCTGAAGCCGCCTGTACGTGTCCTCGGGGTATGCCTGGTTCACGCGGTCGTCGCCCGCGCTCATGAAGTTCGAGTACGTGCCACTCGCGGTGTACGGCTCCATGGCGTCATAGGTAACACGCGCCCAGTCGACGGCCTCGTCGAAGCCGGCTGAGTCGGGCGTCCGGCCGAGCACGTTCAACACGTACTCGGCGCCGCGGTTCGCGAACGCCGTCGCCGACGGCGACACGCGCCGGACGGCGCCGCCGAAGTGCTGCACGTGGATCTCCGACATCGGCGAGTTCATCGCGCCGTGGCGTTCGACCAGCGTGTCGATCGCCGCGTCCGAGAGCTCGTCGATGAAGCCGGCCTTGAAGTAGTTGCTCCCACCGGCCGGGTAGAGGGCGTCGAGCAGGCCCTGCATCGCCACGTACGGGAGCGGACCCATGAGGTCGGCGACCGGGTCGCCCAGCTCGCGCATCGGCGCGAGTACGCGCTCGCCGTCGAGAAC
>DASVXS010000309.1:0-6732 GCA_036392575.1 Thermoleophilaceae bacterium | reverse complement strand
CAGCGATGTGATCACCAAGGCGAACGGCAACTCGCTCGCCGGCGAGTCGACCGACACCGCGACGAGCAAGATCAAGGGGCCAGCCGGCACCTCGGTCACGCTCACCATCGTGAAGGGCGGCAAGGGACCGACCCGCACGCTGACGGTCAAGCGCAAGAAGCTCGACATCCCGCTCGTGGAGGGCAAGCTCGTCACGCGCAACGGCGCCAAGCTCGGCGTCGATCAGCTCACCCAGTTCAGCGACGGCGCCCACGACAAGCTGCGCAAGCAGATCGACTCACAGCTCAAGGCCGGTGCGAAGGGCATCGTGCTCGATCTCCGTGGCAACCCCGGCGGGCTCCTTCAGGAGGGGCGGATGGTCGCGAGCATCTTCGTGCCCAAGGGGCTGATCGTGTCCACGAAGGGCCGCAACAGTCCGGCGGCGAAGTACAACGCAGTCGGGGGTGCCATCTCCTCGAAGGTGCCCGTCGTCGTGCTCGTCGACCGCGGCAGCGCCAGCGCCTCCGAGATCACCACGGGAGCGCTGAAGGACCACCACCGCGCGACCGTCGTCGGCACGCGCACGTTCGGCAAGGGCGTATTCCAGGAGGTGGAGACGCTCTCGAACGGCGGCCTACTGGACCTGACTGTGGGGCGGTACTTCCTACCGGACGGCGAGAACATCCAGAAGACGGGTATCGAACCGGACGTGCAGGCGAAGGACGATCCGAACACGAAGCCCGACGAGGCCCTCGACAAGGCGCTTTCCGTGCTTCGAGAGAAGACCGGGTGACGACGGCGCAGCGCCGGGGCCGGGCCGTGGCGCTCGAGCCGACTGTCGCCGTGCTCTCGCGGCGCGGGCGGCTGACGGTCGCGGAGCCGCTGTTCGGGCGCGGTCCGCGCGTCACGCTGCCGGGCAAGGCGCTCGGCGACGCACGCGTCGGCGATCTCGTACTCGTTGGCGGCGGCAAGCGGGGCGCGCGCGTGGTGCGCGTGCTCGGCCGACCGGACATCGCACGCGATGTGCTCGAGGCGCTGATGGTCGATCGCGGCCTGCGCCGCGCGTTCCCGCGCTCGGTCGAGCTCGAGGCCGACGAGCGCGAAGCCGAGGTGGGGCCGCACGACGAGGCCTCGCGCGCGGGTCGTCGCGATCTCACGGACCTGCCCACCTTCACTATCGACCCGATCTCCGCCCGGGACTTCGACGACGCCATCTCCGCCAGGCGCGAGGACGCTCGCGTGCGGGTCTGGGTGCACATCGCCGACGTGAGCGCGTACGTGGAGCCGAGCCGCGCGATCGAGGCCGAGGCGTACCGGCGCGGCACGAGCGTGTACGTGCCGGACGCGGTGGAGCCGATGCTGCCGGAGGCGCTGTCGAACCGCGCCTGCAGCCTCGTGCCGGGTGAGGAGCGGCTCGCCGTCACCGTCGAGATGGAGATGGACGGCACGGACGCGGTGTCGACCTCCTTCTACCGCTCGGTGATCCGATCGGACGAGCGGCTGAACTACCAGCAGGTGGATCGCATCTTCGCTGGGGAAGAGCGCGCTGAGGAGCCGTGGGCCGGGCCGCTCGAGGCTGCGCGCGCCGTGTCGGCCGCGCTTCGTGAGAAACGCGGGCGCAGGGGCGCGCTCGAGGTCGATTCGCGCGAGCCCGTGTTCGAGTTCGACAAGCAGGGCAACGTCGTGGCCGTCGTCCACGAGGAGCAGACCGAGTCGCACGAGCTGATCGAGCACTTGATGATCCTCGCCAACGAGCAGGTGGCCCGTTACCTCTCCGGCCGCAAGGTGCCGACGCTCTACCGCGTGCACGAGCGGCCGAGCCCGCAGGCGGTCGAGTACCTGGTGGAGAAGCTGGCGTCGCTGGACGTGCCGACGCCGCCGCTCCCCGAGGACATGACGCCTCAGCAGGCGGCCGATGCTGTCGGCGAGATCAGCCGCATGGTCGCCGAGCACGTCCGGCGCACCGGGCGGGGCCAGGCGGCGCTCACCTCGCTCGTTCTCCGCTCGCTCAAGCAGGCTTACTACTCGCCGCACAACCTCGGTCACGCCGGGCTCGCGAGCACGCACTACTGCCACTTCACCTCGCCGATCCGCCGCTATCCCGACCTCGTGGTGCACCGCGGGCTGCTCGCCTCGCTGGGCCTCGACGACCACGCGCCGCGGGCGGAGGACATGGAGGAGGCGGGGCTCGAGAGCTCCGCGGCCGAGCGCCATGCGATGGAGATCGAGCGAGCGTCGCAGGACATCTGTCAGGCGTTTCTGCTCGAGCGCGCGCTCGAGGAGTCGGGCTACGAGCTCGACTTCGAGGGCGAGGTGGTCGGACTGATCGGCGCCGGCGCGTTCGTGTCGTTCGGCGACGAGGGCTACGAGGGCTTCCTGCCGGTCCGGCGCATGCGCGGCGACTGGTGGAGCCTCAACGAGGAGGGCACTGCGCTCGAAGGCGAGAGGAGCGGCTCCGTGCTGCGCCTCGGCGACCCCGTGGGCGTGCGCGTCGAGCGCGTGGACACCGCGCGCGGGCGCGTGGACCTCACCCCCGCGGCTTCGCAATAGAGTCAATCGGCTGATGGCAAAGGGAAAGAAACGCAAGGCGGCGCCGGGCGACATCGCCACGAACAGGCAGGCGTCGTTCCGCTACAACCTGCTCGACAAGTGGGAGGCGGGACTCCAGCTGCAGGGCTCGGAGGTCAAGTCGCTGCGCGACGGCAAGGTCCAGCTGAAGGACGCCTACGCGACCGTCGACGACGGCGAGGTGTGGCTGCACAACATGCACATCGCGCCGTATCCCGCGGCGTCGCGCGAGAACCACGAGCCCGAGCGCACGCGCAAGCTGCTGCTCCACCGCGGCGAGATCGAGCGGCTGATCGGCAAGACGGCCGAGAAGGGTCTCACGCTCGTGCCGACGCGGCTCTACTTCAAGGGGCGCAACGCCAAGGTCGAGATCGCGCTCGCGCGCGGGAAGGATGTCGGGGACAAGCGCCGCGCGATCAAGGAGCGCGAGCAGAAGCGCGAGATCGAGCGCGCGCTCGCAGAGCGCCACTAGGAGGGATCGATGCGTTTCTGCCTGATGATCGAGGGGCAGGAGAACGTCACCTGGGACAACTGGCGGGCGATCGCGGCGGCCACCGAGGAGGCCGGCCTCGAGGCGCTCTTCCGCAGCGACCACTACCTCTCGGTGCAGGGCGATCCAGAGCGCGGCTCGCTCGATGCGTGGGCCACGCTCGCGGCGCTGGCCGCTGTGACCTCGAGGATCAAGCTCGGCACGCTCGTGTCACCGGTGACGTTTCGCCACCCGTCGGTGCTTGCGAAGAATGTGGTCACGGTCGACCACGTTTCGGGCGGGCGCGTGGAGGTGGGCATGGGTGCCGGCTGGCACGTCGCCGAGCACCGAGCGTTCGGTTTCCCGTTTCCCGACACGCGCACGCGAATGGACATGCTCGAGGAACAGCTCGAGATCGTGAACGGAGAGTGGGTCGAGGGCGCGTTCTCGTTCGATGGTCGGCATTACCGGCTGGAGACCGTTGACGCGCTCCCGAAGCCAGTTCAGCGCCCGCGGCCGAACCTCATCGTTGGCGGCGGAGCCGGCCCGCGCAGCGCGATGCTCGCCGCGCGCTTTGCCGACGAATACAACACGTTCATGGTGTCGCCCGAGGAGTTCGCGAGGCGGCGCGGGAACGTGCTCAGGGCCTGCGAGGCCGTAGGGCGCGAGCCGCTCACGCTCTCGCTCATGACGCCGGTGCTGGTCGGCCGCGACAGCTCGGAGTACGAGGAGCGCCGCGTCCGCATGGCGGAGCGCCGCAACGAGAGCGGCTTCGCCCCGAGCGCCGAGTGGATCGCCGGCACGGTGGAGGAGGCGGCCGAGACGCTGCGCACCTATGAGGAGGCGGGCGTCGAGCGGGTGATGTTCCAGCAGCTGCTGCACGACGACCTCGACATGATCGATGTGATCGGGCGGAAGCTGGCCCCGCTGTTTGCTTGAGTCGCTACTCCGGCGGACCGGGCCCGAGCTAACTGCTGAGTTTGGTTCCGCATACGAGAACCAAAGTCAGGAGTTGCGGGGTGCCTAGAACGTCCGCGGCAGGTGCGTGAAGTGCATGCCGAGCGTCAGCGCGGCGGCCAAGCCGATGTACACGGCCGCGACTCCGAGGCGCGTGAGCGGCTTCACGGCGTGATAGCGCTGCGCCTCAGGTGACTTCCGTGCGCGGAAGCGGCTGAAGGTCTCGAGGCCGGCGAACAGCACGATCAGGATCACGATCGGGTTCGGGAAGACGACCGCGAGCGCGACGAGGCCCAAGAAGCCTGCGAGCCACATCCACGGCGTGAGCGCCGCCATCGCTCGCCCGCCGTCGAGCGGCACGACCGGCAGCAGGTTGAACAGGTTCAGGAAAAAGCCGGTGAACGCCAGGGCGCGGAAGAAGTCGCCGCCGCCCGCCAGGTAGATCGCGAGCGGCACGAGCGTCGCGAGCGAGCCCAGGATCGGACCGGCGAGGCCCACGCGCGCCTCCGCGGCCGCGTCCTTGCCAAACGACTTGGCTCCGATGAACGCGCCCATAAACGGGATGAACATCGGCGCGCTGGCCTTCACCCCCTCGCGCCGCAGCTGGAACACGTGGCCCAGCTCGTGCAACAGCAAGAGAAGCACAAAGCCGACGCCGAACTTCCAGCCCCAGATCAGCCCGTAGGCTGCGACGGAGACGAGCATCGTGCCTGCGGTGGTGAAGATCTTCGCCTTAGGCAGCAGGAGCAGCAGCCACTTCAGCCCTGCGCCGAACTTGGCGATCAGCGCGACGAGCGCGGCTAGGCCGGCGCCTATGCGCTTGAAGAGGGGCTTGTCCTCGCGGACTGGGGAGGGCGCCGGCTGCTCGGGAAGACTCGCGGGCTCAGGCGCCACACGGAGCTCGTCCATGCCTTAATTCTGGCAGCGAGTGGGGAGAAATCCGGAAGGCTTTACCGCGCGTTCAGGTACAGCACGGCGTTACGGTCGCCCACCGTCCCGGCGAAGCGCTGGGGTCGCCCGCCCTGCGCGTCGAGGTATGCGAGCTCACGCGCGGTGTCCGCGAGCTTGCTGCCGGTGCCGTCCACCATCCAGGTCTCGAGCGCGAGCCGCCCGGACGCCGTTCGCACGAGTCGCAGCATGCGCGCCTGCTGCGGCCAGTCGGCTAGGGACGAGGTGGTGATCTCCCAGTAGCCCCCGGAGGGCGACTGCCGCGGCCGGATGCGGTTGCGGTGCGTGTTCCCCGCGACTGTCGCCACCACGTGAGCGTCGCGGTCGAGCAGTGCAAGCGCATCGGCGCCGGCAGCGAAGCTGTCGAGCGGCTGGTGCGTGAACACGATCACGTACCGATCGCCCACTGAGCGAAGCGCCGAGCGCAGCCACGACACCTGCGCGCGCGACAGCTCACCTTCGGATCCTGAGTCCCTGCGGATCGTGTCGAGCACGATCGCGCGCAGGTGCGAGCCGACATCGAAGGTGTAGTCGAGCCGCCCGCCGCGCAGCGCGCCATGACCGCTGCCCGCTATGAGCCGGCGTGCGACCTCCCCGGGCGGCAGCTCGCGGCGGGTCGAGTCCGGTTGGGTGGCCTCCGTCTGCCTCGGAATGCGGCCGGCCAACAGCTCGTCCACGGCACGGGCGGGGTCACGCCGCGCCTGCGCCAAATCCACCGCGCTCGTATCGATCGACAGCACGCGCCGGCCGCCGGTTGCCACGCGTTCGGTGGCCGCCGTCGGCGCCAGCTCGCCCTGTACGAGGAGGTCGTGGTTGCCGAGCACCGGATACCACGGCGCGGTCAGCCCAGGAGACCGGAATGGCTCCTGCGCCGCGGCGAGCAGCCCGGGATGGCGCGGCGCATCCACCTCCGGCCGGTAGAACAGCGGATCCGGGTCGTCCTGGCGCTGCACGCCGTCGTAGCCGGGTGCACCGGAGGCGGGATTCACCTGCCCTCCACGCAGCGCCGCGATCGCCCACGCCAGCTCGTTCTGCTGGTCGTTGTCGATCAGGTCGCCCGTCTCCACCACAGCCTGCGGGCGCTCCGCGTCGAGCGACCGCACGATCGAGGTGAGCACCTGGGTGGACAGCGCCTCCTGCGGCCTGAAGGTGGAGTTGAACGGCGCGCCGAGCCTGTCCAGGAAAGGCACGCGCGCCGGGGACTCCTCGTCTCGCACGTGTGCATCCGTGATCTGCCCGAGGGTCGCCAGCGTCTCCACCGGGCGTGACGCGGATGCGAGCTCGGTCCGCTGCACGAACGGCTCGGCGGGCCCGCGGCGAAGCGCACCGGTCGAGCCGGGATCGACCCAAGTCGATTGCAGTGTGGACCCGGACGACCCCGGATCGGCCGCGCCGCAGCCGGCCAGCAGCACGATCGTGGCCAGCAGGGCAGGGGACAAGAGCCGCATCTTCATTCGCTCGCCAGCCCCGCTACCACGGTCTCTCGCCCGATTCGCCGCGCCGCGATGGCCGCCGACGCGAGCGCGATCCCGACGAGCCCGAGCGCTACCGCCGCGATCTCCATGCCGCTCGCGCGGAGCGGAAGCGACACGTAGCCCGCCGCGAGCCGGCTGGTGGCCGGTCCGAGCAGCAGCAGCTCGAGGAGCACTGCGAGCGGCGCGGCCAAGACGGCGACGAGGAGCGACGCGCCCGCGAGCACGCGACGCACCTCGCGCTGCCCCGCGCCCCCGGCTCGGAGCACGGCGATGGTGCTCCGCCGCTCGCGTGCGAGCAGCACGAGCGCCTGCACCAGCACGTACAGGCACACGACG
>DASVXS010000308.1:0-6458 GCA_036392575.1 Thermoleophilaceae bacterium | reverse complement strand
ACATCGTCTACGGCCCGCTCGCCAACGGGACGACGTCCGTGATGTACGAGGGCGCGCCCGACTACCCGGACAAGGACCGCTGGTGGGAGATCGTCGAGCAGTACGGCGTGACGATCCTCTACACGGCGCCGACCGCGATCCGCGCGTGCATCAAGTGGGGCGACGAGTACCCGGGCAAGCACGACCTCTCGTCGCTGCGCCTGCTCGGCACGGTCGGCGAGCCGATCAATCCAAAGGCGTGGATCTGGTACCACAAGGTGATCGGCGGCGAGCGCTGCCCGATCGTCGACACGTGGTGGCAGACGGAGACCGGCCACATCATGATCACGCCGCTGCCGGGCATCACCGAGACGAAGCCCGGTTCGGCCACGAGGCCGTTCCCCGGCATCGAGGCGGCCGTCGTGAACAAGGACGGCGAGATCGTCGAGGAGGGCGGCGGCTACCTCACGCTACGCCGGCCATGGCCGGGCATGGCGCGCACCCTCTACAAGGAGCCCGAGCGCTACGTCGAGACGTACTGGTCGAAGTGGGGCCCGGACGTTTACGTGGTCGGTGACGCCGCCCGCGTCGACGAGGACGGTTACTTCTGGATCGTCGGACGCACCGACGACGTGATCAACGTGTCGGGGCACCGCTTGTCGACGATGGAGGTCGAGTCGGCGATCGTCTCGCACGAGCGGGTCGCGGAGGCGGCTTGCATCGGCGCGACCGACGAGGACACCGGGCAGGCGATCGTTGCGTTCGTGACCCTCGAGGGCGGCGACGGCTGGCCTGACGGGTTCGAGGATGAGATTCGAGCGCACGTCGCCGACCGGATCGGCAAGCTGGCGCGGCCGTCGCGCATCATTCCGGCCGACGACCTGCCGAAGACGCGCTCCGGCAAGATCATGCGCCGCCTGCTCAAGGACATCGCGGAAGGCCGCGAGCTCGGCGACGTGACCACGCTGCGCGACCCAACCGTGACCGAGGCGATCAAGCAGAAGATCGAGTCCGGCGAAGTCGAGGACTGAGGCGTGAGGCGCGGAGGCGTGCCCGCTAGCGGGCACGCCTCCCGCTTCGCCTCATCCCCCGAGCTGCCCGCCGAGCTCCGCCGCAGCCGCTCCCGCTTCGGTCAGCCGTGAGGCGACGTCGCCGACCGGATCGGCCTCGTCAGGGCGATCGATCCTGAAGTCGAGCTCTGACCTCTCGACGCCCGTATCGAGGACCAGTGCGAACACGTCGGGTTGCATGACCTCGAGCAGGGGGCGCTCGGCCACCTCGTCGAACGCAGACCGCGCCCCGGGCGCGCCGGCAGCCGCTCGCAGCGCGGCGTCCCCGGACAGCACAGCGGCGAACTCGTTAGCCGCCCGCTCAACGTCGCGGAGTGCGCGGGAGGCGTCGAGCAGGAAGCGGTGCGCCTCGTCGAGCCGCTGCGCCTCGTAGTCGGGCTTGCCGGCGAGGCTCGCGCCCTCCGCCCGCTCGGTCGCGAGTACGACCGCGCTCAGCCAAGCCCCGGAGTCGCCGGCGACGCGTGCCAGCTCCATGCCCGCCACAGCGTACGCGTCGTCGCCGAGGGCACCCTCATGAAGCGGTGGCCGGATCGGCTCCACGGGCACGTCGAAATCGGTCCGGGCCGGATCGTCGGAGAGCTGCCGTGACGTGACCTCGAGGTACCTGGCGCGCACAGTGACGACCGTGCCGACGGCGGCGATCGCCGTCGCTGTGCCGGGCGGGGCGACGTCAATCAGAAACATGCCGGCCGCGGCGAACAACCCACCCGACTGGACGTTGAAACGCTCCCACGCGTTCGAGCTGTCCCGCGCGGCGGCCTTGCGCTCAGGGCTGATCGGCTGCTCGCGGGCCATGACTAACGCTATCCCACCCCGCTCGCCGGTCGCCACGGCACCCGCTTACAATCGCGCATCCAGCGACCAAGGAGCCGGTGAGTGAGCGACGAGACCGTCAAGTACACGCTGTCGGAGCGAGAGATTCCGACGCACTGGGTGAATCTCATGCCGGACCTGCCGGGCGAACCGATCCCGCCGCTCAACCCGCAGACGATGGAGCCCGCAGGACCGCCGGACCTCACGCCGATCTTCCCCGAGGCGCTGATCATGCAGGAGGTCTCGCCGGAGCCGGAGGTCGAGATCCCGGAGGAGGTGCGAGAGGTCTACAAGCTCTGGCGACCGTCGCCCCTCTACCGCGCGCGGCGGCTCGAGAAGGCGCTCGATACGCCGGCGCACATCTACTACAAGTACGAGGGCGTCTCGCCGGCGGGCTCGCACAAGCCGAACAGCGCCGTGGCGCAGGCGTACGAGAACAAGCAGGCCGGGATCAAGCGCCTCGCCACGGAGACCGGCGCGGGCCAGTGGGGCTCGGCCCTGGCGCTCGCATGCCGCCTGTTCGATCTCGAGTGCGTGATCTACATGGTCGGCTCGAGCTACGACCAGAAGCCGTACCGGCGCTCGATGATGCAGACGTGGGGGGCGACCGTGCTCCGCTCGCCGAGCGAGACGACTGACGCCGGGCGCTCGCAGCTCTCGCACCCGACCGGCTCGCTGGGGATCGCGATCTCGGAGGCGGTCGAGGTCGCCGCCAAGGACCCCGAGACCAATTACTCGCTCGGCTCGGTGCTGAACCACGTGTGCCTGCACCAGACGGTGATCGGCCAGGAGGCGATGGCGCAGATGGCGCTGGCCGGCGAGGAGCCCGACGTGGTCGTGGGATGCGTGGGCGGCGGCTCGAACTTCGCAGGGCTCACCTTCCCATTCATCCGGCGCGTGCTGCGCGATGGCGCGAAGACCCGCTTTCTGGCGGCCGAGCCGACCGCCTGCCCGACGCTGACGCGCGGCGTATACCGCTACGACTTCGGCGACACGGTGGGCATGACGCCGCTGCTACCGATGTACACGCTCGGGCACGACTTCGTGCCGCCGCCCGTGCACGCCGGCGGCCTGCGCTACCACGGCGACGCCCCGATTCTGTGCGCGCTCGTGAAGGAGGGGCTGATCGAGGCTCGCGCCTACGCGCAGAACCCGGCGTTCGAGGCGGCGCTCATGTTCGCGCGCGACGAGGGAATCGTGCCGGGGCCCGAACCCGCGCACGCGATCCGCGCCACCATCGAGGAGGCGCTCGCCGCGCGCGAGGCCGGCGAGGAGCGCGTGATCCTGCTGGGCCTCTCAGGTCACGGGCACTTCGACATGTCCGCCTACGACGACTACCTCGCCGGCCGGCTCGAGGACATCGAGTTCTCCGAGGCCGACATGCAGGCCGCGCTCGACCGGCTGCCCGAGGCGCCCGCGATCGCGTAGCGGCGGGTTGCATCCGGCTTCGTGGCAGGCGTAGGGTCGGTCTGCGCCGAGTCACCGAAAGGAGCCCAAATGGCAACCGTTCAGGAGAGCTTGCAGGTCAAGAGCTCGAGCGAGCCCGACGAGGTCCGGCCGTACGTGGACAAAGGCCATATGGACGTCGTCCACTTGTCGAGCGGAGACGCAGGCCTCGGGACATTCGAACCAGGATGGCGTTGGTCGGAATGCGTGAAGCCGATCGCCGGCAGCGACTCGTGCCAGGTCCGGCACGTGGGCTACATGCTGTCCGGCCGCATGGTGGTGACGATGGACGACGGGACAGAGCGCGAAGCCGGCCCCGGGGACTTCGTCCACATTCCGCCGGGTCACGACGCATACGTCGTTGGCGACGAGACATGCCGGTTCATCGACTTCGGCGGGCTCGCAGGGTACGCACAGGCCCACTAGTGACGACAGGCCCCGGCGTCCTCGCCCGCCGGTAGCGGCTAGCGGCGCTTCTTCTTCTTGCGCCGCTTGCGGCGCTGGCCGGCGGTTTCACCCTCCTCGGCCTCGGCGACCACCTCGGGCAGCTCGGCCGGCTGCTCGGGCTCCGGCGCGGGCGCGCGGCCCCGGCCCCCGAACAGGGTCGGCGGCCGCGCGGCGGGCGGCGCTTCGCCACGGGTCTCGGCGTGCCTGTCGGCGGCGCTCGGCCACGGGATCGCCTCGCCGGTCTCCCAGGCCGGGCCCCGTCCGGCACCGGGCCAGCGCCCGAGGAACAGCAGGCCCATGGCGCCGAGCCAGAAGAACTGCAGGATTTGCGGCCCGCCGAGCGGGACCACGTAGAGGACGCCGATGATGATCCCGACGATCCCGATGAAGCGGCTCACCACGCCCGCCCTCATCGCGTTCAGCGAGATCATGATGAAGCCGAATGCGAGCGCCAGGTTCGCGGCCAAGCCAAGGCCGCTTAGCGCGCGAAGCGTTCCGGTGTCGAGCGTGTCCTTCGCCCGCTCGTTCGGATCGAGCTTGTTCGCCGCGTCCTCCTGCTGCTTGGCGGTCCGGAGCTTGCTCAGCTGATCGGCAGCCTGGCTCGCGTTGGGTGCCTTCTGCTTCACGAACGTCCCGGCGGCGTTCACCACCTCAGCCTGGCTCGCGACCGTCACGCCGCCCACGACGATCGGTGCAGTGACGGCGAGCACGAGCGCGATGCGCGGCAGCTGCGGGCGGCGGTACTTCGTGACCCGGTAAAGGAACCAGAGGATCGGCACGAGCAGGAAGATCCCGAGCGACTGGAGCACGCCGGTCGCGATCACCGTGCTGCCGTGGTGGTCGATGGCGCGGAGAGCCGCGGCGGAATTGTTGGAGCCGCCGGGGATGTCGGCCCGCTGGTACAGGATCATGCTGGCGACCAGCAAGAGCAGCGACACGAATGCGGCTGCTCCCACGAGCTTGCCGGTGCGCTTCTCCCACTCGAGCTGTTCGCGATGGGAATGTGTCGCGCCGTCCTCGGGGGCAGGCGGCGCGGCGGTCATCTCACTACTCACTGACTCTTGGCTTCCTCTCAGGCGCCGGCGGGGGCTCGATGTCCCCCGCGCGGGGCGGGTAGTACTCGGGATCGTCGGGCTCAACTATTCGCGACACGCGCTCTCCCGCTGCCAGGACGAGATTGAGCACGGGCGCCGCGAGGCGGATGCCGCCTTCCACGAGCTCGCGCCGGCGACGCTGCTCCGCCGTCAGCACGCTCACCTCAGCCACCCCTCTGGTGGAAGAAGAACTCGGGCAGGGCGGCCTTCGCCACCTCGGCGGTGATGTGCTGGGCAAGCTCGAGGTCACCTGCCCGGACGGCCAGGTCGTCGATCGTGACTATTCCGGCGAGCTCATGGCCGTCGAGCACCGGCAACCGCCTGATGTGGTGCTGCACCATCAGCGCGACGGCCTCCTCCAGCTCCATCTGGGCCTCTCCCGTGACGAGAGGGCGCGTGGCGTGGCCGCCCACCGAGGACTCGGAGTCGACCCCGTCCGCCACCACGGCGAGCGCCAGGTCGCGGTCGGTGATCACGCCCACCGGGTGACCGTGCTCGCAGATCACGACCGAGCCGACGTTCCGGTCACGCATGAGCGCGCCGACCTCGCTGAGCGGCGCGGCGCAGTCGGCCGTCACCACGGAATGCGTCATCACCTCGCTAATCCGCACCAACGCGAGTCTACGTGCTCAATGCACGATGTTGCGGCTCCCTAGAATGGGCTCCATGTCCTCAGAGGATCCATTCGGCGGCCTCTTCGGCGACCCGGACGAGCTGCGGCGCCGCATGGCGGAATTCGCGGAGCAGATGCAGGGTGCTCAACGCGTCGCCTGGGCGGACAACGCCATCCAGCTGGCCGTGAACATGACGGTCGCGGGAATCAACCGGCTGAATCTCCAGGGCAACGTGGATCAGCAGGCCGAGGATGTCCGGCGGGCCATGGGGATCCTCTTCCCCGAGGCCGTCACGCTCGTGCGCGAGGCGCGCGAGGGCTTCGGAACCAGCTAGCCGGCCGGCTGCGCCGCCCGCGCCTGCTTTTCAGCGGCCCGCTCGGCCTGCCCGAGAGCGATGATCTCCTTGAAGCTGCGGATCCGGAAGATCAGCGCAAGCGCCGCGAAGCCCATGGCGAACGTGAAGACCGCAATGGCGATCTGCTGGCCCACGGAGTAGGCCGCAACCGTGGCCGAGGCCGCGGTGCCTGCGAACACCTTCACGAGAAGCGCCTGCTGAACGCCGGCGCCGCCGGGCGTGAACGGCACCACCGCCGAGACCGCCTGCACGCCCAGCACGAGCAGCACGTTCTTCACGCTGCCGCCGATGCGGAACGCGTCGAGCATGAACCAGAAGGCGGTGAATCGGAAGAGCCAGCCGACGAACTGCACGCCGAACACCTGGCGCAGGTACCGCTCGCGGTCCTTGAGGATCGCGAAGCCCTGCCGCACGTGCGACCAGAACGCCCGAATCCGTTCCGAGGTGAGCGCGATGCCGATCATCACCGCCACGGCGAGCGCGGTGAGCACGAACAGCGTGAACTGGGGGTGCTGCGCGAAGAAGGCGAGGTCGAAGGCCGGCAGCTTCGAGAAGTCCGGCGGCTTCGGGAAAACGCCCTGCGAGAAGGCGAACGTGAGGATCACGATCCCCATGCACAGGTCGTAGATCAGCTCGACGA
>DASVXS010000307.1:0-6312 GCA_036392575.1 Thermoleophilaceae bacterium | reverse complement strand
GTGGTGGTCGTGAGGCTTTCGCTCGTGGCCTTGACCACGCCGGCCACGGAGGCGCCGGTGAGCAGGAGCACGCCGGCGAACATCAGGAACAGGAAGATCAGGTCGGTGCCGAACTGCTGCACGAGCGTGTGCGTGGTCCAGTACATGACGTCGCCCACGAGTCCGCCGTGATTACGGACGAAGTCCGCATGCAGGTAGCCCTGCCGGACCGGATGGTCGGGTCCGATGCCGAAGGAGCCGGCCGCCAACCCGAGCATGAGGCCCAGCACCAGGCAGGCGGCGCCCGCCTTGAACGGGCGCACCGACGGGATCAGGTCGCGGAGGACGAGCACGGCGCCGGCGCCGAACAGGCCGATCGGGACGAGGTACGCGACGCCGCCGAACAGGTAGATGAAACCGTCGGCGAGCGCCTCCCCCACCTTGCCGCCGTTCCAGCCGAGGTAGAAGACGCTTGCGAAGAAGACGCCGGCCGCGACGAGCCCGAGCCCGACGAGATCGAGGTCGCGCTGGTCGAACTGAGGCAGCCGCGGAAGCGTGAAGCCGGACGAACGCCGTCCCCGCGCGCGCGAGCGGCCTGATCGTCCCCTTGCGGGTTTCTTGGTCTGGCGGCGGCTTGCCATCCTCAGCGCAGGACTCTTCGACACCGCCGGGCGCGACCCTGCCGCTAAAGGGCGCTTAAAAGAGGCCCACGATCGGCTGGCCCGCTCCTACCATTTCTAAAGATGGCGACGAAGCCCCGCGTTTTGGTGGTCGAGGACGACGCTGAAATCGGCGGCGCGCTTCGCCGATCGCTGCGACTCGAGGGCTACGACGTGCGCCTCGCCGAGGACGGTGTGGCAGCTCTCGAGGAGTCATCGCTGTTCGAGCCGGACGCGGTGGTGCTCGACCTCGGGCTGCCGCGCCTCGACGGCATGGACGTGGCGAAGCGCCTGCGCGAGTCGAGCGACGTGCCAATCCTGATGCTCACCGCGCGCGACGCCACCGACGCCCGCGTGGCGGGGCTCGATGCCGGCGCCGACGACTATCTCGTGAAGCCGTTCGAGCGCGACGAGCTGCTCGCGCGCCTGCGCGCCCTGCTTCGGCGCCGGCCGCCGCGCGGCAGCGCGTTCCTCACGGTGGGCGACCTGCGGCTCAACCCGGACACTCGCGAGGTGTTCCGCGGCGACCGCGCGGTGGAGCTCACCACGCGTGAGTTCGAGCTGCTCGAGTACCTCATGCGGAACGAGCGGCTCGTGGTCTCGCGCGACGCCCTGCTCGAGAAGGTGTGGGGCTACCAGGTGCTGGTCGAGACGAATACCGTTGATGTGTTCGTGTCCAACCTGCGCCGCAAGCTCGAGTCGGGCGGCGAGCCCCGCATGCTGCACACCGTGCGCGGCGCGGGGTACGTGCTTCGCGCGCCATGAAGCGGCTCGCCGCCCTCCCGGTGAGGTGGCGGCTCGCGCTCACCTCCGCCGGGCTCACCTTCGTGATCCTGCTGCTGTTCGCCGTGGTGGTCGGCGTGTTCACCGCGAACCGGCTGTACGGCAACTTCGACGACGACCTGCGGGTGGCCGCGGCGGACATCCAGGACCGGCTCACCATCTATCCGCTTCAGGGCAAGATCAACGTGCGCCAGTCGCCCGACGAGCTCGACGCCGCCGCGACCGGCCACGCGATCATCCGCGTGATCGACACCCGCGGCGGGCTGATCGGCGATGCGCCCCAGAACAGCCCTCAGCTCGGCCCGCCGGACGCGGGAATCCGCGACGCAGGCAAGTACCGCGTGGTCACGAGGCCGCTGTTCATCGGCGGCGAGGACTCCCCCGCGGCCTTCCTTCAGTACGCACGGCCGAAGAGCACGGTCGACAGCACCGTGGACCGCATGCATCTCTTCCTCGCCCTCGGCGTCGTGGGCGGCACGCTGCTTGCGCTCCTGGCGGGGCTCGCGGTGGCCGAGCGCGCGATGCAGCCGGTCATGCAGCTGACGGCGACGGCGAAGAAGATCGCGCGCACGCGCGACCCCGCCCTGCAGATGCCCGAGCCCGAGACCGACGACGAGGTCGCCGACCTGGCGCGCACGCTCGACCAGATGCTCCGGGCGCTCGACTCCGCCCGCTCCGAGACCGAGGCGATGCTCGAACGGCAGCGCGAGTTCGTGGCCGACGCCTCGCATGAGCTCCGCACCCCGCTCACGAGCATCCTCACGAACCTCGAGCTGCTCGAGGCCGAGCTGAACGGCGACCAGCGCGAGATGGCCGACTCCGCGTTGCGCTCGTCGCGGCGCATGCGCGTGCTCGTGTCGGACCTGCTGTTGCTCGCCCGCGCCGACGCGGGGCAGCGCTCGCCGCGCAAGGTCACCGATCTCTCGCGGGTAGTCCGCGAGGCGGCGGCCGAGGTGGCGCCGGTGGCGCCCGACCACGAGCTCTCGGTGGACGCCGAGGACGGCGCGCTCGTGGACGGCTCTCCCGACGAGCTCCACCGCCTGGCGGTGAACCTGCTCCACAACGCCACTGTGCACACGCCGTCCGGCACGCACGTGCGGGCGACCCTGCGGCGCGAAGGCCGCTCGGTCGTGCTCGAGGTCGCCGACGACGGCCCCGGCGTGCCGGAGGAGCTGCGCGACCGCGTATTCGAGCGCTTCGTGCGCGCGGCCGGCGACAGCGCGGTGGCCGCGCGGCGCGGGACCGGCCTAGGGCTCGCGATCGTGCAAGCGGTCGCTCAGGGCCACGGGGGCACGGTCGAGCTCGCGGATTCCGAGGTGGGAGCGCGCTTCGTGGTCACGCTGCCCGCCTCGACGCTGCCCGATACGCAGGACGTGCCGGCCGAGGCCGACGCGGCGCCCGCAAGCGAGCGGCGCTAGACCTCCACCACGACCGGCAGCACCATCGGCCGCCGGCGCATGCGGTCGTATACGAACTTCGCCACGTCGTCGTGCAGGTGCGACTGGAGCAGATCGATCTCCCGGATCTCCTCCTCGGCGGAGCGCTCTAGCGACTGCTCCACCGCCTCGCGGATCTCCTCCACGAGGACGTCGTCGGCGTCGTCGGCGAACGGTACGCCGCGGAAGATGATCTCGGGCGGGGCGACCGAGCGCCCGTCCTGCTCGGAGATCGTGGCAACCACGATGAAGATCCCGTCCGCCGACAGCATGCGGCGATCGCGCAGCGCGACGTCGGAGACGTCCCCGACCTCCATGCCGTCTACGAAGATCATCCCCGCCTGCTCAGGCTCGGCGAAGCGCGCGGTGAGCTCCGTGATCTCGAGCGGCAGCCCGTTCTCGCCGCGGAAGATGTTGCGCGGCTCGACCCCGAGCGACTCCGCCAGCTCCGCGTGCATGCGGATGCGCTTGTGGTCGCCGTGCACGGGCAGCACGTACTGCGGATTCGTGAGGTTGATCATCAGCTTGAGCTCCTCCGCCTGGCCGTGCCCGGTGGCGTGGATGGGAGCGTCGCGCGGCGTGATCACGTCTGCGCCGAGCTGGTAGATGCGGTCGATGGTCTCGTTCACCGCGCGCTCGTTGCCGGGGATCGGCGTGGCCGAGAAGATCACGGTGTCGCCGTCGTGGAGCGACACGTTCGGGTGATCGCCGTGGGCCATGCGCCGAAGCGCCGACAGCGGCTCGCCCTGGCTGCCGGTGGAGATCACGACCAGCTTGTGGTCGGGGAAGTCCTCCACCTCTTTGGCGGACACCAGCATCCCCTCCGGGATGTGGATGTGGCCGAGCCGCTGGCCGATGTTGGTGTTCTTGCGCATCGAGCGGCCGATCAACGACACCTTTCGCCCGAGTGCCTGTGCCGCGTCCACCACCTGCTGCACCCGGTGGATGTTCGACGCGAAGCAGGTGACGATGATGCGGCCGTCGCAGCGCGCGAACGCCTCCTCGAGATGCGGGCCCACGCTCGACTCGGACAGCGCGATGCCCGGGCGGTCGACGTTCGTGGAATCGCCGCAAAGCAGGAGCAGCCCCTCGCGGCCGAGCTCCGCCAGCCGCGCCACGTCGGCGGGCTCGCCGTCGACCGGCGTCTGGTCGAACTTGTAGTCGCCCGTGACGAGCGTCGTGCCTAGCTCGCAGGTGACCGCGTACGCGAACGAGTCGGGGATCGAGTGGGCCATCTTCACCGGCTCGACGCTGAACGGGCCGGCCTCGACCACCTCGCCTGGAGCCACCTCGTAGAGCGGCACGTCGCGCAGCCGGTGCTCGTCGAGCTTCGAGCGCACCATCGCAACGGTGAGCGCCCCGCCGTAGATGTCGGGCGTGTTCTCCTCGCCGATCTCCCGCAGCACGAAGGGCAGCGCGCCCACGTGGTCCTCGTGCCCGTGGGTGAGAAAGACGGCGTCGATGTCCGCCGCGCGCTCGCGGAGATACGTGAAGTCCGGCAGCACGAGGTCGATCCCGAGTTGGTCGGGCGTGGGAAACATCAGGCCCATGTCCACGACCACGAGGCGTCCCTCGTACTCGAGGACGGTCATGTTCTTGCCGATCTCGCCCAAGCCGCCGAGCGGCAGGACGCGCAGCGTGCCGCTCAAACCGCGCTGAGGAGTCCGTGCCGTTCGAGCGCCGCGCGAATCGCCGCCGCCTCGCTCTCGTCAGCGTCGACCATGGGCAGGCGCAGCCCGCCCACGTCGATCCCGAGCATGTTCAGCGCGCACTTCACGGGGATCGGGTTCGTGGTGACCGACATTGCCGCGTACACGTCCTCGAGCGAGCGGTCGATCTGGGCGCGCTGCTCGGGCTCGTCGACCATCCGCCGCATCTCCTCGCCGACGATGTGGGAGGCGACGAGAATGCCGCCGGCTCCGCCCATGTCCAGCACCCGCGCGAACATGTCGTCGTTTCCCGCGAGCAGGTCGAGCCCGTCGATCAGCTCGACGTCCGTGTCCCGCGCCTGCTTGACGGCCGCCACGTTCTCGATCTCGGCAAGTTCGCGGAGCAGGTCGTTCGGGATGTCCACCACGCAGCGCGACGGGATGTTGTAGACCACGATCGGCTTGTCCGTGGCCGCCGCCACGGCCTCGAAATGGGCCTTCACCCCGCGCCGGTTCGGCTTGTTGTAGTAGGGCGTGACCACCAGCATCCCGTCCACGCCGATGTCGCCGGCCCGCTCAGTGAGCTCGACCGTGTGGGCCGTGTCGTTCGAGCCGGTTCCCGCGATCACGGGCGCGCCGCCGGCCTCCGCCACGCAGATCTCCCAAAGGGCCAGCTTCTCCTCGTCCGTTAGCGTCGGTCCCTCGCCGGTGGTGCCGGCCACCACGAGGCCGTCGCTGCCGTGGTCCAGCAAATGCCGGACGAGCCGCGCCGATGCGTCCTCGGCCAGGCGGCCGCGGTCGTCGAACGGCGTGACCATCGCGGTGAGCACTCCACCGAAAGTCACGGCGCGATTATCCCACCCGCGGTCTCGGCGGATGAATCTGCCCATTCTGCCCATTAAGTCTCTCCTAAGGCGGGTCGCGCGAGCATATCCACCCGCGCGGAACGTCCCCTGCACAGGGCATAATTCCAAGCCGTTTCCGTGGCCAGAGAGCGCGATTACAGCCATAGAACACTCGCCCAGAAGCTGGGCGTGAAGCAGGACGAGCGCGTCGAGGTGGTCGGCGACGTCGGCCCCAGCGTGCGCCGCGACGTGAAGGACGCGATCGGGCGCGGGTTCGTGAAGTCGGGCGAGCTCGACGGCGCGATCGTGCTCATCGAGTCGCTCGAGGACGCCGAGGAGGCGTTCGACCGCTACCGGCCTAGATTGCGCGACACGGGCTACTTGTGGTTCGTCACCCGAAAGCGCGGCCACGACAACTACCTCAACCAGATGCTGCTCGTGCCGGCCGCCAAGCGGCGCGGGCTCATCGACAACAAGACCTGCTCGATCGACGACGACCGCTCCGGCATACGCTTCGTGGTGCCGCGCAGCCTGCGCGCGCCGAAGCAGACCGCGGCTTGAGGCGCCTCGCTCCCGCAGTCATCGCGGTCGTGACGGCCGCGCTCCTCGCGGCGGGGTGCGGTGGGTCCGGTGCCAGCACCGCCCCGCCGCCGAAGGGGCCGCCGTCGGCCCGGCACCACGGGAAGGCGGCGAACTACCTCACCGACATCGAGCGCACGCGGGCGGGGCTCGTGTCGGCGGCCGATCTGGTCTACATCATGCATCCGGTAGGGGCGCGCAACCAGGTGGACGCCGCTTCGAAGGCCTACGCCCCGCTCTCGGCCGACGTGGCGGCGCAGATCCCCGCACTCGACCACGAGATCCGCGCGGCATTCGGCACGAACGACGAGCTGATCGCGCGCCGCGCGCCGTTCGCGAGCCTGCAGGTGCGGCTGGGGCTCGTGCAGGGACAGTTGCTCGA
>DASVXS010000306.1:0-2738 GCA_036392575.1 Thermoleophilaceae bacterium | reverse complement strand
TGCCGATACGCGCTGGGCGCTCGGTCGACTCGGACTCTGCTTCGACTCGATCCCCGACTCGGAAGGTCATGGCCTCTCCTCTCCCGTGACTTGAGGACGAGGCTAGCCCCGCGGAGCGCAAGCGTCAGCAGAAGCGGGCGACGTCGTTTGAAAAGCTGACGAGCGTGCCGCTCGACATCTCCGCTCGGCCCATCTTCGCGCGCTGCCTAGCTCGCTCGGCCGCAATTTCCGAGCGCAAGGGTGGCGACGCGTATCGGCGCCGGCTGCTGGCCGGCCTAACCGGGCGCGTGGTGGAAGTGGGCGCGGGCAGCGGGATCAACTTCCACCACTATCCGCGCGGCGTCGCGGAGGTCCTCGCGGTCGAGCCCGAGGCGAACCTGCGCGCGATGGCGGCGGCTGCGTCACGGGAGGCACCGGTTCCCGTGCGTGTGGTGCCCGGCCTGGCCGAGGCGTTGCCGGCGCCGGACGCGTCGGCGGACGCCGGCGTCTCGGCCGGCCTTCTCTGCAGCGTGCCCGACCCGGCCGCCGCTCTGGCCGAGCTCGCTCGCGTGATCCGACCGGGCGGCGAGCTGCGCTTCTTCGAGCACGTCGTTTCGCCTCGACCACGCGCCGCGAGTTTCCAGCGCGGGCTCGACGCGAGCGGTGTCTGGGCGAGCGCCATGGGCGGCTGTCACACGAGCCGCGAGACGGAGGCCGCGATCGCGCGCGCCGGGTTTCGCATCGAGTCGATCGAGCGCTTCACGTTTCGTCCCACGCTGCTCGACCTCCCCGTTGCGCCGAAGATCCTCGGCCGCGCACGGAGAAGCTAAGCGGGCGGTCCCGTGGCTTCGAGAGCCTCCTCGATCGTGGAGAAGATCCGCAGTTCGACGCACTTCCCGTGCCGCATTTTCCAGACGTTGACGATGCGCTCCTCGACGTCGAGCGCGCTGCTCTTGCCTCTCCCGCTCTGCTTGATCGGGACCACGACGTAGGGCCCGTTGGCCAGGAAATCCTGGGGCTCGTAGACGACCTCTTCAAATGCTTCCCAGTCGGTCTCGCTAAAGCGCAGGAACCCCTCGCGGCCCTCGTAGACGGATGCGTCCGGATGAAGCGGGCGGTCGTAGACCCGGATGGAAGAATCGAGATGTCGCACCAGCGCGTCACGGTCGCGGCGGGCAAAGGCGCGGTAGATCGCGCGCACGACCTCGACGTTCTGGCGGGACACCGTCGCGCGAGTATCGCGCCGTCTTGAGTGAGGGACAAGCAGGCCAGGGGACGAGAGGCAGGCGTCTCGAATGGCGTAGGCCGGCGCTGCCGCAAATCGCGCAAAAGCGGCAGTCGGTGTGCGACCGCCCATTGCGTGGAAGGCGCAACCGCGCCGCGAGATACTGGGCGGGCGATGTCGCAGGAGAACGTGGAGATCGTGCGGCGGGCTTTCGCCTACGAGGTCTACGGAGTCGGCGACCGCGCCGAGGCAGAAGCGATCTTTGATCCCGACGTCGTGATGAACCCGAACAATGAGGGGCCATACCACGGTTTGGATGCGATGCGGGAAGACTTCGAGCGCTGGGCCAGCGCCTTTGAAGAGCTGAAGGTAAGCGCCGAGGAGTTCATCGACGCCGGGGACCGTGTGCTGGTGACGGCTTATCACCGGGGGCGAGGCCGGACCAGCGGGGTCGAGGTCGATGGCCGCTTCTATGAGGTCTATACCCTGCGCGACGGCAAGGTGGTCCGTATCGACGAATACGTAGACCGGGCCGAGGCCCTCGAAGCCGTGGGGCTGCGGGAGTAATCCGGACTACCCCAATGGACGAGCAGCGGAAGTCACCCGCGCCGCCGGAAGTCAAGCGCGCTGCCCCTACTCGCGTAAGGCGGCGCTGCGAGCTCGATGGTGGACCCAGGACGGACGCCTTCGTGCGCGGGGAGCGCAGACTGAGCGGTGGCGGAGACCGGTATCTCGCGCCGGGGAGCGTCGTTCCGTTGCCCGCCGCTAGGCTCGCCCGCATGAACGCCGACGCCCTGTCCGCGACCCCGGCCGCTGGCGCGGCCTTGGAGGCGCTCCGTGCTGCAGCGGGATCAGACAGTCCGCTCGAGCGCCACTGTCTGCGGCAGTTCGCGATCGCCGAGCGTCTCGCCGGCAAGCGCACGTTCGATCGCGAGCTTCTGCTGTGCGCGTGCTGGCTGCACGACCTCGGCCTGTTCACCCTCAGCCGCGACCCGTACGTGACGGAGGGCGCACGCCTGGCCGCCCGGGTGCTGGAGCCGTTCAGCTGGCCACCCGAGCGGTTGCAGCGCTGCATGGATGCCTGCGAGCAGCACCACGCGCCGCGCTCACGGGTGGCGATGGGCCTCGAGGTCGAGCTCGTGCGGCAAGCGGATCTTGTGGACGTCACCGCAGGGCTCGTGAACTTTGGCCTCGATCGGGGCTGGCTGCGTGGACTGTTCCGCGAGGTCCCGCGAGATGGTCTCTGGCGCCTGATCGGCTCGGCGGTGCTCAACGAGCTGCGCCATCGCCCGGCGAGCCTCAGCGGGGTCTTTCTCTCCCCGCGACGCACGTCTCTCTAGCCCCAGCCGCGTTGCTGGCTTGTGCTCGACGCGATTCGCGCGATGGATTGCCTTTCGCTTTCGCGTGAAAGCAGAAGTCAGTGTGCCGCCTTCGCGAGCTGCGAGCGGGCCTCATACGCCCGGCCCCGTAGCATCGCGAGAGTGCGCCGTCTCGTCCTCCTCGCCTGCGCGATCGTCCTCGTAGACACCATGTT
>DASVXS010000305.1:0-25450 GCA_036392575.1 Thermoleophilaceae bacterium | reverse complement strand
AGGTCGTCGCGGCCGCTCCGGACGAAGTGATCGCAGCCGAGCCGCCCGACGTGGGCGAGCCGCCCGCGCCCTCCGCCCCACCGCCGCCGCCGGTGATCGCGGTGCCCGTCGGCCCAGTGCCCGGGCCGCTCGAGCCGCCGGCGCGCACCCGCCGCGAGATCGCGGTCGACACGAGCTGGCATGCGCTGTTCGCGGTCGCCGTGGTGCTCGCTCTTGCGGCGATCTTCCTCACGGTCGCGGGCGCGACCGGCCTGATCGAGCGAATCTAGGCGGCGAGTACGCGCGCCACCGCTGCGCGCATCGCCTCGAGCCAATCCGTCCGTTCGCGGGGATCAGTGTCCACGACTTCGACGGGCATGTGGAAGCGCGCGCCCGCCATCCGCACGCTCGCGGCGCCGTGTTCGAGAAGCGCCTGGTCCACACTCCCCGCCGCCTCGTAGACGACCCCACGCACGTGCGTGTCCACCAATGTCTCGACCATTGACTCGAGTCGTGGCCCGTGCAGCGCCGCCACGTGGTCTGGCTCGCCCGAGGCGCTTCCCATGATCCAGCACATCACCGCCACGCCGTCAATGTGAGGCAGCATCGTGGCCAGGCGATCCGGGTCGGCGAGCGCAGCCTGGGCGCCCGCGGCCTCGATCTCCGGGAGCCGTTCCTGCCGACGCGTGGTGCCCCGGACCGCGTGTCCGTCCGCAGCGAGCGCGCGAGCCAGCTCAAGACCGCGGCACCCGCAGCCGACTACCAGGACGCGCGCCACGCGCGGGAGGCTATCCGGATCACCCGTTTGGCCTTACGTTGGAAGTGGGACTTCCCCTTCACCTGGACCAGGGACGGTTCGAATGGCAGGGACAAATCCAAGCGGCGTCGAAGCGAACTGTTACGAGGACCAGCTTCGATGACCCGCACTCCCCGTCACCCCGGCCTGCACGACGCGAAGGGCCGCGAGCTGGAGCACCAGCTGCTCGACGTGGATGGCGTTGCGACCTACACGGTCGACGCCGGCGAGGGATCTCCGATCCTCTTCGTCCACGGCTACGGCGACACCGCGGACGGCTGGCGACGTGTCGTGCCAGGGTTGCTCGAGACGAACCGCGTGATCGCGATCGACGTGCCGCCGTTCGGCCGATCCGGGCGTATCAGCGAACGCGAGCTGTTCGACTTCTACGCGGGGTACTTCCCCGCGCTGCTCGACCGTCTCGAGATCAAGTCCGCGACGCTGGTCGGCCACTCGCTCGGTGGCGCGATCGCGCTGCGCTTCGCGCTGGCGAACCCCAAGCGCGTGGCACGGCTCGGTCTGGTCGCGCCGGCGGGGCTCGGCAAGAAACCGCCTTGGTGGTGGCGGCCGATCGCCGGGAACGGCGTGGCCTGGCGTGCAGCGCTCGCGATTCCGAGCCCTCTCACGCCGCTGATCATCCGCGAGGGGATGAGCCGCTTCCTCGACCTGCGCCTGTTCCACGACTCGCGGGCGCTTCGCCAGGACATCCGTCACCTGGTGGACCTCCACTCCACGACGAAGGATTTCGGCGCCCTGCTCGAGGCGGGCCGCGCCTGCATCGCGTCCTACACCGGCACGCTGCTCGAGGACTCGAAGGCGATCACCTGCCCGAAGTTCATGGTGTGGGGCCGGCACGACGGACTCGTGCCCGTGTCGGAGGGACTCGCGTTCCAACAGGCTCACCCAGACGCCGACGTGCACATCCTCGAGCGCTGCGGCCACTACCCGCAGATCGAGATGCCGGGGCGCTTCAACCGTCTGCTGCGCGCTTGGATCGCCGACACTGCCGGCGCCTGCGACAAACCGCTTACCCGTCGGACTGTGGAGGCGGCGTAGGCCCCTCCTCGCTTCCGCGGTAGCGCTCGCCGCGCTCGAGCATCGCGCGGCGCTCCGAGTCGACCTCCGCCTGGATGCCGGCCTCGCTGAGCTCCGGCCGGCCCGAGCGGCGGCGACGCTCGTTCTGCGCCTCGAGCATCTGGTCGATGTCCTCGAGCTCGAGTCGCGCCTCCTCGTCGAAGGAGCGCGTGGGGCGCCAGTCCAGCACGTCGGCGCCGGAGCCCGGGTAGAAGTGCCCGATCAAGATGAAAACGATCGCGAGCACGACGATGACGCCCGTCGCGGCGAGCGCGAACTCCACCGGGCCAGTCTAGGATCATCGCGTGCCCGACGCGCTCATCATCGATGCGGTCCGGACGCCGATCGGCCGCTACGGAGGTGCGCTCTCGACCGTCCGCCCGGACGATCTGGCAGCGCGTGTGATCGAAGCTGTGGTCGAGCGCACCGGCCTCCCGGGCGGCGACATCGCCGACGTGTACCTCGGCTGCACGAACGCAGCGGGCGAGGACAACCGCAACGTTGCGCGGATGTCGGCACTGCTGGCCGGGCTTCCGGTGGAGGTGCCGGGCGTCACCGTGAACCGGCTCTGCGCGTCCGGCCTAGAGGCGGTGAATCAGGCGGCGCGCGCGATCATGGTCGGCGACGGCGACCTGATGCTCGCCGGCGGCGTGGAGTCAATGAGCCGCTCACCGTTCGTGATGCTGAAGCCCGAACGGTCGCTGCCGCGGGGCGACATGCAGCTCGTGGACACGACGATCGGCTGGCGCTTCGTGAACCCGCGCATGCGCGAGAACTACTCGACCGAGTCGATGGGTGAGACGGCCGAGAACGTGGCCGAGCGCTACTCCATCTCGCGCGAGGACCAGGACCGGTTCGCGCTCCAGTCGCACGAGCGCGCTGTGGCGGCCGCCGAGGCGGGGCGCTTCGACGACGAGATCGTGACCGTCGACGCGCCCCAGCCAAAAGGTCCGCCGGTGACCGTCCACTCCGACGAGGGCCCGCGTCCCGAAACCACGCTGGAGCGGCTCGCAGGACTGCGGGCCGTGTTCCGCGAGGGCGGCAGCGTGACCGCCGGCAACTCGTCGCAGATCAACGACGGCGCGGCCTGCCTCGTGCTCGCGAGCCCGGATAGGGCAGAGCAGCTTGGGCGCGAGCCGCTCGCGCGGATCGTGTCGACGGGCGTCGCCGGCGTCGACCCCGGCTACATGGGCGTGGGCCCGATCCCCGCTACGCGCCAGGCACTCGAGCGCGCTGGGCTCACGATCGACGACATCGACCTCGTCGAGCTGAACGAGGCCTTCGCCTCGCAGTCGCTCGCCTGCGCCCGCGAGCTCGGGATCCCGCAGGAGAAGCTGAACGTGAACGGCGGCGCCATCGCGCTCGGTCATCCACTCGGGTGCTCGGGCGCGCGCCTGCTGACCACGCTCGTGCACGAGATGCGGCGCCGCGGCGCGAAGCTAGGCCTCGCCACGATGTGCATCGGCGTGGGCCAGGGCCTGGCGACGATCGTCGAAGCCGTCTGAAAGCCATGAGGTGAGGTGGGCCTGGCGGCGCAATGCTGCGCGCCCGGGCCGCGGACATGAACAACTGCAGGCAACTGGCGGCTTCAATTGCGGTCGCCTGCAGAAATTCACGTATGGCGTGAATAACTGCAGGCGCTTGTCGTCAGGGGCCCGGTCGCCTGCAGAAATTCATGCTCGGCCACCAGACGGGGGGGTCGGGCGGAAACTCATCGCTCGCCGGATAAACTGCCGCCGCTCATGGACTGGCGGCTCGAGCTCGTGCAGGTGCCCGTCTCCGACGTCGACCGCGCGAAGGCGTTCTACACCGAGAAGCTGCGGTTCAACGCGGACGTCGATGTGAGCCCGCAGGAGGGACTGCGGTTCGTGCAGCTGACGCCCCCGGGCTCGCCCGCGTCGATCGCGATCGGTACGGGGCTCACGCAAATGGAGCCCGGCTCCATCGAGGGCCTGCAGGTGGTCGTTGCAGACGCGGACGCCGCCCGCGCCGAGCTCGTGGAGCGCGGCGTCGAGGTGAGCGAGGTGCAGGAGTTTCCCTGGGGCCGGTTCGTGTTCTTCAGCGACCCGGACGGCAACCGCTGGGCGCTCCAGCAGATCACGCAGCGGGCGTCTTGACCGGCCGGGTGGTCGGGATCACCGGCGGCGCCCGGGGAATCGGCGCCGCGATCGGAGAGGCGCTCTCCCGCGACGGCGCGCGCGTCGCGCTTGGCGACATCGACGGTGAGGCCGCGCGCCAGACCGCGGAGCGCATCGGGGGCGGCGCCATCGGTCTCGAGCTCGACGTGACGAGCACCGAGTCGTTCAGTGCCTTCCTCGACGCGGTCGAGAACGAGCTCGGCCCGCTCGACGTGCTCGTGAACAACGCGGGGATCATGTGGGTCGGGCCCTTCAGCGACGAGCCGGGCAGCGCAGAGGCACGTCAGTTCGCGGTGAACACGCACGGCACCATGCGCGGCATGAAGCTCGCCATTCCTCGCATGCTTCGCCGCGGCCGTGGCCACGTCGTGAACGTGGCGTCGATGGCGAGCAAGGTCACGCCTGCCGGCGAGGCGACCTACACCGCCAGCAAGCACGCGGTCTACGGCTACACGGCAGCCGTTCGCGCGGAGCTCGAGAAGACCGGCATCGACATCACGATCGTGATGCCCGCGGTCGTCGAGACCGAGCTTGCGAAGGGCACGAGCAGCGGCCGCACGAAGCGCCTCACGCCCGAGGACGTCGGCCGCGCGGTGGCGGCCGCCGTGCGCAAGCCGCGCTTCGAGGTCTACGTGCCGGCGAGCCTCTCGGTGGTGTCGCGCATATACGCCGCGCTGCCGATCAGGTTGCGCGACGCGATGGCGCGCGCGATCGTGCCGGACCAGGTGAAGGAGACGGATCGCGCCGTGCGCGCCGCGTACGAGGATGCGTCGGTGGCGGCCCGCGACGAGTAGATTGGCCGCCCTGTGATCGACCTCGAGCTGACCGATGAGCAGCGCCTGATCCGCGAGACCGCGCGCGACTTCACCGACCGGGAGATCATTCCGGTCGCCCGCGACAACGACCGCAACGAGCGCTTCGACGAGGAGCTCGTGAAGAAGATCGCGGATATGGGCTTCCTCGGCGCGATCGTCCCGGAGGAATACGGCGGTCGCGGGCTCGACTACATGAGCTATGGCCTGATCGTCGAGCAGATCGGCCGCGGCGACTCCTCGGCGCGGACGGTCGTTTCGGTTCAGACCTCGCTCGTGTGCTCGGCGATCGTGCGCTGGGGGAGCGAGGAGCAGAAGCACCAGTGGTTGCCGAAGCTTTGCAGCGGCGAGATCCTCGGCTGCTTCGGGCTGACCGAGCCGGACACCGGCTCCGACGCGGCGAGCCTCAAGACGCGCGCCACCAAGACGGCCGACGGCTGGAAGATCTCCGGGCAGAAGCAGTGGATCTCGAACGGCACGAAGGCGAAGCTCGCGCTGATCTTCGCCCAGACCGATCCCGAGCAGAAGCACCGCGGCCTCGCGGCGTTCCTGGTGCCGACCGACTCGCCCGGATTCAGCTCGAGTCCGGTGCACGGGAAGCTCGGTTTGCGCGCCTCCGACACAGCGGAGCTATCGCTCGACGAGGTCGAGGTCGGCGACGAGGCGCTGATGGGCGAGATCGGCGACGGGTTCAAGGTCGCGATGTCGGCGCTCGACTCGGGCCGCTTCAGCGTCGCGTCTGGCTGCGTCGGGATCTGCCAGGGCTGCGTGGACGCGTCCGTGGCCTACTCGAAGGAGCGCACGCAGTTCGATCGGCCGATCGCGAGCTTCCAGCTCGTGCAGGAGCTGATCGCCGACATGGTCGTGGACACCGAGGCGGCCCGCATGCTGTGCTGGCGCGCGGCCTGGCTGAAGGACTCCGGAAAGCCGAGCACGACCGAGACCTCCGTTGCGAAGCTGTACGCGACCGAGGCCGCGGTGCGGTCGGCGAACGCAGCGATCCAGGTGCACGGCGGTTCCGGGTACGTGGACGACTATCCGGTCGAGCGCTACCTGCGCGACGCGCGCGTGACCACGCTGTACGAGGGCACCTCGCAGATCCAGAAGCTGATCATCGGGCGTGCCGCCACCGGCATCAACGCGATGACCTGATGGCGCAGGCGCCGGTCGTCATCGTCGAGACGAGCGGGGCGGTCGGCATCGCGCGGCTGAACCGGCCCGACGCGCGCAACGCCCTCTCCCCCGAGCTGTTCGCTGAGCTCGGTGAGGCGATCCAGAGCTACGACCGCGACGACGCGATCGGTTGCATCGTGATCGCGGGTTCCGACGAGTGGTTCGCCGCGGGCGCCGACATCAAGTCGATGCGCGACCGCGCCTGGCAGGACGCGCTCGCGCAGCCGAGCAGCGAGTTCTGGCCGAAGCTCGCCGGCTGCCGCACGCCGCTCATCGCCGCGGTGTCGGGCTACGCGCTCGGGGGCGGTTGCGAGCTCGCGCTCGGCTGCGACATGATCGTCGCGTCCGAGACCGCGGAGTTCGGCCAGCCCGAGATCATGCTCGGGATCATCCCGGGCGGCGGCGGCACCCAGCGGCTCACGCGCGTCATCGGCAAGCAGCGTGCGATGGAGCTGGTGCTCACCGGGCGGCGCATCACGGCGCAGGAGGCCTACGACTGGGGGCTCGTGAACCGTCTTGCCGCCAAGCGCAAGTGGCTCGAAGATGCCGTCGAGCTGGCCGAGGTGGTGGCCCGCCGCGCCCCGATCGCCGTGAAGCTCGGCAAGCAGGCCGTGCTCGCCGCCGACGAGACGCCGCTCGGCGCGGGCCTCGCCCACGAGCGCCGGCTGTTCGAGCTGGCGCTCGCGACCGAGGACCGCGTCGAGGGCATGTCTGCCTTCATCGAGAAGCGCAAGCCGCAGTTCCGCGGCCGCTGAGGCGGCGCGTCCCTAGCGGGAGCGCGCCGCCGCCGAGCGGCTGAACACCGTCGAGCCCCCGCCGGATGGCGTCCACGACAGTCGCCAGCTCCCCGAGCGGTACTTGGTGTTGACGAGGAAGTAGCCCTTCTGGCTGCTCACCTTGATCGTCTTCACCACATTCCACGTGCGACCGCTGCGGTTCTCGATCAGCACGGTATCGCTCGAGCCATCGGGAGCCGGGCGCACCTGTCCGAACACGCCGACCTTCGAGCCGTGCCGGACCACGTAGATCGGAAGGCGGTAGGCGGCGTAGCTCGGCTTGGCCTTGCCCGCCTCGAAGCGAAGCCCGGTCTGGAAGCTCGCCAGATTCGGCTCGTCGTTGAGCTCGTACTGCGCGACCGACGCAATCCGGCTGTTGCGGTACGCGATGTAGTCGGACTCGTTGATGTACTCGGCCTGGCGGCTGAGCGACATGCCGAACGTGCGGTCCGGCGGGTTCGTCTGGAAGCCGAACTCCGTGTAGTAGATCGGCAGGTTGCTCGGGATTCGCCTTGCGCGAGAGCCCTGAGTCAGCACGCTCTGCAGCCGCGAGATCGTCGCGAGCGTGATATCGCCCGGGTTCCCGCGAGTGAGCGGCGAACTGGCGCCACCGCGGTTGTACGGGTGGTGCGACACGGCGTTTACCTGGAAGCGCGGGAACTTCGCGGGACAGCCGCGCGCCTTCCGCGCGCTCCCGGTCAGAGGCCGGCCGTTCGAGCCGAGACACAGCATCTCCTGCCAGAACGTGACCGGAGCGGTGTTGCGGCTGGCGGGCCTGCCCGTCTTCTGCCCGAGGGGTGCGAGCTCACCGAGCATGATCTGGTCGCCAGAGTGGCCGGTGGCCTGAAGCGAGCCGATCGCCGCGGTCGCCAGAGCGCGGTAGATGTGCGGAGCCTTCGGCACGGCCCGACCCTTGCGCACGACGAACTGGGGCTGCAGCCAGGCGCCGAGGTTTGCCTCGTTCCAGATCGACCAGCGCGTGACGGCGGGGAGCACCGCGCCGCCCTGGTTCTCGTCGTGGTACGTGCCCGAGTAGCGCTTGCCGAGCGCGGCGACGAACTTGCCGAACTCCGCGGAGTTCGGGCCGCAGACCTGGCGATTGTGCGCGGAGCCGCAGCTGCCCGCCCACGACGGCGTGAAGCCGGTCGGCGTGAGGATGAGGCTCATACCGCGCGCGTGAAGCGTGCGGACGAGATCGTCGAGCGCGTCCCAGGCCGTCGGGGGGTAAGCCGCGGGATCGCTGCCGTCGAAGCCGCTCGGCTTCGTGCGCGAGTCCGCGTTCGGCGCGAAGTCGCGCCAGACGGCCAGCGAGTGAACGGTGTCCACCCCAAGGGATTGCATGTCGTTCAGCGCCTGCTCGCGCACGGCAGAGCCGCTCTTGATGAGCAGGCGGTCGTCCTGCATCACGGACTCCTGTGTGCGGGAGGCGTGTGCGGGCGACGCGAGCGCGCCGATCGCGGCGGCGCCCAGCAGGCCCGCCAGCGCGATCCGCGCGCCGATTCGGTTCAAGTTGAAGAGCATCTTGGTTTCGGGCATCGATCTGACAAACAGGCTCGGCCGGGAACAAGTTGCGGGGCGCCGCCCTAAAGACGTAAGCCGGCGGACAGGCCCCTCTGGTGTGCCGCGGATTTGCGTCCCGTGCGCCCGCGAGAGCGCGGCGTACCGGCGGGGCGGGTGACCTGCGGCGGCGCCGGATGCTAACGACGAGCCGCTTATCATGCGGCCCCGCGTGCCCCCGCCCGACTCCTCGACACCCCAGCGACTCGGCGTGGTCGGCGCCGGAACGATGGGCGCGGGGATCGCTCAGCTCGGCGTGCTCGCCGGGATCGAGACACGGCTTCATGACCCCTTCGAGGACGCGCTCGAGCGCGGTATCGAGCGGCTTCGGGAGGGCCTGCGCAGGGGCGCCGAGCGCGGTCGGTGGAGCGAGGACGAGGCGCGCGCGGCGGAGGAGCGGCTGCACGCGGCGCCGTCCGTCGACGACCTTTCCGAGACGGAGCTGGTGATCGAGGCTGCACCGGAGCGACCCGAGCTCAAACGCGAGCTGTTCGCGCGGCTCTCGGAGGTCTGCTCTTCCGAGACGGTGCTCGCGACGAACACGTCGTCGATCCTCGTCAGCTCGATCGCGACGGCGGCAGCACGCCCCGAGAACGTCGTGGGCATGCACTTCTTCAACCCGCCGCCGCTGATGAAGTTGCTCGAGGTGATCGCCGCGGCGCAGACCGGCGAGCGAGCACTCGCCGTCGCGCGCGCGACGGGCGAAGCGATGGGCAAACACGTGATCGTGGCGGTCGACGGTCCCGGCTTCCTCGTGAACCGCTGCGGCCGGCCATTCGGCAGCGAGGCGCTGCGACTGCTGCAGGAACGGGTCGCAACGGTCGAGCAGATAGACCGGATCTGCCGGCTCGGCGGCGGCTTCCGCATGGGACCGTTCGAGCTGATGGACCTCGTGGGGATCGATGTGGGCTTCGAGGTCGCGCAGTCGTTCACCGCTCAGAGCTTCGGCGAACCGCGCTGGAAGCCGAACATGCTGCAGGCGCAGAAGGTCGCGGCCGGGCAGCTGGGGCGCAAGACCGGTCGCGGCTGGTACGAGTATGGCGACGGTGCGCACCGGCCCGACGACGCCGACCCGCCCCCGCTCGGCGGAGGCGACGGCCGCCCTGTGGCGATCGACGGCAGCGGCAGGCTCGCGTCGGCGCTTCGCGAGCGCGCGCGCGACGCCGGCTTCGACGCGCGCGAGGCGTCCGAGTTTCACGCCGAGGAGCTGTGGCTGCTCGTGGATGCGGAGTCGCCCGCACCGGTGGCGGACGAGGACCTGCTCGGCGACTCGCCGACAGGGCCGCCGTTGCTCGCGCTGTGCGCCGACCTCAGCCTCGCGCAGCGCGGACAGCCGGAAGCATGTGGTTTCCATCTTCTGCCGCCGCTCGGTGACTCGAAACTGATGGAGCTCACTCGGCTGCCGTCCACGCCCGCGCTCACCCAGGAGCGCGCCGAGGAGTTCGCCACCGCGCTCGGCTACCACCATGAGTGGGTCTGCGACGCGCCGGGCCTCGTGCTCGGTCGCATCGTGTGCCAGCTGGCGAACGAGGCGGCGTTCGCGATCGGTGAAGGCGTCGGAACCCCAGAGGACGTGGACGCCGGTGTGACGCTCGGGCTCAACCACCCGCGCGGGCCGGTCGAGTGGAGCCGCGCCATCGGGCTTGACCACGTGCTCGCGACGATCGACGGGCTGTACGAGGAGCGGCGGGAGGAGCGCTACCGCGCGGCGCCACTCCTGAGACGTTCCGTGGCGGCGAGCGAGGACCTATAGGGTCGAGGCGGATGCTCGCGGTCACGTTCCAGGAGCCCGGCCGGGTGGCGGTCGAGGAGCGGCCCGAGCCCGAGCCGCAGGCGCCGGACGACGCGGTAGTCGCGGTCGAGGCGTCGGGCATCTGCGGCTCAGACCTGCACATCTTCCACGGGCGAGTGGGCGTCGAGCCTGGCTTCACGATCGGGCACGAGTACGTGGGCAGGGTGGTCGAGGCGGGTGACGCCGTGACAAGCGTGTCGGTCGGCGACCGCGTGCTCGGCACCTTCCACACGGCCTGCGGAACCTGCTTCTTCTGCCGGCGCGGCGTGTTCCAGAAATGCGATGAAGCACGGGTGTTCGGGCACGGCAAGCTGCTCGGCTCGCTTCAGGGAACTCAGGCCGAGCGCGTGCTCGTGCCGCGCGCGAACATGACGCTGCGGCGCGTGCCCGACGGGCTCTCGGACGACGCCGCGCTGTTCGCCGGCGACGTCATGGGTACGGGCTACCACGCCGTCGTCTCCGCCGGCCTCGAGCCCGGCGACACCTGCGCCGTGATCGGGCTCGGTCCCGTCGGGCTCTGCGCCGTGATGGCCGCGCGGGTGGCGGGTGCCGCGCGCGTGATCGGGATCGACACTGTGCCCGACCGGCTCGCGACCGCACGCACGCTCGGCGCCGAGCCCGTCCACGCGACCGAGGAGGACCCGCGGGCGGCGGCCAAGGCGGCCACCGACGGCCGCGGCGTGGACATCGCGATCGAGGCGGTGGGGACCGGCCAGACGCTCGACCTCGCGCTACGGCTCGCGCGCAAGGCGGGCACCGTCTCACTTGTCGGAGTGCACGCCGAGCGCGAGGAAGTGAACGTGGGCATGGCGTGGCTCAAGAGCCTCACCGTGCTCACGGGCCACGCGAACGTGATGGGCCATCTCGACTCCGTGCTCGCGCTGATGGCGGCCGGGCGCCTCGATCCGACGCCTCTCGTCACTCATCACATGAAGCTCGAGCAGGCGCCCCAGGCCTACGAGACCTACGCCCGGCACGAGGCGCTGAAGATCGTGCTGAGCGCGTAGCCCGTGGTGCTTCAGGCCTGCCTGAACGGCACCCGCTCGCGGCTCGAGCACGAGGCAGTACCGATCACTCCCGCGCAGCTAGCGACCGACGCGCGGGCGTGCCGCTCGGCGGGCGCGCGCTCGATGCACTTCCACCCGCGCGACGAGAACGGCATCGAGACGCTCGACCCCGGCATCTGCGCGGAGGCGCTGCGCGCCGTGCGGAGCGTGGTCGCCACTGCCGAGCTCGGGCTGAGCACCGGCATCTGGATCGAGGGCAGCGCCACGGCCACGCGCGCCGCGGTGGAGAGCTGGCACGAGCTGCCGGACATGGTGTCCGTGAACCTGTCCGAGGACGGCGCGCTCGAGTTGATCGAGTTGGCGCTCCGCCGAGGCATCGAGGTCGAGGCGGGCCTGGCGTCGGTGGCCGATGCGGAGAAGCTCGTGGAGAGCGAGTTCGCCGTGCGCTGCCGCCGCGCGCTCGTGGAGGTCGAGGGAGACGACTCGGCCAGCGCGGTCGCCCTCGCCGGGGAGATCGAGCGCGTGGTCTACCCCACCGGCATCGAGCAACTCCACCACGGCATCGGCGGCGCGACCTGGGCGGTGCTCGAGGCGGCCCGCGACCGCCGCCACTCGATCAGGGTCGGGCTCGAGGACACGCTCGTGATGCCGGACGGCAGCACGGCGCGCAGCAACGCGCGGCTGGTGCGGGCAGCAGCCTCGTTGTAGCGCGCGGGCAGTTCGTCTGCCGGCATCGGGGCCCTGTTACTGTCGCCATAGGACTGGCCTGGATGTCTTCCGCCGCCGCCTCTCCCGCGCCTCGCCCCGTGTCGCGCGTCGACCCCGGCGCCGTACTGGCGCTCGTCGCCGTGGCCCAGGTGATGGTCGTGCTGGATGCGACGGTGGTGAACGTCGCGCTCCCGACGATCAAGCGCGACGTGGGGTTCTCCGAGCAGAGCCTCTCCTGGGTGCTGAACGCCTACACCCTGGTCTTCGGCGGTTTTCTCCTGCTGGGCGGCCGGCTCGCCGACCGGCTCGGGCGGAGGCGCCTGTTGGTCGCCGGGATCGCCCTTTTCGCAGGCGCCTCGCTCGTCTGCGGGGTCTCGCAGTCCGAGGGCATGCTGCTCGGCGCTCGGGCCGCGCAGGGACTGGGCGGCGCGCTCGTCTCACCGGCGGCGCTGTCGATCATCCTCACGACCTTCGCCGAGGGACCGGAGCGCAACCGCGCGCTCGCGGTGTGGGGCGCGATCGCCGGGGCTGGCGGCGCGGTTGGGCTACTGCTTGGCGGCCTGATCGTCGAGGCCCTGACCTGGCGCTGGGTGTTCTTCATCAACGTGCCGATCGGCGCGGTGGTATTGGCGCTGGCGCCGCGGATCATCCCGGAGAGCCGCACCGAGTCCGGCACGCAGGGCGGCTACGACGCCGAGGGCGCTCTCGCGATCACACTCGGCACCATCGCCCTTGTCTACACGCTCATCAAGGCCGACAGCTGGGGTTGGACGTCCGGACGCACTCTGGCGGGCTTCGCTATCGCCGCTGCGCTCATCGTCGCGTTCGTGGTCATCGAACACCGGCAGCCGGAACCGCTCGTCCCTCTGCGGATCTTCTCGAACCGCGGCCTCGCCGCCTCCGACGCGACGATGCTGGTAGTCGCGGCGGCGCTCTTCGGAGTGTTCTTCTTCTGCACCCTCTACCTGCAGCAGGTTTTGGGCTACAGCGCGCTCAAGACCGGCGTCGCCTACCTGCCGTTGAGCCTGACGCTCGTCGGAGCGTCGGCGCTCGCGTCGCGCTTCGTCGACCGCTTCACGCCAAAGCCGGTGCTGGCCGCGGGGCTGCTCATCTCCACAGCCGGCTTCGTGCTGCTCACCGGAGTGTCGGGCCACAGCGACTACGCCAGCCACGTACTGCCGGCCATGCTCGTCCTGGGGACCGGTCTCGGAATGTCCTTCGTGCCGATCACGATCGCCGCCACGAACGGCGTGGCGGCGGCCGACTCCGGGCTGGCATCGGGCCTGCTCAACACGACTCAGCAGGTCGGTGGCTCGCTGGGCATCGCGATCCTCTCGTCGGTTTCGAACAGCCGCGTCGCGAGCTCTCTCGCCGCCGGCTCGTCGCTGCCCGTTGCGCTCACCCACGGCTTCAAAGGCGCGTTCCTCGCCGCGGCGATCCTCTGCGCGCTCGGCGTCGCGGTGGCGCTGGTGCTGCTTCCCGGCCGCCGGCGCAAGCCCGAGGACGAGGCGGTGGAGACGGTCGCGCTGTCGTTCGCCCGCTGCCCAGGCGCCCCGTACTGCGGCCACCTCGCGCGCATAGTCGCATTGGGCCGCCGCATGCGGAGCGCTGTCTCGAGTTCTTAAGGCAGCGCCCCGATCGCCTGAAGCTCTTCCTCCTCCGTGACGCAGTTGCGCCACCACACGCATTTGCCGTCGACCCATCTGACCGGATGCCAGAAGGGGTCGATGATCGGCGTGGCGCTCGCGACGCCGTGCCCCCAGCCGCGGATGAACGCGAGCGTCACGTCGCCGAGGTCGCGCAGCTCCTGGACCTCGACCTCGTAGTCCGGAAAGGCGCCGAGAAAGTCGTTCCACCAGCGACGCGCGCCCGCGTGGCCGTGGTAAGGGCCTTCCATCACGACGAGGCGTGATTCGATCTCCACCTCGTCTTCCAGCAGTTCGCGAAAGGCATCCCAGTCGCGCCGGTTGAGCGCGTCGTACAGGCGTAGGGAGAGGTCCACGATCGACTGGGACATCCCGTGCTCAGTACCCGTCCGCCAAGAGCCGGTGGGCAAGCACGGGTGGTACGTTGGGTCCAAGCTGGACGTGTTCCGGGGGGACTTGCACGGTGACCAGACTGCTCGGTGACCTCGTCGCGCGTGGCACGCGCTCTTCGATCCACGCCTATGGACGTGGTGTCGTCATCAAGGTGCCGCACGCGTCCACCCCCACCGACTGGATCGAATTCGAGGCGGAGTACGCCGAGGCGGCACGTGAGGCGGGCGCGCCCGTGCCGCGCCTCCTTGGCATTGAGCCGATCTCCGGCCGCGCGGCCAGCGTGTGGGAGCGGGCCGAGGGAACGTCGATGTGGCAGCACGTGATCGACCGGCCGCAATCCAGCCGCGAGCTGGGCCGGATGCTCGCCGACACCCAGTGCGGGCTGTTCGAGCTCGTGCCGCCCGTCACGCTGCCAAACCAGCGCGATCGGCTCGTCAGCAAGATCCGATGGTCCGCCGCGACGGTGGACGTGTCCGTGAGGCGCGCGCTGGAGCTCTTGCCGTCGCCGGCCAACGCGCCGCGGCTGTGCCACGGCGATCTCCATCCGAGCAACGTGATCCTCTGCGACCGAGGCCCGATGATCGTCGACTGGTTCGACGCATCGCGCGGGGATCCGGTCGCCGACGTCGCCCGCACGTTGGTCACACTGCTCGGCGACGGCACCAGCGGCCCCCGCCACCTCCCGGGATCCGACGCCGCCACGCTCGCTGCACTGACCGAGGGATACCTCGAGCGTTTGCGGACGGCCCTCGAGATCGATGACGAACTGCTGGCCCGCTGGCAGGCGATCCAAGCGGCCGCGCGCATGGCCGAAGGCGTTCCGCGAGCCGCGCTGTTCCAGGTTTGGACGCGGTACGAGTCGCCGGCGCTTCAGGCCGCGGCGAAGTGAACGGCGGCCCAGAGGTCGTCGAACACGCCGTGGGCAGCGGCGATCACGAGGTCGTCGTTCTCGGGGCACGGCATCTCCACGCGCGCGCCCGCCTCCTGTGCGATCAGGCCACCGGCGGCGCGGTCCCAGATCTCGGTGTCGCGCTGGAAGTAGCCGTCGAGCCGAGCGCACGCCACCCAGCAGAGCTCGAGCGCCGCCGAGCCGAAGCAGCGTAGGTCCCGCGCGCGGGAGAGCAGGCGCTGGGCCACCTCGCCCTGGACCGAGCGAAGCTCCGCCTGGTACGAGAAGCCCGTCGCAACCAGCGCCTCCGACAGCGACGCGCACGCCGAGACTGAGATCGCCTTCCCGTTGAGACGGGCTCCCCCGCCGCGATGCGCCGAGAAGAGCTCGTCGCGCAGCACGTCGATCACCGCGCCCGCGACCACCTCGCCGTCGAGCGCCGCCGCGATGCTCACCGCGAAGAGCGGCACGCCGTACAGGAAGTTGATCGTGCCGTCGAGAGGGTCGATCACCCACTGCAGGCGAGCGCCGCGCGCCGTCTTCCCGCCTTCCTCGCCGAGCACGCCGGCGGCGGGGGTCTCCTCCCGCAGCACTCCTCTGACGAGTTCCTCGGCGCTCAGGTCCGTCTGCGTGACGACGTCGGTCGGCGACGACTTGCGCCCCACCGGGTCGGGGCTCCCGTAGGCGGCCGTTACGAGCCCCGCGGCCGCCTGCGCCGCGCGCGCGGCGATCCGTTCCAGCTCGGCGGGCTCCCGAGCCGCGCCGCTGTCACGCACGGTGGACGATGATGCCGTGGGTCGACAAGATGTCGACCGCGTCCGCGTCGGCCTCCGTGTCGGTCACCAGCACATCGATCTCGTCGAACGATGCGAAGCCGAACATCTGCACGTTGCCGAACTTCGAGCTGTCGACCAGGGCGACGACGCGACTGGCCCGCTCGATCATCGCTCGCTTGATCGTGTGCTCTTCCCGGTACGGCGTCGTGAGCCCGTGCTTGAACGACAGGCCGTCGCAGCTGATGAACAGCACATCGATGGCCATGTGCTCGAGCTCCCGGCGAGTGGTGTCATCCACCATCGCGAGCCGCTTGGTGCGAACACCGCCACCGAGCACCGTGAGGTCACGCAGACCGCGGCGGCTCAAGGTGAGCGCGGTGATCAGCGAGTTCGTGACCACGTGGATGTCGCGCTCGACCGGGAAGACGTCGGCGAGGCGCTGCCCGGTCGACCCCGAGTCGATGATCACCGAGCCGCGTTCCGGCACCTCCTGCACGGCCATGGTCGCGATGCGGAGCTTCTCCTCGGCGTTCACCATGTCGCGCGCGTCGACCATCGGCTCGTGGTTCATCCGCTCGACGGGGACCGCCCCGCCGTGGACCCGGCGAAGCAGACGCCGCTTTTGGAGATCGGACAGGTCGCGCCGGATCGTCTCGGTCGTCACGCCGTAGCGGCGCGCCAGGTCCGCAACGTCGACCGAGCCCTGACGCAGGGCGAGCATGTAGATCGCGTGCTGGCGATCGTGCGGAAGCCGAGGGCCTTCGGGCGGGGAGATCGTCATCGTGCGTCTCCCGTGCGCTGCCCGGACGTTTCAGGTTCCATCGCTGAGATCGGTCCGTGCTCCGTGATCCGCCGGTAGCTCTCCGCGAACGCAGTACGGAAGCGCGTCGAGCCGCGCAGCTCCGGCGGGAAGACGGCTTTGTAGTCGAGGAACGCGAGCGGGTCGCCCGTGGCGGCCGCGGCGTACCGCCGCGCCGTATCCCCACTGGCATCGAACGCCTGGTGCTCCGGGTCGATCACGCCGAGGTACCGCGCCCAGCCCGCAAGCGCGGTCGCCGCACGGTCGATCGGGCCTTCGGCCTCGAGCTGCCGGACGATCGTCGGGATGAGGAAGGTCGGGAACTTCGCGCTCCCGTCGATGCACAGTCGTGCGATCTGGTCGCGGACGCCGCTGTTGCCGAATCGCTCCAGGACCGAGGCGACGTAGTCCTCTCTCGGATGTCCGGGGATCGCGGCGACTGTCGGCATTGCCTCGCGGTAAAGGAGGGCTTCGAGGAACGTCTGTATGGCTCGAATCGCCATCGCCTCATGGACGAACGTGATGCCGGCCAGAGCTGAAAGGTACGCCATGGACGAGTGCCCGGCGTTGAGGAAGCGGAGCTTGTACCGCTCCCAGTCGTGCACGCGATCCGTGAAGATCGCGCCCGCCTGGTCCCACGAAGGCCGGCCCGCCGCGAACTCGTCCTCCACAACCCACTGGCGAAACGGCTCGGCCACTACGGGCCAGCGATCCTCGATGCCCGCGTTCTCGAGCAGCCACGTGCGGTCGCTGTCGGCCGTCACGGGCGTGATCCGGTCCACCATCGAGTTCGGGAACGTGCAGTTCTCCTGCACCCAAGCGGCGAGCTCGCCGTCTCGCCGCGTCGCGGCGGAGAGGGTCGCGTGCCGCGCCGCGTCGCCGTTGCCGGGGATGTTGTCGAAGCTGAGGATCGTGAGCGGCCCTGCCGAGCGCGCGCGGCGAGTCGCCAGCGCCGTGGCGATGCGATCGAACGAGTGCCGCGCCTCGGCCTCGTCCGAGTAGCCGGCCTCCGTGACCGTGAGCGAAAGGATCGCCGTGGTTGGCGAGGCGATCAGCTCGTCCACGGCGCCATCGCGCCCGTCGGGCGCATGCACATATCCGGTGATCGAGCCGATCACTTCAGCGCACGGCTCACCGTTGCCTTTCTCGATCAGCGTGTAGAGAAAGTCCTGGCCGGTGAGCGCGGCGGCCATCTCGGCGTCCCGTGGGAGCAGCCCGAGACCGACGATGCCCCAGTCGCTTCCCGCCTCAGCCAGCTCGTGCGTGTAGAGCGCGAAATGCGCGCGGTGGAAGCCGCCGACACCGATGTGGACGATGCGCGCCGCAAGCCGCGCGCGGTCGTAGACGGGAACCGGCACGCCCCGACTTGCAATCTCCGCCAAGTGCGCCTGATTGAGGCTGATCGGAGGCTCGCCAACCACAGGCTGGCATCATAAACGCAGGAGAATCCATCCGACAAGCATTTGGTTACGTGGGAATGGGCGTGATTTTCCCTTGACATCCCACACAACCCAACGGTATAAGTCCCTCACTGCGGAGGGAATCCCTTGCCCTCCGGCGAAGCAGGAGGAGAAGTGAGATGAGAGGGATGACCGGTGCTCGGTCGGCGGCCGCCGTGCTGGCCGTCGCCGGCGTCGCGGGCGTCGTCGCGACCGGCTGCGGCGGTGGCGGTGGCGGTGGCGGCTCGAGCAACAACTCCAGCAGCAAATCGATCAACGTCGCGATCGTTGACAACCCGCAGATGAAGGACATCGCGAAGCTGACGCCCTCGCTGTTCACCAAGAAGACCGGGATCAAGGTGAACTACACGGTCTTGGACGAGGGCACGCTGCGTCAGGTCACGACCCGTGACGTCGCCGCCGGCGGCAGGCAGTTCGACGTGGCGATGATCGGTCCATACGAGGCGCCCCAGTTCGGTCAAGCGGGCAACCTCGTCGACCTCACGCCGAAGGCCCAGAACAGCTCGGCGTATCAGTTCAACGACATCATCCCGGCGGTGCGCAACGCGCTGTCCGCGGACGGGAAGCTGTACGCCGCGCCGTTCTACGGTGAGTCGTCGTTCCTGATGTACCGCAAGGACGTGATGAAAAAGGCAGGCATCACGGTACCGCCGAGGCCGACGTGGGACCAGGTTGCAGCCATCGCGCGCAAGGTCAACAGCTCCAAGATGGCGGGCATCTGCCTGCGCGGCAAGCCTGGATGGGGCGATCTAGGCGCGTCGTTCACCACGGTCCTGAACACGTTCGGTGGCACGTGGTGGTCGGCGAAGCCGGACGGCTCCGTCGACAAGGCGATGGTAAATCAGCCGCAGTTCAAGCAGGCGCTCCAGTTTTACACCGGCCTGATCCACGACGCCGGGGAGAAGGATGCCGCCAACTCGAGCTTCAATGAGTGCCTCACGCAGTACAAGGACAGCAAGGTGGCCATGTGGTACGACGCCACCGTGGCAGCCAGCAACCTCGAGGCGAGCGACAGCCCGGTGAAGGGCAAGAACGGCTACGCTGCGGCGCCGGTCAAGGAGACCAAGGACGCGGGCTGGCTGTGGTCGTGGGCGCTGTCGATCCCGAAGACGAGCAGCAAGCAAGACGTCGCATGGAAGTACATCGAGTTCGCGACCGGCCCGCAGTACCTGAAGGAAGCCGGCGCGAAGATCCCAGGTGGGTGGGCGGCGCTGCCGCCGGGCGCGCGCAAGTCGCTGTACGACATTCCGCAGTACAAGAAGGCGGCGGCGGCGTTCGCCAAGCCAACGCTCGACTCGATCTCATCGGCCCCGATCACGAATCCGGGCACGACGAAACGGCCTGGCCTCCCCGGCGTGCAATACGTCGGGATCCCGCAGTTCCAGGACGTCGGGAATCAATGTACCCAGCAGTTCTCAGCCGTGATAGCCGGCAGGTCCAGCATCGATTCCGCGTTGAGCAACTGTCAGCAGGTCGCGTCGCAGGTGGCGCAATGACGCCGTCCCACCGCCCGTGACCATGCTCTGCTCGGAGACAACGATGCCCATGTCGCGATGAGCACAGCCGCCGGCGCCACGACCGCCTCCCAGCCGAGGCAGCGAAGGCTTACCCCTCCTGGCCTGAGCGAGTCGTGGCGCCGGCGGCTCCCACTCCTGCCGGCGCTGATCTTCACGATCGTGGTCACGCAGGTCCCGTTCGTGATGAGCATCTGGTACAGCCTCACGGACTGGCACGTCGTACCTCCAGGGCCGCGCAAGTTCATCGGCCTGGACAACTACGGACACCTGTTCAGCGACCACTTCTTCCGCGACGCGGTATGGGTGAGTGTCCGGCTGGCCGTGATCCCGGTGTTCGGCGCTCTCGTGCTCGGGACCGCGTTCGCGCTCCTGCTCGACCGCAAGTTCTTCGGTCGGGGCGTGGTGCGCACGCTGCTGATCACGCCGTTCCTCCTGATGCCTGTGGTGGTCGGGCTCATCTGGAAGAACCAGATGTTCAACGACCTCTACGGCGTCATCAACTGGGGGATCGACAAGCTCGGCGGCACGCCGGTCGACTTCGTCGCGCGCCATCCGACCACGGCGATCGCGGTCACGCTGATCTGGCAGTGGACCCCGTTCATGATGCTGATCATGCTCGCGGGGCTTCAGAGCCAGCCGGCCGACGTGCTCGAAGCGGCGAAGGTCGACGGGGCAACGCCCTGGGGCATCTTCCGGCAGCTCACGCTCAGCCACCTTCGCCCGTACATGGAGCTCGGCATCCTGCTCGGCACGATCTACCTGATCCAGGTGTACGACCTGGTCGCAGTCATGACCGGCGGTGGGCCCGGCTCGACGAACGTGCCGTACTTCGTGTTCCAGAAATCGATCGGCGGCGGCTGGGAGTTCGGGCAGGCGTCCTCGTACAGCATCGTGGTCGTGCTGGCGTCGATCGTCATCGCGACGATCTCGCTGCGCGTCCTGTCCAATCTCTTGAAAGGTGAGGAGATCGCATGAGCGCAGTCCCGGCGCCCAGGGTGGTTGGTGAAAGCCGCTGGGTCAACCGCTCCGTCGGCCTGCTCGCCTGGATAGTCGGGCTCGTGTTCTTCTTCCCGGTCTTCTGGATGGTGCTCAACTCGTTCAAGACCGAGCAGGACGCGAACACGAGCCCGAAGTTCATCTTCCATCCGACGCTCGACCGCTACAGGGACGTAACGAGGAGCGCCGGCGGAGTGCTCAACTTCGGCGAGGCCTTCACGAACTCGGCGGTCGTCGTGTTGGTCTCGGTCGCGATCGTGATGCTGCTGGCGATCCCGGCGGCGTACGCCCTCGCGGTCAAGCCGGTCCACAAGTGGCGAGACGTGCTCTTCTTCTTCATCTCGACGAAGTTCCTGCCGATCGTCGCGTCGATCCTGCCGATCTGGATCCTCGCTCGGAACTTCCACCTGCTGAACACGAGGATGTCACTGATCATCCTGTACACCGCGATCAACCTGCCGTTGGCGGTCTGGATGCTGCGCTCGTTCTTTGCCGAGATCCCGCGCGAGCTCATCGAGGCGGCAGAGATCGACGGCGCGGGGCTCAAGGGCCAGCTCACCTCGATCATCCTCCCGATCGCCGCCCCCGGCATCGCCGCCACCGCGCTGCTGTGCGTGATCTTTGCCTGGAACGAGTTCTTCTACGCCGTTCAGATCAACCCGGTCCAGGGCTCCACTGTGCCGATCTGGGTGACGACGAACATCAGCACCCGCGGCGACTTCCTCGCGAAGCTGTCCGCCGCGTCGGTGCTTGCGTGCATCCCTGTCGTGCTCGCCGGATGGATCGCCCAGAAACGCATGATCCGTGGCCTCGCCATGGGTGCAATCAAGTGAGGAACCCGCGATGACCGCAGTGAGATACGAACATGCGACACGCACCTACGAGGGGACGGACGTCCCGGCGGTCGACGACCTGGAACTCGACGTCGGTGACGGCGAGCTGCTCGTCCTCGTCGGGCCGTCGGGATCGGGGAAGTCCACGGCACTCCGGATGCTGGCTGGACTCGAGCCGCTCGATGCGGGCGCGGTTTACATCGGCGACCGGGACGTGAGCGACGTGCGGCCGCGCGATCGTGACATCGCGATGGTCTTCCAGAACTACGCGCTCTATCCACAGCTCACCGTGGCGGAGAACATGGGCTTCGCGCTCAAGCAGCACGGCGTGCCGAAGGAGGAGCGCACCGCCCGCGTGCGCGAGACGGCGCGCATCCTCGACCTCGTGCCGTTCCTCGACCGCAAGCCGAAGCAGCTGTCCGGCGGCCAGCGCCAGCGCGTGGCGATGGGTCGGGCCATCGTCCGGCAACCGGCCGTCTACCTGATGGACGAGCCGCTCTCGAACCTCGATGCGAAGCTGCGCGTGCAGACACGCACCGAGGTGGTGGAGCTGCAGAACCGGCTCGGGGTCACGACCGTCTACGTGACTCACGACCAAGTGGAGGCCATGACAATGGGCGACCGGGTCGCTGTGCTCAGGGACGGAGTCCTGCAGCAATGCGACGCACCCGGCACGCTGTACCACGAGCCGAACAACCTGTTCGTCGCGGGCTTCATCGGCTCGCCGGCCATGAACCTCGTGAACGCCGACGGGAACCGGCCGCTCAGGATCGGCGGCGCTCAGATCGAGCTGGACCCATCCGCCAACGGCGCCGTCGCCGACGCGGATGGTGAGATCACAGTGGGCCTTCGCCCGGAGGCGCTTCGGGTCGGCGACGGGCCTCTACGCGCGCACATCCGGACGGTCGAGGACCTCGGCTCAGAGGTGTTCGTCCATGTCGCTATCGACCACCAGGGCGAGAGCATCCCGTTGGTCGCGAAGATGTCGCCGCCGTTCCACGGCGAGCCCGGCGACAACGTCGGGCTCGAGCTCGTCGGGACAACGCACCTGTTCGCCGGCGACGGCGCGCGGGTCACGTCGACGACGCACGCGAGTCTGCGGTGATCGATCAAGGTGAGCCGTCACGCGCTCGTCACCGGCGCGGCCGGTGACCTCGGACGCGCGGCGTGCGTCGCGCTGGCGGAGGACGGCTGGTCCCTCTTCGTCAGCGATCACCCGGGGCAAGCTGCGCGGCTCGACGCCACGCGCGACGCATGCGTGGCCTCAGGCGCCGAGGTGGTCGCCTCCACATTTGACGTGACCGATCACGCCGTGGTCGGTCGCGAGGTCGGCATGCTCGCGGAACGTCACGGCGTGCCGACGGCGGTCCTGGCGGGCGCGGGTCTCCAGGGCGACTTCGCGCCCGTGCAGGACTACGACGTCGACGTGGCCCGGCGCGTCATCGACGTCAACGTGATGGGCGTCTTCAACACCTTGAAGGCGACCGCGGAGCTGATGATCGGTGCCGGCACGGGCGGCTCGATCGTCGCGATCGCATCCATGGCGGGAGTGAGCGGCGTCCCGAACATGCCCGCATACTCGGCCTCGAAGGCCGCGGTGATCGGCTTGGCGAAGAGCGCCAGCCGGGACTTGGCGCCGCACGGCATCCGCGTGAACGCCGTCTCGCCGGCGTTCATCGGCCCTGGCGCGATGTGGGAGAACCAGGTCGCACAGCAGGCGGCGGTCGGGAGCCAGTACTACTCCACCGATCCAGACGAGGTGGCCCGTCAGATGATCGGATTGGTCCCGCTGCGCCGCTACGGCTCGCCCGCCGAGGTGGCCGATGTGATCTGCTTCCTCGCCGGCGATCGCTCGTCGTACCTGACGGGCATCAATGTGGAGATCGCTGGAGGCGCAGTGTGAGCTCAGCCCGACTGACCGTCATCGGCGAGGCCCTCATCGACCTCGTGCCAACAGGTCCGGGCCAATACCGCGCGCATCCCGGAGGTAGCCCCTTTAATGTGGCGGTCGCGCTCGCGCGCCTCGGCAACCGGACGGCGCTCATGGCGCGCCTCTCCGATCACGGCTTCGGGCGCCTGCTCCGCGAAACCGCCACCGGAGAGGGCGTGGACCTCAGCGCTTCGGCCCGCGCGGCGGAGCTGACGACGCTCGCCGCGGTGTCGATGGACATGCCGGGGCAGGCGAGCTACGAGTTCTACAGCGAGGGCACGGCGGACTGGCAGTGGAGCACCGCAGAGCTGCGCAAGCGCCCCACCGATACGGCGGTCCTCCACTTCGGCTCGATCGCCTCCTGGACGCCGCCGGGGAGCAAGCGCATCGACCAGCTGGTCGCCGAGGCGCGCGCGAGGAACGGAGTCCTGGTCAGCTACGACCCCAACATCCGGCCGCATCTGCTCGACGCGCCCACACGGGGCAGGCGGCTGGTCGAGCGGAGTGTGCGCAGATCGCACGTCGTGAAGGCGAGCCGCGAGGACATCGAGTGGCTCTACCCGTCGCGCTCTGTGGACGACATCGCCACGCGCTGGAACGACCTCGGCGCGGAACTCGTCGTTGTCACGGAGGGACCAAACGGTGCGACCGCTTTTCGCGAGGGAACCGAGGCGCTGCACCGGCCAGGACGCGCGGTTGAGGTCGTCGACACCATCGGGGCGGGCGACGCGTTCACCGCTGGTCTGCTCAGCGGCCTGGTCCGGCGCGCATTGCACGCGCCGCAGCAAGTCGCCGCGATCCCGGACGGCGCGCTGGCGGAGGTCGTCGACGAGGCCGTGCTGGTGTCGTCTCTGACATGCGGGCGTGCGGGCGCCGATCCGCCGCGGCTCGCGAGCGCCGAGATCGGCGCCCGCTCGCTTACGGTCGAGGACTTCGCGACTGCCGCGCCCGCGTAGAAGCGACTGACGCGCCTCGCGCCCCCCGCTGGCAGACCGAGGCGCCTGATGGCAGGGGCGCGCATCGGTGCGCACAAATGGTTCGCGGGAGTACTCGCCCTCGGTCTCGCGGCGCGGCTGCTCGTTTGGCTCGGCGCGTGGCCCGGGCTCTTGTACACCGACTCGTGGGCGTACGCGGACGCCGCCTACAAGGGCCAGTACCTCAGCGACCCCCTCCACCCCGCCGGCTATCCGCTCTTCCTTCACGTGCTCGCGCTGCCGGGCCGCAGCCTCGCTGCGCTCACGCTCGTGCAGCACCTGATGGGCGTGGCGACCGGCGTGCTGCTCTACGCGCTACTCGTGGCGCTCGGATTGCGGCGCGGGCTCGCGGCCGCCGCAGCCGCGCTCGTGCTTCTCGACGGCTGGGCCATCGCGCTCGAGCAGCACCTGCTCGCAGAGGCGCTGTTCACGCTCGTGCTCGTGGCCGCGCTCGCGCTCGCGGCATGGCCGGGGGAGCGCGGCATCGCCCGGCTCGCGGGAAGCGGCGGGCTGCTTGCGGCCGCCGTGCTCATCAGACCGGTCGCGCTCTTCGCGGTGCCGGTTTGGATCGCGTACCTGGTGTGGACGCGCCCGGCGTGGCGCGCGATCGCCGTGGCGGCCGCCGCGTGCGCGCTGCCGCTCGTGCTCTATCCACGCCAAGCAGGACAGCTACGGCTTCACGTCGGCGTCGGGCTGGCAGCTCTACGGGCGTGTGGGCGAGTTCGTGGATTGCCGCAGCGCGAGCGTCGAGCGTGAGGCGCGGCCGCTCTGCGTCCCCCCGAAGCCGGGCGCGGGCGCGCTGTACTACGTGTTCGACCCCGCGTCGCCCGCGAACCGCCTGTTCCACGGATTCAGCGCGGACCCGTCGAGGCTGGCTCACTCCAACCGGGTGCTGCGCGGCTTCGCGACCGACCAGATCCGCGCGCAGCCGCTCGACTACGCGCGCGCGGCGGGGTCGGACTTCCTGCGCTTCCTCACGCCGGGCGAGCGCTCGCGCGGGACCTCCGACCGCGCGCTCGAGCTCGCGACGGTGCTGAACCCCGTCGTCCGCGACCGCTGGTTCCCGAGGTACGAGCCGCCGCATGCCACAAGCGCCGCGCGCGACTACGTGCGGCTCGTCCACGCGCCGCGCTGGCTGCTGGCGCTGCTCTCGCTCGCATCGCTCGCGGTCGTCGCGCTGCCGGGCGCGGTACACGGGCGGCGCGAGACGTTTCTCTTCACGGGCGCCGGCCTCGCGATGCTGGTCGGCGCGGCGGCCACCTCGGAGTTCGTGCTGCGCTACCTGGAGCCCTCGGTGCCACTGCTCGCGACGGGCGGCGCGCTCGCCTGCTCCGCTCTCGCGGCTCGCGTGCGCGCGCCGCGGCCGGAGCCCACGGCGGTTGCGTCGCCCACGTAGACTCGCCGCTGCATCAGCTCGCCGACGAC
>DASVXS010000304.1:0-6312 GCA_036392575.1 Thermoleophilaceae bacterium | reverse complement strand
TCGCGGCGGATCCGGTTCGCGCTGTCGGAGCCGGCCAGGCTGACCGGATCGGTGAAGAAGGGTGCGCGGCGGGTTCAGAAGATCTCGATCACTGGCCGGAAGGGCACGAACTCCGTGAAGCTGTCGCGCAAACTGAAGGCGGGCCGCTACCGGCTCACCCTGAAAGCCGTCGACGCGGCTGGCAACACGTCGAAGACGTTCACGAAGACCTTCCGCCTGGGCCGCTAGATCTCGTCCACGTGGCGGACGTTCGCCACGTCGTCCTCGTCGCGGCTCGGCTCGCCCTCGAACCATGCGTCGAGGATCTCCTCGAGCTCGGCCTGACTGGTGCTCCGCAGTGACAGCGCCAACACGTTCGCGTCGTTCCACCTGCGCGCGCCGCGCGCAGTCTCGGCGTCGCCGCAGAGCGCGGCGCGGATGCCCTCCACCTTGTTCGCCGCGATCGAGGCGCCCGTCCCCGTCCAACAGCACACGATCCCTTGCTCCGCCCGGCCCTCCGCGACATCGCGCGCGGCCGCCTCGCTCGCCCAAGCCCAGTCGTCGCGCTCGGCCTCGGCGAGCGCCCCGTGCGGCAGCGGCTCGTGCCCGCGCTTGCGCAGCTCGTCCAGCACGGCGTCGGCTACGCCGGTGCGCTCGTCGGCGGCGACGGCGATCTTCACAGTCGAAAGGCTAGGACAGCAGCGCGGCGATCATGCGGCGCATCACCTCGCGCGCCTCGATCTTCGACAGCCCCTGGTGGTCGCGCAGGCTCTCCCAGGTGTTCCACGACGTCGCGCTGGCGAGCCCGGCGAGGAGCTGAGCGCGGTCCTCGGGACCCGCACACCCGCTCAGCTCGTTCGCGAACACGTCCTCCACCTGCCGACGTCCGTGGTCGCGACTGGCGCGCAGCTGCGCGGCGACGGTTCCGGAGAACGGCTCGGTGAGGATTGCGGCGCGGCGCACGGGCGTCATGACCTCGAGCTGGCGCACCCGGGCACGCAGGAACGCGTCGATGCGTTCGGGCAGCGGCAGGTCCGGCGAGATCACGTCCGCAAGCGCGCTCACGCGCTCCCACTGCCGGTCCGCGACGGCGGCGAACAGCGCCTCACGGTCGTGGAAGTGCTGGAAGATCGTGCGCTCGGAGACACCGGCGCGCGCAGCGATGCGCTGCGCGTTCGGCTTCACGTCTCCCTCCTCGTAGAGGTCGAGCATCGCCGCGACTATGGCGTCGCGCGTGCGATCGGACCGAGCCGTCCGTCCATCGACATGCGCTTGCACCTCGCGTGCCCCCTTCGCGGTGCGAACCTCCACGCCCCGAAGCTACACCTTTTTTCACCGAGGGTGCAAGCACTGGTAGGGTGGCCGACGATGAGGTGAGGGAGGCGTCGCGACTTCCGTAGCCCCGCGACGTTCACCGAGGACTCGAAAAACGCATGCGCCGATTCGCCGCTCTGCTTGCTGCAGCGGGACTGGCCCTCCTGCTCGCAGCGCCCGCCAACGCCGAGGTCAAGACCGAGACGTTCAAGTACGGCCCCGTCGAGGTCAACGGGTTCGAGGTCAAGCTCAACAACGACTTCGCCACGCCGCATCCGGACGTCGACGGCTTCATCACGGCGATGAACGTCGACGTGGTCGACGCGAACGGCAAGCCCGTGCCGATCCAGCGCATCATGCTCCACCACATCGTCTTCGGGAACCTGGGGCAGAAGTTCGGCGACAAGCGCGACGCGACGTGCAACGCGTTCACGAACTTCGACTCGAGGACGCAGCTGCCCGCGCTCACCGAGCGCTTCTACGGCGCCGGTGAGGAGAGGGCGCGCCTGCAGCTGCCGCCCGGCTACGGCTACCAGATCAAGAAGGGCGAGAGGTGGTCCCTCTACTACATGCTGATGAACCACAAGTCCAAGAAGGACAAGGTCTACATCCAGTACACGGTCACGTACGACACGAACCCGGACCTCAAGCCGGTCACGCCCTACTGGCTGGACGTGCGCAACTGCTGGGTCGACCCGGTCTACAACGTGCCGGGCGGTGGCAAGCCGGGCTCAACAGACAGGAAGGCCACGAACTGGACGGTCCCCTACAGCGGCCGCATCGTCGCTGCCGGCGGCCACGTGCACGGCGGGGGCAAGGACCTCGAGCTGCGTGAGCCGATGTGCGGCAACCGCCTGCTCTACAAGTCCACGCCCACCTGGGGCCTGCCCTCGCATCCCTTCTACAACGTGCGCCCGATCCTGCACGAGCCGGGGCCGATCAACATGAGCGGCTTCAACTCGGCCCAGGGCATCCCGGTCGCCGGTGGAGAGAAACTCAAGTTCATCTCCAACTACGACGAGCAGTACGTCCACACGCGGGTGATGGGCATCTCGCTGCTGTACTTGGCGCACGACGACAGCGTCACGAAACCGTGCGGCGCGATGCCCACCGACATCAGGACGTTCGGCTCGCCGATACCGGGGCGCAAGGAGACCCCGCGCTTCACCGTGCCGATCACCGCCGTGGGACGCGACGGCGTCGCGCGCTCGGTCTCGAAGGCTCCCGGCGGTACCCAGACGCTGCGTGGCGATGCCCGCGTGAACGTGAAGGACTTCTACTTCTCGAGGCCGAACGTGATCGTGCCGCAAGGGTCGAAGCTCACCTGGAAGTTCTTCGGCAGCACGCTTCACAACGTCACGCTCGCGAACGGACCGCGCGGCTTCGCCTCCGACAACGCGTCCCAGAACGAGCAGTACAGCTACAAGTTCAAGGTGCCCGGCACGTACCGGCTCTTCTGCGCGCTCCATCCCGTCGACATGACGGAGACGGTGACGGTGCTGCCGAAGGGCAAGAAGAAGTAGGGAGCCTCGCCCTACATTTGAGGTAGTGCCCGAGCTACCCGAGGTCGAGATCACAGCGCGCCGGCTTGACCGCGCGCTCGCCGGCGCGCGCGTGGAGTCCGCGCTCGCGCCCGGCATGGTGACGATGAAGACGTTCGACCCGCCGCTGGATTCGCTGGCGGGTCGCGAGGTCACGGCGGTACGCCGCCGCGGCAAGATGCCGATCGTGGAGTTCGGCGACGTTGGGCTGCTGATCCACCTGATGTCGGCGGGCCGGCTGCAGCTGTTCGACAAGCGCGCGTCCCTGCGCGACCGCCGCTCGCGCATCCTGATCCGGCTCGAGGACGGGCGCGAGCTGCGACTGCGCGAGTTCGGCACTCAGCAGCGGGCGTGGGCCAAGCTGCTGCCTGTGGAAGAAGTCGATGCCGACGAGGCGATCGCGACACTCGGGCCCGAGGCGTTCCCCGTGCCGCCGCTCGACGAGCTCGCGGAGCTGGTCGACCAGCCGCGCCACCTCCACCCGATGCTGCGCGACCAGCGCACGATCGCGGGGATCGGCCGCTCCTGGGTCGACGAGATCCTCTGGACGGCGAAGCTCTCGCCGTTCCGGCAGGGCTCGGATCTCGCTGAGGAGGAGGTCGAGGAGCTGCGCGAGGCGATCGAGGAGTGCCTCGGCTCCACGCTCGACCACTACGAGGAGGTGGTCGGCGACTCGCTTCCCGACAAGGCGCCGATGCCGCTCAAGGTCCACGGTAAGCAGGGAGACCCGTGCCCGCGCTGTGGCGCCACGCTCGCCGCCGTGTTCTTCAAGGAGCATGTGACGACTTATTGCCCGCAGGAACAGACGGCCGGCCGGGTCCTGAAGGACCGCCGGCTCTCGCGCCTGCTCAAGTAGAACCCCCGAGAGGAGCCCGACATGCTTGAGGCTGGAGAGAAGGCACCCGATTTCGAGCTGCAGAACCAGGACGGCGAGCCCGTGAGGCTCTCCGACCTGCGCGGCCGGACCGTGGTGCTCTACTTCTATCCCAAGGCTGATACGCCCGGCTGCACCACGCAAGCGTGCGGCATCCGCGACCGCTCCGGCGAGTACGTCGACGCGGGCGCGACCGTGATCGGCGTGTCGCCCGACGACGTCGGCGCCGTGAAGAAGTTCGCCGACAAGTACTCGCTCGACTTCACGCTGCTCGCGGATCCGGACCACGCGGTGGCCGAGGCCTATGGCGTCTGGGGCGAGAAGAAGAACTACGGGCGCACGTACATGGGGATCAACCGCTCGACCTTCATCATCGGCGCCGACGGCACTATCGAGCGCGTCTTCCCGAAGGTGTCGCCGAAGACGCACGACGACGTTGTGCTTGCCGCCCTCGGAGAGCTGCGCGAGGTTGCATAGGTACTTGCCGCCGCCCCGCGCGAGCCGGTAGGTTCGCGCCACGCCCGGCTGAGAGGAGAGCTGTGGACTAAGCCGCGTCGGGCAGCGCCCGAACCTCGGAAACGCCTGCGTCTTCGAAGGAGGAGTCTCTTGTACGCAAGCATCCGCAGTTACCGCATCAACGACTCCCAGGTCGATGACCTCATGCATCGCATCGACACGGAGTTCGCCGACAGCGTTCAGGACCAGCCTGGATTCATCTCCTATCAGGCGGTCTACACCGGTGGCGGAACCCTCTGCACCGTGACCGTATGCCGTGACGAGGCCACGTGCGACCGCACCAACGAGATGGCCGCGATGTTCGTCCGCGAAAGCCTGAGCGACATGGAGATCGAGCGCACCGACGTGAAGGGCGGCGAGGTCATGGTGAGCCGGGCAGCCAGCGAAGTTCTCCAGCTCGTCCACCACTGAAGCCCCGATTGCGGCATTTCCGGCCCTGGGCCTGCCTCCGGGGCCGGACGCCGCCTCTTCTAACCTGCGGGCGGTGGAACACGGCCACGCGCACGCAGACGCACATTCGCACGGGTTGCTCGACCCTTCGATCAGGCGCTCGCGTGACGGCATCCGCGCGGTGGCCGTCTCGCTCGGAGTGCTTGCGGCGACCGCGGCGGTCCAGGCGGCCATTCTCGTGGCCACGGGCAGCATCGCCCTGCTGGCCGATCTGATCCACAACGTGGGCGACGCGCTGACGGCGGTGCCGCTCGGCATCGCGTTCGCGCTGCGGAGCGAGCGGGCCGAGCGCGCGGCCGGGCTGGCGGTCGTGCTCGCGATCTTCGTCAGCGCCTGCGTGGCAGGCGTCGAGGCGGTCAGGCGCCTGGTCGAGCCGAGCGCGCCGGACCACCTGCTCGCTCTCGCCCTCGCGGGCGTGGCGGGCTTCGCCGGCAACTGGTTGGCCGCAATGGTCCGCACCCGCGCCGGGCGCCGTCTCGACAGCCCGGCGCTGGTAGCCGACGGGAACCACGCCCGAGCCGACGCCTACGTGAGCCTGGCCGTGGTCGCGAGCGCCGCGGTCGTGGCCCTCGGCTTCGACCTCGGCGACCCGCTGATCGGCCTCGCGATCACACTCGTGATCCTGCGCATCACCTGGCATTCCTGGCAGACGGTGCGCCGCGACTGAGATGACGTGGCTCTGGTTAGCGCTCGCCGCCGGTGTGGTCGCGTGGCTCTTGTTCGTGCTGGTGCTGTACGCGGCCGGGCGCCGGGAAGACGCGCGAGCGCTTGCCGGCTTCATTCCCGATTGCGTGGTGCTCTTCAAGCGCCTCTCGACGGACTCGGGCGTTCCGCGCCGCCGGCGAGTCCTGCTACTCGGGCTGATCGCCTACCTCGCCATGCCGTTCGACCTCGTGCCCGACTTCATCCCGGTCGCCGGACAGCTCGACGACGCGATCCTGGTGGCACTGGTACTGCGTGGCATGATGCGCGGCGCGGGCCCTTCCGTGGTGAGGGAGCACTGGCCCGGGCCGGAGCGCTCGCTGAACGCCGTCATGCGTCTGGCGGGCGGATACCGTTGAGCCATGGCCCCGGTCGGCGCGCTCGGCGACTCGTTCCGCTCGTTCTTCGACGCCGTCGACAAGTTCTTCGCGAACCTCGCCCACGTGCAGTGGGGTGCGCTGCTGATCGCCCTCTGCGCGTTCGGGATCTACCTCACGCTGCGGGCGCGCGCCTCCTACAACATCCTGCGCGCCGCCTACCCGAATGAGCGCTTCCCGTTCCGCCTGATCTGGGGCGCCTACTTCGCGGGCTACGGGTTCAACAGCGTGATCCCGGCGCGCGGCGGCGACGTCGTGCGTCTCTTCCTCACGAAGACATCGATACCGGGATCCAGCTACTCGGCCGTGGCGGCCAGCTTCGTCGTCGAGCTGATCTACGACCTGTGCATGGGGATCGTGATCCTCACGTTCGCCTTCTCGCAGGGCGTGTTCCCGAAGCCGCCGGACTTCTCGAAGCTCCCGGCCTTCGACCTCGCCTTCTTCGCGCAGCACCCTCAGTTCACGCTGTTCGTGCTCACTGCGCTCGCTGTGGCGGTGATGATCGGCATCGCGCTCACCTCGGAGCGGATTCGCGCGTTCTGGTCGCACGTGCGGCAGG
>DASVXS010000303.1:0-8361 GCA_036392575.1 Thermoleophilaceae bacterium | reverse complement strand
CACGACAGACAGACGGCCTCTCCGTCGCTGATCAGCCACCCGCTCGCGGCGAGCTCCTCCTTGCTCTCCACGATCAGCTCCCGTGAGCACACGCTGCAGTAGCCCGGGCGGCCGATGAACGGGCCCTGCTTGCGGCGGCCGAAGAGCTTGCGGCGGCCCGCCCGCTGCGCCTCGGCGGCATCAGTCGATTCGCCGTTACCAACCCAGGGCTCGTGCTCAGCGGGAGGTTCCTCACGCTCCGTGACCCGCTGTGCCTCCTGCTCGGCCGGCTCCGGTTCAGGGCCGATGATGTCGCGCAGACGATCGTCGAGCCTCGCGTGGCGGTCCTGTTCGCGGCGACTCTCCTCGCGGAGCTCGGCGAGCACCTCGCGCGCCCGCACGATCCGGGCCGCGAGCGCGTCCAGCTCGGCCGTACGCGCGGCCGCTTCGGCGGTGTCGCGCTCTTGAGCCGCCCGAGCCTCGCGCTCCGCCTCGACGAACGAGTCCATCCGCCGGCGAAGCGCCGTGTCGACCTGCCTCTCGGCCTCGGCGAGCACGGCGGCACGGTCCTCGACCTCGGCCTGCACACGCTCCATGCGCTGCTCGAGCTCCGTCCGCGCCTGCAACTGTTCGTGAGCCGCGCTCGCCGCCTCCTCGGCCTCGCGACGAGCAGCGGTCAGCTCGGCCGCGATTCGCTCGGCGTCGCCCCGAGCCTCGTCCCTCTCCCGCTGCAGCTCCTCCACGCGGCGCTCGAGAGCGCCGTGCTCCTCCGCCTGCCGCTCGGCTTCAGTGGCCGCGGTCGCGAGCGCCTCACGAGCGTCGGCGAGCTGGCCCGCGATCTGCTCTCGCTCCTCCCCCAGGCGCGCCGCGTCGACCTGGTACCGCTGGGCTTCGTTCCTCGCGGCGGCCAACGCCTCGCCAGCCTCGAGCAGCCGGCCGCGAGCGTCGGCGCTCTCGCGCGTCCAGCGTCGCACTTCGGTCTCATACCGCTCACGGGCCGCCTGCTCGGCGCGACCCAGAGCATCCAGGCGAGCCTCGAGCGCGGCGTCGCGCTCACGCTCCCTCGCCTCTGCGCGGAGGCTGGCTAGAGCTCCCCCGGCGTCAGGGCTCGTTTCGGCGACCGGACGAGCGATCGGGCGCGCGGCCGGCTCCTGATGCGTGTGCTGCTTTCCTCTGAACATTGGTGCTCCGGTGTTGGGACCGCCTCTCGCCCGGAGCGGCGGGGCAGGGCCCGCCGGGCGAATCGCCTGGCTCTGGAAGAACGAACTGGAGCGCCGCGGGCTTGCGGATATTGCTGTTCGGGCAGGCTTTACGAAGGGCCTGCCGCAGCCGGAGCCGCGGCTATACTCACCGCCTCACGCGGATGTAGCTCAGTTGGCTAGAGCGTCTGCTTGCCATGCAGAAGGTCGAGGGTTCGAGTCCCTTCATCCGCTTCTGAAAAACGCCGCAAATCACGACTTTTCAAGAAACGGCCAGGCCCTCCGCGGAGGGCTTTTTTGCGTCTTTCGGTCCAGTTTCGGTCCAGAAGGGGTCCTGGTCGTAGCCGCCGAGCAGGAAATGCCCCTCCCGGCGGGAGCAGCCGATGACCCTTTCGAGCCCCTCAAGTCCGCCGCTGTGCATCTTCATCACCTGCCGGTAGACGCGCGCGGTGAACGTGGCGTCCTCGTGGCCCATGAGCTGCTCGCACCTAGTCTCGGGGATACGCAGCCGCGAGGATCGACGCGAACGTGCGCCGGAAGGTGTGCGGCGTCAGGCGCGCGATCGGCTCGTGCCCGCGCGCGACGAGCAGCGCGTTCGCGCGTGCGCGCACCGGGCGCAGCCGCGCCCGCACGTTGTCGCCGGTGAAGCGCTTGCCGGTACGGGTCGCAAACGGCGGCACATGCGGCGGCTGGGTCGCGCGGTACTCGAGCAGCACGTCCCGCAGCGCGGGCAGCATCGGGATCGAGCGCTCGCTGGCGTCCGTCTTGAGTCGCGGACGACGGATGTAGCCATCGGCGAGGTTGATGTCGTGGTGGTCGAGCAGGCCGAGCTCGCGGATGCGCTGCCCGCCCAAGACGAGAGTCGCGACGAGCGCCAGCCGCGGCACGTAGCCGTAGCGCCCGACCTCGGTGACCTCGCCGCGTCGCAGCTTGCCGATCAGCACGTCGCTCACGCCGAAGTCGCGCGCGAGCGAGACCGCCGAGGCCGACGACGCCCGGATCGCCGCCACGTCCGCGGGCGAGAGGCCACGGGTCTCCTGCTCGATCTGGCGCGCCGCCTCGAACCGCGCCTCGATCTGGACGGGATGCAGGTAGCTGCGGTCTGGAGTCTCGGCCGTCAACTGGAGCTTCTTGTTGGCCGCCGCGTTGCGCGCGATCAAGTCGCGGTCGCGGGCGTCTTCAAGGACGGCCTCCACCGCCTTCATCACGCGGTTGATCTGGCCGTTGCTGAGGCCCTTCGAGAGTCGCTGCGCGTGGGTGGAGCGGTGAGCGAGGGTCGCCGACCGAGGTCCGAGCCGCGCTAGATGAACCCGACGTCCGCCGCGCGCTCGAGGAGGTAGGTGCCCGTCGAGCCCGCGAACTCGTCGACTTTCTCACCGCTCGCGTACAGGAGCGTGTAGGGAAGGAAGTCGACCCCGCCGAGCCACGGATTCGCACGCTTGAAGTCCCGGCAGCCCGGCTGCGTGAGCACGATCTTGCCGATGACCAGATCGCCGAACTGACCCTCCTCATGCAGGCGCCGGATCTGGGTCTCGTAGGCGGCGCAGTTGTCGCAGTCGTCTTTGGCGAGAACGAGTGCGCCGTGCCGAGCGCCGATAACGCGGTCCACCGTCTCGTCGTCCACGTAGAGGACCGACGTCGCACTCATGACGCCGACGCGCCCGCCAGCCGCTCGTGGACGATCTCGGAGAAATCCCGTTTCGCCCGATCCGACTGCTCGAGCGCCGCCTGGAATTCCTGCCAGCTCAACGCGAGCAGCTCGACGTCGGCGACCGCGCGCACAGTCGCCGTCCGCCGCGTCTCGGCGAGGAGACCGACCTCGCCAAAGAACTGCCCCGGCCCGAGCGTCGCCAGCTCGATCTCCTGACCTTCGGGACCGCGGCGGGTGACCGCGACCTCGCCCTTCGCGATGACGTAGAAGCGGTCGGCGGGGTCGCCCTCGGCGACGATCGTGTCCCCCGCAACGACCGACACCTTTTCGGCCCGCTCGGCGAGCGAGTCCAGCGCCGGTCCCGTCAGGCTCGGGAACACCTTCTCGAGCCAATCGTCCTCGCTCGTGAGCGTCGCCTTTCCGGGACCCCAGTTGGCGGGGCAGAGCGCCCCGGTGCGGAAGGCGCGCAGGGTGCGCAGCACCTCGTCGACGTTGCGGCCGACGTCGTGCTCGTTGACGCTCATGTGCACTAAGACGCCGCTCGGGTCGATGATGAAGGTGCCGCGGTGCGTCGCCCCGTCCTCGAGGAGCACGTCGAACGAGCGGCTGAGCTCGTGGGCACTGTCGGCGATCACCGGATAGCGGATGCCGGCGAGCCGCGGATCGGACTCGAACCACGCCTTGTGGCTGAAGTAGCTGTCGGTGCTCGCCGCAAGGACGACCGCACGCTCGCCCAGGAAGTCGTCGTGGCGTTCGGCGAAGGACGCGAGCTCTGTGGGGCAGATGAAAGTGAAGTCGCGCGGATAGAAGAACAGGACAAGCCAGCGCCCCCGGTGACTAGAAAGTGCGAACTCGGCTGGCGCGCGCTCTCCGCGGACGTACGCCTGCACGCTGTGATCGGGAGCGGGCTGGCCAACTCGGAGCGGCATGGCTACCCCTTCGATCGCTGGGTTTGGCAGATTTGCCCAGAGTACGCCCATCTGGTGGGGGCCGAAAGGGGCCGACGCCTGAACGTGCCAGCTACGCAGACCGCATGACCGCGGCGATCGCTCGCGGGTGCGGCGGTCGATCGGGAGGCACTTTTGTGATCGGGCAGGGGCCGAACCCGCGCCCCCGCGAGCGGGACACCGACGCGACGCGGGTGCGGCTCGTCCCGAAGGACGGCTCCGAGGGCCGCGTGGTGATCAAGCTGCCGATGGACGCCCTCCGCTTCGCCGCGACCGTGAAGGCGATCGCCGGGCTGGACTTCGACTTCGAGGAAAACGTGCGACTGGAGTCCCGCGATGGTGAGCGCGAGCCGGGCACGATGGTCGGGTGGCCGGCGAGCTCGGCCAGCTCGGGGAACTCGCGACTGCAGTCCCGCCCCGGCCGTGAGCGCACGGTCACTTGGCCGTCGATGCGGACCTGGGCGCGCATCCCGTCCCACTTGACCTCGTGCACCCACCCCTCGCCATCAGGCGCGGGCCCGGTGCTCGCGAGCATTGGTGGAAGGAACTGTGGAAGGTCCTCGCGGGGGGCGCTTGGGGACACGCCTCAAGGGTACGCGGGCCTCCTTCCGCTCGAACTACTACATCGTCTGTAGTAGCTAGGGCTTTCGGTCCAGTTTCGGTCCAACACCCTGAGATTCGTGGACTACCTGGACCGAAACGAGAGACCCGGACCCTCCACTTTCCGCTTTAGAGCGGGAAATCCGCAGGCCGACGATCAGTTGCCATGCAGAAGGTCGAGGGTTCGAGTCCCTTCATCCGCTTTTGGAATGCCTGGAACACATGAGTTTCTAGGCCGCCGCGAAGCCCTCGACCGAGGGCTTCATTTCTTCCGGTGTCTCTCGAAGCCGCGAGCGCCCGGCCATCACCTGTTCGCGGCTAGATCCGCGGCGAGGTCGCGGCAGGCGGCGAGCTCGTGAAGCAGCAGCACGCCCGCGACCGTTGACACCCGAAACCGGAACCTAGTCTTGAAACTTCCCACTACTCATCGTCGCGGCTGGATGGTGAATCCAAGGTTTCCGAGCACCTTGACGGCGCCGCTCTTCCCGCCCTCGAAATCACCGGAGGCAAGGCGCTGGCCCGTGGCGAACTCGTAAGCCGTTCCCAAGACTGCTTTCGGTGGGTAGAGGCGTTCGTTCCAGACCAGGTCGTAAGTCGTGGTTGGGCCGAATCCATGCTCAGAGAAGAACCGCTCCGGCCCTAGTTGGTCGTACTCCTCTATCGCGCGCACCACATCAGCGTGCGTCACCTGGTCCCACACGACCGAATGTGTCATCTCGTTCTCCGAGGATCGTTGTCGCCTGCATTGCCGCCGTAGATCGGGGGCGTGGCCCGTGCGCCGGTTGCGCCCGCGACGGGCGTGCCGAGCTTTTCAGGTGCTTCCGCTCACGGCAAGATCGCTAGCCGCTGTTGCTCAGTGGCGCTCCTCCGAACCGTGGTGCTTAGTGCCGCATATGGCGGCAAAATCGACCACGGTACAACGCGCGTATGCCCGCGAAACGGTTGACGGCGCCGACGAGCCGCGTTACGAACTGGCGCCATGCCCACCGCGATCCGCGCCGTCGCTCGGCACCGCCAGACGCAAGTTGAGGCGGTAGCGCGGCGTGCTCGCGAGCTCGGTCTGCTGGGCTGGGTGCGATTGGATGCCGATGCGGGACTACGGCTGCACGCGGAGGGCGACCCGGGTGCCATCCAGGCGTTGCTACGCGAGCTCGGCAGCGTGGAGAGCGAGCCCGCGCGTGTGGAGGGCCACGAGCAGTTCGCGATCCGCGGCGTTCCGGCCGGGGTGTTCGTCGTGCAAGAGCACCAGGCCACTGCCCACCACTTCGACCTGCGCCTGGAGGTTGATGGCGTGATGCGGTCGTGGGCCGTGCCCAAGGGGCCGTCGATGGACCCGGCGGTCAAGCGCCTCGCCGTGCAGGTCGAGGACCACGCGCGCTCGCACAACGAATACGAGGGTCGCGGCGTGATCGTCTGGGACCGTGGCAGTTACGAGCAGGGCGGCCGCGTCGCATGGCCGGAGGCGCTCGAACGCGGGCACGCGGTCTTCGTGCTGCACGGCGAGAAGTTGCAGGGCGGTTTCGCACTGCAGCGCACGCGCGACGGCAAGAAGCCGCAGTGGCTGCTGATCAAGCGCAGCGACGAGCACGCGCGTCCCGGCTCAGACGTCGTGTCGGAGCGGCCTGAGTCGGTGCGCAGCGGGCGGACGCTCGAGCAGACGCTCGCCTAAGCCGCGGGGCGAGGGTTCGAGTCCCTTCATCCGCTCTCTGAGGCTTCTTCCCCCTCGCGCACTCGCGCCCGCGCGCAGCTATGGGCGGGCTCTGCCCTCGGCGAGCGACGTGACTGTCTCCGACACGCTCTCCTCGTCAGCGAGGAAGAACATGTCGACTCGGGCGATCTTCCCCCGCCGCATCGTGTACAGGGCCGCGCTCCATTGCTCGAGGTTCGCTCCGCTCGCCCGGCCCTCGCCAAAGTGGCGGCCGGTGACCAGGAACCTGTCCTGGGCGACCTCGACGACTTTTTCTACCTCGACGCGCCATTTCCGCCAGGCCGCGGCCCACTCCTCCATCGCCCGGCAATAGCCGTCGACTCCGTAATAGGCATCGTCCAATCCCACCGGCAAATCCGCGCCCTGCGCGACATGCACCTCGACGTCCGAGTCCGCATAAGCCCTGGCCACCGTCATGTCGTGGCGGTTCCATGCCTCGTAACCGGCACGCACGGTGCGCTCGAGGGCCGCTCGCCGCACCCGCGATCCCACCGGGAGACGCATTAACGACGCGCCTGTCAAGTGCGCCAGACCGGGCCAGCGGACAGCTACTCGTTGTTCGACGTTGCGCCCGCGCGCCGTGCTTCGTGGGGCGGCCACTCGATCACTCCTACATGTGGATCCTAAGCAGCCTGACGTGATCGCCGGGCCTGCTCCCGGTATCACGAGCACAACCGCAACGGCGTCGCCAGGAGGAGGCAGACATGGCAGTCGTACTGGTACACCAAGGACCTACCCTCACCCGGGAGAGCTACGACGAGGTCGTCCGCCGCATGACCGACGGGCAGAAGGACCGCATGGAATCGCCCTCCGACTGGCCGGTCGAGGGGCTTCTCGTGCACGTCGCTGGAGAAGCACCGGGCGGCTTTCGCGTGCTCGATGTCTGGGAGTCGGAGGAGGCGTGCAACAGGTTCGGCGAGATACTCGGCTCGCGTCTGCAAGAGGTCGGCATCACTGAGCAGCCCGAGCTCTACCAGCCGCACACGTTCGTCTCCGCCTGAGGACGCGCATTTACGCCGGGTCCCCGATCGCCCGGTGGACTATCTCTCCCCCAGCCCGGCGGCTTCGAGCGCCTCCGACCATTCGGCGAAGTACTCCATCCGCACGATCGTTCCGTCGCGGAAGGTCGCGACTTGGTGGTACAGCTCCGTCTCGAGCTCGACCCCGCTCTTGGCTCGCGAGTAGTAGCGAAGCCGGGTCGCTACATGGTCCCCGGCATCGCGGAACTCTTGCGGCTCCAGCCTCAGCTCGTCGAAGGTGTCGTCGAGTCCCTCCCAGAAGCGCTTGATCTCGTCGGGCCCCCGACACGAGTCCGATCTCTGGCGCTCGGGAAGCACCCACTCGATCTCGGGATCGAACGACTCCACGGCGGCGTCGAAGTCACGCCGGTTGTAAGCCGCTATGAAGTCGCGCGCCTTGTCGACGTTCTCCTCGGACATGCCGCGGCACCCATTCTCGCGCCGCGAGCGCGTTGCGCAAACCGATGAGTTGCCGCATCGTCGGCGGTCTGTCTTCGTAGACGCCGACAAGAGAGGAAGAACCATGGCGATTGCGTTTCCAGGAGAGTCAGCCGAGTACCGCGCAGCGCGTGATCGCTTGCTCGAGCAGGAGGTAGCGCTGCGGCGCGCCACGGAGGAGGTTGCCGCGGCGCGGCGCGAGCTTCCGCCCGGAGGCGTCGTCCCCGAGGACTACGTCTTCCAGGAAGCGGGCGAGGGCGGAAACGCCACGGACGTGAGGCTCTCGGAGCTGTTCGCGCCCGGCAAGGACTCGCTCGCGATCTACAGCTTCATGTTCCCGCGCGACCCGAGTGATCCGCGACACGGACCCGAAACCGGCCAGTCGGCGCTGCTGCCTCTCATTGAGGGACCGTGCCCGTCGTGCACGGCGATGCTCGACCAGCTAGACGGCGCCGCCGAGCATGTCAGCCAGCGCCTCAACTTCGCCGTCACTGCGAACGCGCCGTTGTCGCGCGTGATCACGTTCGCGAACGAGCGCGGTTGGCGCCGGCTCCGGCTGCTGTCCTCGGCCGCCAACAGCTACAGCCGCGACTACCACGGCGAGACTGCGGACGGATCGCCTCGGCCGATGCTGAACGTCTTCCACCGCGAGGGCGGAACCATCCGCCACTTCTGGGGCTCGGAACTGCTCTATGCCCCGAGCGAGCCCGGCCAGGACCCCCGACACGTCGGCACGCTCGAGCCGCTCTGGAACTTCTTCGACCTGACTCCGGAGGGGCGACCGAGCGACTGGGAAGAGCAGCTGAGCTACTGAGCCCTC
>DASVXS010000302.1:0-11813 GCA_036392575.1 Thermoleophilaceae bacterium | reverse complement strand
TCCCGCTCCGCCGCCGCAGCCGATCGCAGCGAGCGTCAGCACGATCGGCAACGCGCTCACGCGCCACAGGCCACGTCCCTGCTTGCCCATGCCGGCAGCCATACCCGCGATCAGGGGCCTGCATGCCACGCAACCCTTGCGGCCACAACCCCGGCGCGCTTAGGGTGCGGCGCATGAGTGGGCAGACGCGGCTCGAGGATGAGCTGCGCGACCAGGGTGCCGTGCTCGCGCGCCGGGCGCAGGCGGGAGCCGAGGCGGCCGAGCGGGCCGCGGCTCTGCTGCGCCGCGACGACGTGCGCTACCTCGTGGTGGCCGCGCGTGGCAGCTCTGACAACGCGGCGCGCTTCGGCCAGTACCTGCTCGGCTCGGCCGTGCGTCTGAACGTGGCGCTGGCGGCCCCGTCGCTGTACTCCGACCCGGCACGCGCCCCCGACCTGAGCGGGGCCGCCGCAATGGCGATCTCGCAGTCCGGCCAGTCGCCCGACATCGTGAGCGTGCTCACCGCCGCCCGCGCGCAGGGCAGGCCGACGATCGCGATCACCAACGACGAGAACTCTCCGCTCGCACTTGCGGCCCACGCGGTGGTGCCCCTCGCGACCGGGCCGGAGGAGTCGCTTTCGGCTACGAAGACGTACGTGGCCTCGTTGCACTCGCTCGTGCAGCTCGCACAGGCGCTCGCGCCCGACGACGAGCGAGCCAGCGGGCTCGCCGCGTTGCCGGCGCTGCTGACCTCGGCCGTGGAGGAGCAGCTCGCATCGCGCTCGCGCTTCGACGTCCTGCGCGACGCCACCCGCCTCACCGCGGTGGGCCGGGGCGTGAGCTTCGCGACCGCCTACGAGACGGCTTTGAAGATCCGCGAGCTCGCGGGCATAACCGCCGAGGCGTTCTCGCCGCCTGATCTGCTGCACGGGCCGATCGCCGCGCTCACAAGCGGCAACTGGGTGTGGCTCGCCGCGGGACACGATCGCCAGGGCCAGGGCGCGGAGCTGCTCTCCAAGCTCAGGCAACGCTCGGTGCCCGCGGTGGTGGTCGCGCAGTCGACCGCGCTGCTGGCGGCGGCCGACGTCGCGATCCCGCTGCGGGGCGACGTGCCCGACTGGCTCGCCGCGATCCTCGCGGTGGTGCCGGGGCAGGTGGCCGGCTTCCATCTCGCCGAGCTGCGCGGCGTCGAGATCGACCACCCACACGGGCTCAGCAAGGTGACGCTCACGCACTAGGCGCGGGCACCTTCTGGCCCGGCTGGGTCCTGCTCTTCACGGGCATCCCGCTCGTGATCCTCTTCGTTCGGGGCGCCCTCGGGCTCGAATCCGGGACCACCCGACGCAGCTGCCTAGCGGTCGGGGCGCTCCGGGTAGACGTCGTTGATCGTTGTAAGTGCGGTGTAGGGCGCGCCCCGTGCGGCCTCGCGAATCGCGTCGGTCCCGCCGGCCAGCCGGTCCAGCACGCTGACGACGCCGACGATCTCGTGGCCCGCCTCGAAGATGCGCTCGATCGCGGCGACCGTGGAGCCGCCTGTCGTGACCACGTCCTCGACCACCAGGCAGCGGTCGGAAGGGTCGAGCGGCGGGCCCTCGATCGGCCGCGACAGCCCGTGCGGCTTGACCTCCTTGCGCACGAAGAAGGCCTTCACGTCAGCACCGGCGGCGAGCGCCGAGCAGGCGATCGGGTCGGCGCCCATCGTCAAGCCACCCACGGCGGTGGCACCGAGGGCGGCCGCCTGCTCGGCAACCAGCTCGCCCATCGCCGCGAACCCGTCGGGCAGCAGAATCGCCCGCTTTGCGTCCACGTAGTAGTGCGCGGTGCGGCCGCTCGTGAGCGTCACCTCGCCGATCACGAGGGCGTGCTCCCGCAGCGCCTGGATCAGTCGCTCGCGAGCGCTCACGCGCGGTGCAGTCGCGCCCGCCGGCCGCGGCGGTACCCGGCGAGCAGCCACAGCGGATAGGTCGCGAACAGCGCGCCTGCGACGAGATGGATCGCTGGGTCCTTGCGCTTGTGGTCGAGGCGGAAGATGCCGGAGTTGATCATGAAGTCGCGCCCGCTCTTCGCGCCGGACGCCTGCCAGATCGGCTTCGTCCACTTGGCATTCAGGTAGAGCGACACCGACACGGCCCAGAAGCCCGCCACGGTCGTAGCCGCGAGCGCACGCGCGACGTTCCCCTGCGCGGCCTCGGGCGCTAGCCGCGCATAGGCCGCGCCCTTCGCGTAGAGCCACGGAGCGTCGATCAGGAAGGACACGAGCGCGCGTATCCTAGCCCGGCTCGGCGGACGCAAGTTCCATTGCACGCGGTCGCCGACGACGTCCCTCCCGGGCGGATCGAGCACTTCAGCGGCGAATCAAGCCGAACAGCCTTTCTGTCGATGGAGGGGTCGTAGATGTGTTTCTTGCGCATGCGCTGATCGAAAAGAAGTCCTAGACGTGGTGATCGGGATGGTGGCGAAGTGATCCAGGTGCTGAGAGCGGCCTCGACGGTCGCCGTGCTGATCGTGGTGGCGAGCTTCACGATGTTCGTGGTCGACGAGGCTGGCAAGGGCTCGGACCAACAGGTGCGGATGGTCCAGAACGACATCAACACGACCGCGCCAGACGCCACCACCGAGAAGCGGCGCGAGGCCCAGCACAGCGCCGTGCGCGAGAAGATCGACGACGCCAACGACGTCCTTGTGAAGCCGTTCACCGGGATCGTGAGCGGTTCGGGCTCGGTCTGGGTGCAACGCGGAGTGACCACCGTACTTGCGCTCCTGCTCTACGGACTGCTTTCGCGCGTGTTGATCTCGTACGTCGCCGAGGCGCCGTCGCGCGCGCGCTCGGCGATCAGGCGCACCTAGGCCGCGTGCCGGCGTTCGTGTACCTGCTGCGCTGCGCGGACGGCTCGCTTTATTGCGGCTGGACCACCGACGTCGAGCGGCGCACGCTCGCGCATCAGTCGGGACGGGGCGCGCGCTACACGCGCACGCGCCTCCCGGTCGAGCTCGTGTGGTCGCGCGCAATGCCCTCGCGCGCGGACGCGATGCGCGAAGAGGCGCGGGTGAAGCGGCTCAGCCGCGCGGCGAAGCTGGCGCTCGCCCCGGCCGGCTAGCGGTACACGTAGATCGTGTCGCCGAGGTTGATCCAGTTGTAGATCGACACGGCGTTCGGGATCGGCACCCGGATGCAGCCGTGGCTCGCCGCGTACGGCGGCACCTCCGCGTAGCCGTGGATCGCATAGCCGCCGATGAAGTAATTCGAGTAGACCATGCCCTTGGCGTTCGTTCCGGGCGTCTTCGAGTAGAAGTGGAAGGTGCCGAAGACGGTGGGCGTGGACGGCTTGCCCGAGGAGGCGTGGTAGATGCGCTCCGGCTTGCCGCCGCGCGCGAGCACCAGCACCTGGCGCGACCAGTCGAACTCCACGTGCTTGCCGGCATTCGGGTAGCGCAGCTTGAAGCCGCCCTTGCCGGCGAACAGCTGCCCGAACACCGACTTGCTCGCGCTCGTGGTGCGGGCCATGCTGTTCGTCTTCCGGAACGCGAGCACCGCGCGCTGGGTGGCGGCGTCGTACTGGCCGTTCATCGAGGTGACGAAGCCGAGGTTGTGCAAGCCGCGCTGGAGCAGCCGCACGCGGATCCCGCTCGAGCCCGCGCTCGCGACCGGCGCGATCACCGTCACGCCCAGCTTGGCCGTGCGGCTCGAGCTGTCGTCAGCGTCGCGGCGGATGGTGACGCGCAGCTTGTAGTCCCCGAGACGGCGGGCGCGGAACTTCGCGCTGAAGCCGCCGCGCTTGCCCTGCGGCCCCCGGAGCTTCGCTTTGACCGTGTCGAGCTTGCGCTTGCCGCGGAAGATCTCGACCGTGGCCGTGCCGCTCTCGGCGAACGGGCGCGGCCCCTCGATGGTGACCGCGTCGCCCTTCAGCGAGTACGCCTTGCCGCCGTCGCTGATGCCGGAGGCAACGTGCACGCGCGTGCCGAAGTCGTGAGCCGCCGCCTGAGTGGACGTGTCGGCGAGCGCGGAAGGGGCAAACGAAAGAAGCGCCGCGAAGGCGAGGGGACCGGTGCGGCGCATCAACGGTCACTCTAATCGCCCTGAGCGGACGTAGCTTTACGGCTATCCGCACCCCCGCAGCGCGCTCTCGGGACCGCTACTGGCCCTTGATGAGCCCGATCACGTGGCCCTCGGGGTCGGTGAAGAGGCCTATCTCGATCCCCTCCATCACCTTCTCGGGGCCCATCATGCGCTTGCCGCCCATCTGCTCGGCCTTGCTGAGGGACGCCTCGACGTCCGGCACCTCGACATAGAAGGTCACGTGGCCGGGATAGCCCTGTGGCCCGGTCGCGATCCCGCCTCCGATGCCGATGCCTGCGGGGCTGGTGTTGCCCTCACGCTGGATCACGCCGTAGCCCATCGGGTTGTTGGCATCGATCTCCCATCCGAACAGGTCGGCGAAATAGCTCTGCAGCTTGGCGCCGTCCTTTCCGGTGATCTCGAAGTGCACTACCGGCTGTCCCATCGTCCTCTCCTTTGGCTGGTGTCCTAGGCCTATCAGGGAGACGACCGGACGACCAGGGATTCATCGGCCTCTAAGCCACGAGCCGCTTGCGCATCGCGCGCACCGGGATCGCGAACAGTAGCGACGTGAGCACGAGCAGCCACACCGCGTTGCCGAGAACGGAGAGCAGCTCCGGCCCGAGGATGAGCCCGCGGGTGATCTGCACCAGGTGATAGAGCGGCGTGAACCACGCGACCACGTGCGTCCACTCGGGCAGGCGATCGAGCGGATAGAAGATGCCGCTGAAGAGGAAGAGCGGCGTGATCAGGAGCGTGTAGTAGTACGAGTAGAGATCGATCCTGTTCACGGCCGTGGTGAACGCGAGCCCCATCATCCCGAAGCAGGCGCCGCCGAGCGCGAGGAAGAGCGGAGTGAACACCGCCCACGGCGACTCCACGAAGCCGAACAACGCGACGATCAGCAGGAACGCCGTCCCGTAGATGACTGCGCGCGTGGCGGCCCAAGCCACCTCCGCCACGACGATGTCCTCGACCTCGACCGGCGTCGCGAGGATCGCGTCGTACAGCTTGTTCTCGGTCATCCGGAAGTAGATGTTCCAGGTGGTCTCGAACGACGCCGCCCACATCACCGACGACGCCACGAGCCCCGACGCGATGAACTCCTTGTACGGGATGCCGTTCACCGACTGCAGGTACGTGCCGAGGCCGAAGCCCATCGCCAGCAGGTAGAAGACGGGATCGATGAAGTTCGGGAGCAGCGACCCGCGCCAGAGCTTCGAGAACACGAGCAGGTTGCGCCGCCAGACGCGATAGGCCATGCGCGGGTTCGGCAGGCTGCCGAGGGTGCATGCGGCGATGGCGGTCACTCGCGCAGCCCGTGCCCCGTGATGTGGAGGAACACGCCCTCCAGGTTCGGCTGCTCGTAGCGCGCACACAGCTCGCGCGGCGTGCCCTCGGCCACGATCTTGCCGTTGTCCATGATCGCCAGGCGGTCGCAGATGCGCTCGGCCTCTTCCATGTAGTGCGTCGTGAGGATCAGCGTCACGCCCTGCTCCTTGAGACGCTCGAGCCGGCCCCACACCGCCAGGCGCGCCTGCGGGTCGAGTCCGGTGGTGGGCTCATCGAGCACGATCAGCTGCGGGTTGTTCACGAGGGCGCGCGCGATCAACAGGCGGCGCTGCATGCCGCCGGACAGCTCACGCGGCTTCGAGTCGGCGCGCTGCTCGAGCACCGCGTCGCGCAGCAGCTCGTCGATCCGCCCGTCGGGGCTCACGCCGTGGTAGCGCGCCTGGATCTCGAGGTTCTCGCGCGCGGACAGCTCCCAGTCGAGGTTGGCGTCCTGGGGCACGACGCCGATCCGCGACTTCACCTCGCGGCGCTGCCGTGCGACGTCCATGCCGAGCACCTCGAGCGAGCCGGCGCCAACGCTCGCGAGCCCGTAGATCATCTTCATCGTCGTTGTCTTGCCGGCGCCGTTCGGACCGAGGAAGCCGTAGCACTCGCGCTCGCGCACATCGAAGTCGATGCCGTCGACCGCGACGATCGCCCCATAGGCCTTTCGCAGCCCGCGGCCCTCTACGGCGTTCACGTGGGCACCGCGGCGGGCGTGCCGCGGCCGAGGTAGCGCGGGACGATCATGCAGGCGGCCACCATCACCGCTCCCAGCGCGATCGAGAAGCCAGTCGCGCCGTCGGTCGACGCGGCGTAGGCGATCGTGTTGTTGATCGCGTGCAGGGCGATCGTGCTGAAGAGCGTGCCGGTGCGCTCGTAGAGCAGGCAGAAGATGAACCCGAGCGCCGCGAGTATCGGAAGGATCTCGAGCGTGCCGGAGCCGGTGTAGTGGATCACGCCGAAGACGGCGCCGTCGATCAGCGCCGCCGAGGCGATGCCGAAGCGCGAGCGAAGCGCCTTGTAGAAGAAGCCGCGGAAGAAGATCTCCTCGGCCACCGGCGCGATCACGATCACCAAGATCCCCGCGAGCACCATGCGGGCTGTGCCGTTGTTCGCGCCGAGGTCCTGCGTGACGGTCTGTTCGCCGTGGGGCTTCACGAGCGCGCTGTAGATCCCGACGAACGCGTAGTAGGTGAACAGCGCGCCTAGCGACAGCCCGACCGTCTTCCAGAAGCGCGCGGGCCGCAGCCCGAACTGCCAGAGGCGCGGGCGAGCGACGCGCGCGGCGAAGAAGACCGCGACGACCACGAGCATCACGTCCTGCACGACGGTCCCGATGACGGTGAGAGTCGGCCCCGGGTCGTCGACGTTCGCGCCGAGCGCGGCGCCAAAAGCTCCGATCACCACGAACGCGAATAGCGACGCGGCGAAGGCGACGACGAATGCGACCGGGGCGTACCAGGCCGGCCATTGCGGCGGGCGGGCGCTGTCGCCGGCCGGCGCCGGCAGCGATCCGGGGTGAACGGCCATGCCAGCTTAGGTTAGGAGGGCGGGCAGCTCCGCGAGGCTGCGGATCACGGGGGTGTCGCGATCCGGCTCCGCGCCTCCGTCGCGGGCGATCAGCACCGCTCGCAGGCCGGCCGCGCGCGCTCCCTCGACGTCCTTCTCGAGCGAGTCGCCCACGTGCAGTGCGTCCTCCGGCTCGGCTCCCACGAGCTCGAGCGCCGCGCGGAAGAGCTCGGGCGCCGGCTTGGCGGCGCCCACCACCGCGCTGGCCACGACGCCGTCGACGAGCGAGCGCAGGCCCGCGTGTTCGAGGGCCTGCGGCAGCGAGCAGTCCCAGTTGCTCGCGACCACGGCCCTAAGCCCCCGACCGCGCAGATCTTCGAGAGCCGGCGCGGCGTCCGCGAACGCGCTGAAGCGGATCGAGCGCAGCATCGCCTCACGCACCGAGCCGAGGTCGAGGTCCGGCCGGCCGATCGCCTCGCGCACCACGGCGGCGCAGCGGCTGCGCAGGTCGAGCAGCGAATCCGCATCCCGCCCCTCGAGGTTGTGCTCGAGGTAGTAGGCGATCTCCGCGCGGAACGCCGCCGCGGCCCGCTCCTCGCTGACCTCGGCGCCGAGCGCCGCCAGTTCGCGCCGCAGGTGCGGGCCGGGCGCGTCCATCCGCAGGAGCGTGCCAAAGGAGTCGAGCAGGACCGCCTTCACGCGACCCAGTGCCAGGTCGCGTAGTAGCCGGTGGCGACCACCAGGCCGGCGGCGAATACCGACAGCGTTGCGATCGTGAGCCCGCGCCGTCCGCGCAGCACCAGCGCGAGCCAGGCGAACAGTGGGAACACGACGGCCGCGTAGCGCGGCAGCGACATCAGCGGCTGCGGGCCGACCGGCGACGACAGCGGCAGCGTGATCGACAGGAGGGCCCACACGCTCCACGCCGGCGGCAGCCGCCGCACCGCCCCCACCAGCATCACCAGGATCGCTGCGAGCGCGCCGAAGAGCAGTACGTTCTGGCGCGCGACGATCAGCGGGTCGCCGCCCGCGCGCGTGAAGTACACAGGCGAACGGGACCCCGACGCGAGCTGGCGCGCGCCCTCGAAGGCTGCCACCGCGCCGTCCTTAACGCCGGTCCACGGGCCGGTGAAGCCACGGAACCAGAACGCCTGCGCGCTGTTGAACGCGAGCGGATCGCCGAAGCGGACGCCGAGGTAGGCGGCGTAGGCCGCGAGTCCCGCGGGCGCGAGCGCAAGCCAGGCGAGGTCGCGCCGCGAGCGCGCGTACCGCCAGAGGATCAGCGCGAGCGGGATGGCCAGCAGGGCGCCGACGGGGCGGGTGCCGGACGCGAGCGCCGCGAGAGCTCCGGCCGAGGCCGCGTGGCCGGTGCGCGCCGCGTAGAACGCCGCCACGGTGAGGAGCAGGAAGAGGCTCTCGGTATAGGGGGCGCCGAAGTAGAGCGCGGCCGGCCAGAGCGAGATGAGCAGCAGCGTGAGGCGCGCGGTGTCGCGCCCGAGCTCGAGCGACACCAGGCGGTCGAGCAGCACGAGCGCCGCGCCGAAGCACGCCAGCGACACGAGATAGGCCGACACGAGCAGCGCGCCCGGCGTGGGCTCGATCGCCACGAGGCGCACGAGCAGCGGGTAGAGCGGGAAGAAGGCCGCGTCCGGGCCGGCTCCGCCGCCCGCGGCGTGCGTGTAGCCGTGCTCGGCGATGCCCAGGTACCAGACGGCGTCCCAGTGGGCGAGCGGCGACAGCAGCGCACGCCCGAAGCCCCCGAGCGGCTCGGTGAGTCGTGGCACGTCGAACAGCGCGCGCCGCGGCGAGTCGGAGAGCAGTGCGGCCGACGCGACGGCGACGACGAACACGAGCAGCCGCGAGCCCACGAACACCTGGAGCGGGAAGCGAGCGGCCGCGCGGCCGCGGGTGGTGTCAGCTGCCCCCGCCTTGGAGATAGCCTGCTGCGCCATGCGTCTGCCGGATCTTCCCATCGCGAGCGAGTTCTGGGACAACAACCGCCAGTGGCTCACCGCGCTGATCACCTTCGCGGTCGCCATTCTGATCTCGCAGGTCGTGGACCGCATGCTGCAGCGGCGCGGCAAGACGATCGCCACCGCTGTCACGCGTGGCGAGCTCTCGCCGGTCGCGGACACGCGGCTGCGGCTGGTGCGCCGGCTGATCAGCGTAGCCATCCTGCTGATCGGCCTGGCACTGGCGCTGAATCAGTTCAGTGACCTCAAGCGGGTCGCGACGGGCATTCTCGCGTCGTCCGCGGTGATCGGCATCGTCGTCGGCTTCGCGGCGCGCCAGACCTTCGCCAACGTGATCGCCGGCATCCTGCTCGCGATCACGCAGCCGATCCGGATCGGTGACCTCGTCACGTTCGGCGACCAGACCGGCACAGTCGAGGACGTGCGTCTCTCATACACGTACATGCGCGCGGGCGACGGGCGCCGGATCATCATCCCGAACGAGCTCTTGGCGCAGGGCACGATCGTGAATCACACGATCTTCGACCCGCGCGTGCGGGTGGAGGTGTCGGTGTGGATTCCGATCGACGCCGACCCCGACGCAGCGATGGCTGCTCTCTCGGAGGAGCCCGGGGTAGAGGTGGCGCTCGCCGAGACCGACAAGGACGGACTGCGAATCAGCGTCGTCAGCTGGGCCCAGAGCGCCTCAGACCGGGACAGCATCGCGGCAGGACTTCGCCTCAAGTGCATCGAACGATTGCGCGAAGCCTCTATCCTCGGAACGTGATCGCGCGCCCGCCGAGGGCACCGATTCGGCTCCCCGGGCCGGGGCGCGTAGCTGAACCCAGGCGGTCGGGCTCTTGACCTATCGACAGCGAAAGCAGCGACGGCAACGCCATCGCGGACGTCCCCGTAACTGGCTGCTCCTAGGGCTGGGCGTGGTCGGGGCAACTCTGGTGATCGGCGTGCTCTCGGTTGTGGGCTACATCCTCGCGATCGCGGGCACGGCGCCCGACCTGTCGGAGCTCAAGCCGATCGACAAGGGCTCGCTCACCAAGGTCTACGCCGCTAACGGGCAAGTGCTCGGCTACGTGCAGTCCGAGCAGCTCCGCACGCCGATTCCGTGGAGCGACATGCCGAAGCACCTCCGCAACGCGACCGTGGCGATCGAGGACCAGCGCTTCTACAAGCACGGCGGCGTGGACTACGAGTCGATCGTGCGCGCGGCGTTCCGCAACCTCAAGAGTGGCAAGACCGTGCAGGGCGGCTCGACGATCACGCAGCAGCTCGTCCGCAACCTCTACATCAAGAGCCCGAAGCGCGACTTCGCCCGCAAGATCCGTGAGGCCAAACTCGCCTCGGAGCTCGAGAAGAAGCACTCGAAGCAGTGGGTGCTCGAGAACTACCTGAACGACATCCCGTACGGGACCGTGAACAGCCGCACGGCTATTGGCGTAGAGGCCGCGGCCGAGACCTACTTCTCGAAGCACGCGAAGGACCTCACCCTCGCGCAGGCGGCGATGATCGCCGGCCTGCCGCAGGCACCCTCGGAATACAACCCGTTCCGCAACCCGTCGGCCGCGCTTGCCCGGCGCAATCAGGTCCTCCGCAAGATGGCCCAGATGCACTACATCACGCAGAAGCAGGCGCAGCGGGCGATGAGGCGCTCGCTCGCGCTCAAGCAGGGCACGCTCTACACGAAGCGGCGCGAGCCCTACTTCTTCGACTTCGTGCAGGAGCAGTTGATCGAGCGCTACGGCGTGAACGTGCTGCGCCAGGGCGGGCTGAAGGTCTACACCACGATCTACCCAAGCCTGCAGGTGGCCGCGCGCAACGCGATGCAGAACCGGCTGTACCTGCCGACCGACCCGGCCTCGGCAATCGTGTCGATCGATCCCTCGAACGGCTACATCCGCGCGATGGCCTCGAGCCGCGCCTACAAGTCGGGCACTTTCAACCTCGCCTCGCAGGGCCACCGCCAGCCGGGCTCGGCATTCAAGACGTTCGTGCTCACGACCGCCATCAAACGCGGCGTCAACCCGAACAGCACGACGTACACGTCAAAGGAGCTGCATCTGAACACGCGCTACGGGCCGTGGAACGTGAAGACCTACAGCAACAGCTACCTGGGGCGGGTGAACCTGGTGAAGGCCACGCTCGCCTCGGACAACACCGTGTACGCCCAGCTCGATCTCGATCTCGGGCCGAAGTCGGTCGCGGCGACGGCCAAGTCGATGGGCATCACCACGAAGCTCGACGGGCTCCCCGCTGAGGGGCTCGGCGGCCTGCGGCTCGGCGTGTCGCCGCTCGAGATGGCCGACGCCTACGCCACGCTCGCCTCGGGCGGCGTGCGGCACCGGCCGGTCGCGATCACGAAGGTGGAGTTCCCCGACGGCAAGTCCGACAACTTCGCCAAGCCCAAGGGCAAGCAGGTGCTCACCGACGGCCAGGCCTACGAGGTCACGAAGATCCTTCACCAGAACGTCCTGGGCGGCACCGGCAAGGCGGCGAACGTCGGCTGCCCGGCCGCGGGCAAGACGGGCACCACCGACAACTTCAACGACGCCTGGTTCGTCGGATACACGCCTCACCTCGCGACGGCGGTGTGGGTGGGCTATCCGAACGCGCTCGTCCAGATGCGCAGCGTGCACGGCATCAGCGTGGCCGGCGGCACGTTCCCGGCGCAGATCTGGCACGACTTCATGAACGTGGCGAAGGGCTCGAACTGCGACGACTTCAAGCAGCCGAGCACGCCCGTGCAGTGGGCGCCGTTCTACGGCAAGTACTCCTCGACCGGCGGCGGCTCCGGTAGGACGGGCTCGTACTCGTCACCGGGCAACGGCGCGGCGCCGCCCACGAACGGCGGCACCACGGCGCCGAACACCGGCGGCGGGAACAACTACTACGACCCGCGCCTCTACCAGACTCCGCCCGATGTCCCGCAGAACACCGCGCCGCCCGGCAAGAAACCCAAGTCGAAC
>DASVXS010000301.1:0-3274 GCA_036392575.1 Thermoleophilaceae bacterium | reverse complement strand
AACGCGCGGCGGGCTGTGCCTCCTCCTCCGCGCCGGGGAAGTCCAGGTCGCGCCCGCAGCGCATGCACACCTGGTCGTGCACGTGCAGCACGTTGCCGCACTCCGGGCAGCGGCGCTTCGGCTCGTGGCGGTCGAAGCGGTAGAACAGCGCCGCCAGCGTGCCGAGGATCGGGAGCACGAACCCGATCGCGAACCACAGGAAGAACGAGCTTCCCTTGATCTTGCCGATTGTTCCCGCCGAGAGGCCGAAGAAGAAGGCGATCACGACGAACGCTGTGCCCTGCACGGGACTCTCCTCAGAGGAGTTGGTTCACGGCCCAGAGAACCGCGAGGACAGCGAGCACGGCCAGCACGACCCAGAAGAGGACCGCGGCGAAGCCGAGGACGATCTTGAAGAGGATCCAGGCCGCCAGCAGCAGCACAAGCACCGCGAGTGCCTTGCGGCCGAAATCCGAAGCTGCTTCACGCATGCTCTGATCGTACTCAGAGCACGTGCGGAGGCCGCGTGGGCACGTAGCGGTCGAGCCCGGGCAGCGGCTTAGAAGACATGATCCAGCTGGGCCAGTAGATCTCGAAGCCGAGGACGCGCAGCCTGCGCAAGAGCGCCCAGCTGACCGTCGTGGAGAACACGCTCAGGAACTCCGGCTCCTGCGTGGCCGCCACGCGGTCGAGCACGGCGAGCACGACCGGCACGAGGGCCTGCGAGCTCTCGGCCACCGCCGGGCCGATCTCCCCCTCGCTCGAGACCCAGCACAGCGAGGTGGCGCGCGATGCCTCGGCGTCGAAGGTGGCGAGGCAGGTGCGATCGCGCGCGAAGTGCTCGTGCAGGCCGGGCCGACTGAAGCCGAGCGCGCCCGGCTCCATGCGCCGCCACTCCGCGAGCGCGCGGTCTGGCTTCAGCACGTGCACGCCCGTCTCCTGGCGGTCGAGCTCTTGCGAGCGTCGCTCCACGAACGCCGCGGTGCCCTGCCGCATCTGCCAATGCCCGCAGACCGGCATCACGCCGAAGCTCATGTACAGGCCGAGGTCGTTCGGTTCGCCTGTCGCGATCACGAGCCGACCGAGATCCGGCGACGGGTCGCCCGGCCAGCAGGATTCGAGGATCGCCCGACCAATGCCCTCGCCCTGGTGGCCGGGCTCCACCATCAGCTCGGTGAGCTGCTCCACGCGGTCGAAGCGGACCACGCGGCCGTACCCCACGAGCTCGCCGTCCTTCTCCGCGATGCAGTAGCGGCCGCTGGGCTGCGCAGCGAGATACTCGATCAGCCCGCGCTGGCGCTTCCACTCGGCGCGCGTCTCGTCCGGGTTCGGCTTCGTGTCCGGCGGCAGGGTGCCACGCTTGACGGCGGCTTCGAAGATCGCCCGTTGCGAGAGTGCGTGTGTGGCCTCGAGATCGCGGTTGGTGCCCCCGCGCAGGGTCACCTCGGCGACCATCAGGAGCCGCTGCCGGCCTCGCGCACCGCGGTCTCTCCCTCCTTCGGCTCCGGCGAGGGCGTCTCGAGGTAGCCGCGCAGAGATGGCGGATGGCCGAGCTGGCCGAGCTCGGCGGAGTCGCGCTGGAAGAGCAGCGCAACCGTCCAGTCGACGAGCAGGCGCAGCCGCCGCCCCACGCCCGGCATCGCCGCGAGGTGGTAGGTCCGCGCCGCCCACCAGGCGGGGAACCCGCGCAGCCGCACGCCAAGCACCTCGGCGACGGCCTTGTGTCGCCCCATGTCCACGAACACACCAAGCGTCTTGTAGGTGAACGGCCGAATATGCCCGTGCCCGAGCGTCGCCGCAACGTTCTCGGCGACGCGCTTCCCCTGGCGCAGCGCGTGCTGCGCGGTGGGCGGGCTGGGCTGAGTCCGCGACTTCGCCGGATCCGGCACCGCGGCGGAGTCGCCGATCGCCCACACGTTCTCGCGACCGCGCACACGCATGTTCTCGTCCACGTCGATCCGTCCCTCGTGGGTGAGCGGCAGCCCCAGGTCGCGCACGAGCGCCGGCGGCTTCACGCCGGCCGTCCAGCAGACGGTGCGGCACGGAATGCGCTCGCCTGTCGAGAGCACAACGGCCGACTCTTCGACCGCGTCGAGGCGCGTCCCGGTGCGCACCTCGATGCCCCTACCGCGCAGGTCGCGCATGGCGAACTCGGCGAGGCTCGGCGCGATCTCCATCATGATCCGGTCCTGGGCCTCGACCAGGATCCAGCGCGTGCCCTCGAGGCGGCTGCGCGGGTAGCGGTCGATCACGTCAGCCACGAAGTCCTGCAGCTCCGCGATCCCTTCCACCCCGGCATAGCCTGCGCCGACGAACGCGAACGTCAGGTACTCGCGCCGGAGCTGCGGGTCGTCAGCGGCCTCGGCGAGCTCGAGACTGACGAGCACGCGGTTGCGGAGCGCTATCGCCTCGGAGATCGTCTTGAAGCCAAGGCCGTGCTCGGCCAGCCCCGGGATTGGCAGGACACGCGACACCGACCCGAGCGCGACGATCAGCTGGTCGTACCTGAGCGACTCGTCCCGCTCGTCCGCCGTGCGGTAGCGGAGCTCGTTGACCGTCGGGTCCGCGCCGGTGACCCAGCCGAGGCGGATGCTCGTGTGATGCAGCTCTTGGCGGAGTGGCACCACAACGTGGCGCGGCTCGAGCGTGCCCGATGCCGCGCCGGGCAGCAGCGGCGTGTAGAGCAAGAAGTTCGTGTCGCTCACGAGGGTGATGCGAGCGCTCTCCTTCGGCAGCACGTGCTCGAGCCTGCGCGCTGCGTAGAGGCCGCCGAAGCCACCGCCCGCGATCGCGACGTGCCAAGACATCAGGCCCCAGGCTACCTGGGGGCACAAGGCGGCTAAACGCGCGCCTACGGTGCAGGCTCGGAGTAGGTGTTGCTCGAGTCGACCGGCGTTGCGCCCGACGAGGCGGGGGGCGCGGTGTCACCGGCGTGCGTGGTCGGAGAGCCGCCAGCCGCGGGCGGCTGTGACGGCGACCTGAAGCCCTGGCTCTCGACCGGCTCGGACCCGGTGATCGGCTGGGCGCCCGGCTCGTCGGTCGTGCCCTTCGGGACGCTGGGCGCGGTTGTGTTGCCGGTGGTGCTGCCGTCGTTGGGCTGCGTGCCCGTCGCGGCGGGCCCGCTGCGCTTGTCGGCGGCCCGCTTCGAGGGCTCGGCCGGCGTGCGCGACGAGCTGATCGGCTGCGGGCCGAGCTCGTGTGCCCGCGGGGCGACGGCCGGGGCGCCCGTCGCGGGTGCGATCCGCGCGGGCTGCGAAGCGTGGTGCTTCGCGTGCTTGTGATGAGCCGCCACGTG
>DASVXS010000300.1:0-8762 GCA_036392575.1 Thermoleophilaceae bacterium | reverse complement strand
GACGATCCGGCTTTCCTGAGCCTCGCGGCGCGGGTTATCGAGGGAATGGATGTCGATGTGGTGACGACCGCGCCGGATGCGGCGCACGCGATCAAGGCCGCCAAATCGACACGACCGGACGCGGTACTCGTGGACGTGGGGCTCCCGGACCGCGAGGGAATCGACCTGGCCTACGAGCTGGCTGCGCTGCCGTGGGCTCCTCGCGTGGTGCTCACTTCCACCGACCGGGACGCAGTCAGCGCGATCGACGGCGAGCGGGCGCCGGGACTGCCGTTCATCCCCAAGGAAGAGCTGGCGAACAGCACGCTGCGCCGCCTCCTTTTACCTGACTAGGGAGCGCACTGGAACTGGGGTCGCGCGAGGGGTAACTTGGCGGTCGTGGTCGCGCCGACCAGGGTCGTCATTGGCGAGGACGATGTCCTTCTACGCGAAGGGACCGCGCGTCTGCTCGCGGAGGCGGGCTTCGACGTGGTCGGGCAGGCAGGCGACGCGGAGGACTTCCTTCGCAAGGCACTCGCGCACAAGCCGGATGTGGCCGTCGTCGATATCCAGATGCCGCCTGGCCACGGAGACGACGGCCTCCAAGCCGCGCTCGAGCTCCGGCAGCGGGTACCGCAGGTAGGCGTTCTCGTCCTGTCTCAGTACTACGACGACCGCTATGCGGTCGAGCTGATCGGCGACAGCGCTGAGGGGGTCGGATACCTCCTGAAGGAACGGGTCGGCGACGTGGAGGCGTTCACGGATGCGGTCGCGCGGGTGGCTGCCGGAGGCAGCGCCCTCGACCCCGAGGTGGTCGGGCGGATGCTCGGCCGGCGCCGTCGCAACGGCCCGCTCGACGAGCTGAGTCCCAGGGAGCACGACGTGCTCGCACAGCTGGCGGAGGGCAAGTCGAACCAGGGCATCGCCGAGGCGCTCGTGGTGACCAACGCCGCGGTCGAGAAGCACGTGACGAGCATCTTCCAAAAGCTCGGCCTCGAGACGAGCGCGACCGGTCACCGCCGCGTGCTCGCGGCTTTGACCTATCTCCGCGAGCCGAGGCTCTAGCCCGAGAGCGGGAGAGCGGCGGCGAGCAGCGTCCCGCCGTCGGGCGGGCTTTCAATCCGCACCGATCCGCCCAGCGCGGCGACCCTGTCTCCGATCCCCACCAGGCCGTGCCCCTCGAGGTTCGCACCGCCGACTCCGTCGTCGCGCACCTCGATGCGGAGCGCGCCGGCGTCCACGAAGGCCCTCACCTCCGCGTTCTCCGCGCGCGAGTGCTTGACCACGTTCGTGAGCGCCTCGGCGACGATGAAGTACGCGCTTGCTTCGACATCGGCGGTTAGCCGCCCGCACGACACGTCCGTGCGAACCGGCAGGTCGACTCGCGACACCAGCGCGTCCACGGCCGCGAGCAGACCGCCGCGCGTCAGCACAGAGGGCAGGATCCCGTGCGCGAGCTCGCGGAGCTCCGCGTTTCCGCGCTCGGCGTGGTCGAGGGCCTCCTCGAGGAGCGTCTCCGCGCGTGCGTCGTTCTCCTCGAGCGAGCGCTGCGCCAGCTTGAGCGTGACGATCGAGTGAGCCAGGCGCTGCTGCGCCCCGTCGTGCAGGTCGCGCACGACGCGGCGGCGCGCGTCATCGCCCGCAGCGAGCATGCGCGCCCGCGAGGCCATCAGCTGCGCGCGGCTGTCCGCGTTCGCGATCCCAGTGTCGAGCAGCTCCGCGAACTGCGCCAGCCGCGGTTCCGCGTCGGCCGGCGCGACATGTCCCTGGGTCCAGCTTGCGACGATCACGCCCCATAGGCGGCCATCCACGACGATCGGCGCGCCGACCGACGAGCTGACGCCCAAGTCCCGGGCAAGCTGTGCGATGTGACCCTCGGCGTGGGCGAAGTCGTCGAACCGCGCCGGACGGCCCGTCTGCTGGACGGCGCGCGTCACGCCCTGTCCGTCGACAGGCAGGCGCATCCCGGCGCGGACCCTGTGTGCGCCTGACCCTTGGTACGCGACGACTGTGACCGCGTCGTCGCCCTCGTAGCGGGACAGCGCGACGCTCTCGGCGTCCAGCACCTGTGCCGCCTCGGTCGCCACGGCATCGAACACCGCGCGCGGGGGCGCGCCCTCGGCGACGAGCGTCGCCACCCGCCGCAGTGCGGACTGCTCCTCCGCGAGCCGCTCCACCTCGGCGCGCGCCTCCCCGTTCGCGATCGCAGTTGCCATCAGCTCGGTGAACTCGCCGAGCCTCGACTCGGTCTCCGGCGGAAGCGGCTGCTCCTGGATCGAGGCCGCGACCATCGCGCCCCACAGCCGGCCCTCGACCACGATCGGCGCCGCAACCGCCGAGCGAAGACCGCCTTCGCGGGCGACTTGGCCGACCTCGCCGCGCGCGGTTGCGTAGTTCTCGATCCGGGCGGTCTGTCCCGTGCGGGCCACGATCGACGTGGCGCTATCGCCCTCGAGAGGGATGCGGTAGCCCACCTGCAAGACGTCGTGAGGTTCGCCCCAGCAGCCCACAACCGTGGCTGTGCCGTCGTCCTCGAATCGCGCCGCGCGAACGCCCTCCACGCCGAGGAGGCGCACCAGCTCTTCGGTGATGGCGGTGAAGACCTCCTCTCGGGGTGCCTCCTGCGCGACGAGCGTCGCCACCCGCCTCAGCGCGGCCTGCGCATCGGCGAGACGCTCGACCTCGGCACGCGCCTCGCTGTTCGCGATCGCCGTGGCGACAAGCTCGGTGAAGTCCTGGAGCCGCGCCTCGGTTTCTTCGGGGAGGGGCTGCCGGTCGTCCGACGAGACCACCATCGCTCCCCAGACACGGCCCGCCACCACGATGGGGATGCCGACGGTGGAGTTGATCCCCGCCAGGCGGACCTGCTCGACGATCGTCCCCTCGAGCCCCGTGTAGTCATCGATGCGGGCCGGCCGGCCGGTATGGAGCACCTGGGCGACGACGTTCGTGCCGTCGAGCGACCAGTGCCTTCCGACCTCGAAGAGCTCACCGCGAGGAGAGAAGCTGGCACGCTCCGAGGCGGTGCCGTCCGGCTCGTACCGCAAGACGCTGCATACCGGGACTCCGAGCACTTCGGCTACCTGCTCGGCGACGACCGCGAATACGCCGGCGGGTGGTGCTCCCTCGGCAACCAGGGTTGCTACTCGCCGCAGCGCCGCCTGCTCTTCGGCAAGCCGCCCGGGATCAACTCCGATCCTGGCCTGCCCTCTTGCCACGGCCTCAACCGGAATCGACGGGCGCGAAATGGCAGCGCCGACGTGCCATGGCGCTGACGGTAACGGATAATCGTGCACGTGACCAGGAGCGCCAGCCGGGTCGCTGCTCTCGCCGCAGGCGTGCTTGCCATGGCCGTCGCCGTTGCGTCGTGCTCGAGCAACGAGGGCGCCTCCGAGGGCAGCTTGCCGATCAAATCCTCGAGGGCGGTTGGCGCGACGCGCGGGCCGCACGGCGAGAGGGCCATCCCCACGAGCGCGCTTGATCTCAGTCCGGCCGAAGTCGCAAAGGTGCGGTCCGGTCACTACACGGCCGCGCTCGTGTGGCACGAGGAGTCGGACTTCACCACCGCCGTGACCGCGGGCGTCCGCGACGTGTTTGATCAGCTCGGCATCAGGCTCGTCGCGCAGACGAGCGCGAACTTCGACCCCGCGAAGCAGAAGTCCGATCTCGAGACGGTCGAGGCGAAGAAGCCATCGGTGCTCCTGAGCCTGCCGATCGACCCAGTGATCACCGCCTCGGCTTACAAAGCGATCGCCGGACAGGGAACGAAGGTCGTGCTGCTCTCGATCGTGCCCCAGGGCATGCGGCCGGGGCGCGACTACGTGGACATGATCACCGACGATCTGTTCGAGATGGGGAAGCGCGCGGCGGACGCGCTCGCGGCTGCGGTCGGCGACAAGGGGAAGGTGGGGTACTTCTTCCGCGACGCCAACTCGTTTGTCGCCAATCAGCGTGATCAGGCGTTTCTGAAGACGATTACCGCCAACTACCCGAACGTGAAGGTCGTGGCGAGGCAGGGGATCGCCGATCCGAACCGGTCGGAGGAGCTCGCGAACGCGGCTCTCACCAAGAACCCTGACCTGGACGGGGTGTACGTGACCTTCTCGGAGCCGCCGGGCGAAGGCGTGCTGGCCGCGCTGCATTCCACCGGCAACACGAAGACGAAGGTCGTGAGCCTCGACCTGTCGGAGCCGATGGCGCTCGACATGGCGAAGGGCGGGCCGACATTTGCGCTGATCGCGGATCGCACGTACGAACTGGGCCGGGCGATGGCCACATCGGCGGGGTACGGGCTGATCGGCAAGAGGGCTCCGCCGTTCCTGGTGGCCCCGGCACTGACGATCACGAAGTCGAATCTCGTCCAGGGCTACCGCGCATCGCTCCACCGCGCACCGCCGGCGAGCGTTACGAAGGCCCTCGGCCAGTAGCGCGCTTGGCCCCGCGAACAGGCATCCGCCAATCACTCGTCCCGCGCGCCATTCAGCCGCGCTCGTACTTCGTGTTCGCGGCGTTTCTCCTGGTCTTCGCGTTCTTCGCCGTCGTCCTTCACGACGACGGCTTCACCAGCCAGACAAATCTCCTGAACATCGTGAGGCAAACGGCGCCGATCACCGTGATGGCGGTCGCGACGGTGTTCGTCCTGAGCGCAGGCGAGATCGACCTGTCGCTCGGATCGGTGGTTGCCCTCTCCGCGCTGGTGACCGCCAAGGTGATGCAGACCCAGGACGCCGCGCTTGCAGTCGCTGCGGGCCTCGGCATCGGAGTCGGAATCGGAGTACTGAACGGCCTCTTCGTCACGCTCCTGCGGCTCCCGTCCTTCCTCGTCACGCTGGCCTCGATGGGGATCGTCGCCGGCCTCGCGCGAACCGTCACCGACCTTCAGTCGATCGCGGTCGAGAACGCCACGTTCGTCAACATCTTCGGGTCGGGAGACGTGGGCGCGATCCCGGGGCTCGCGTTCTGGGGCCTCGGCGCAGTGGCCCTTGGTCAGTTCGGGTTCCGCCACACCAGGTTCGGCGCGCACGTGGTTGCGACCGGCGACAACGCGGGCGCGGCGCGCGTGGCGGGCATCCGCGTCGATCGGGTGAAGCTCGCGGTGCTCGCGCTGAGCGGCGCCGCGGCCGCGCTGGCCGGAATCCTCTACACCGGCCGGCTCGAGGGGGCGACGTACACCCTCGGCGCTCAGGACCTCCTCGTGGTGATCGCAGCCGTGGTGATCGGCGGCACACGGCTCTTCGGCGGCGAGGGCAGCGTGATCGGCGCGCTACTCGGCAGTTTGCTGCTCGGGATGCTCACCAACGGCCTGATCCTCTGGGGCTTCTCGACGGCGCAGCAGCTGATCGCGCAGGGCGTGATCCTGCTCGTCGCGATCTCGCTCACGCTCCGGGAACCGAGGCGGGAGTAGCCGGATGGCCGCGGTCGCGTCTCCACTCGTGCGCATCGAGCAGCTCCGGAAGGAGTTCCAGGCAATCGTCGCGGTCGACGAGCTGACGCTCGACGTCGACTCCGGCGAGATCGTCGCGCTCGTCGGGGACAACGGCGCCGGCAAGTCGACGGTCGTGAAGTGCCTGGCCGGTGTCCACTCGCCTACCTCCGGCCGGATCCTCCTCGATGGCGAGCCCGCCCACTTCTCCGGCCCACTCGACGCGCGCGGAAACGGAATCGACGTCGTCCTTCAGGACCTCGCGCTCGCGGATATGCAGCCGGTCTATATGAACGTCTTCCTCGGGCGTGAGCTCGTGACGGGGACGCTGCGGCGGCTCGACCGGCGCGCGATGGCAGCTGAGACGGGCCGACTGCTCGACGAGCTCGGCGTGCACATCGACAGCCCGCGTCAGCAGATCCGGAGCCTCTCCGGCGGCCAGCGTCAGGGAGTTGCGATAGCACGCGCGATGCGCTGGGCGCAGCGGCTCGTGCTGATGGACGAGCCGACCGCGGCGCTCGGCATCGCGGAGACGGAGCGAGTCGAAGAGCTGATCCGGCGGATGCGCGACCAGGGCCGGGCGATCCTGCTCGTGAGCCACTCGCTCGACCAGGTGTTTCGCCTGGCTGACCGCATTTGCGTGCTGCGGCGGGGTCGGCAGGTAGGCATTCGCAGCACGGGCGAGACGACGGGCGACGAGATCGTCTCGATGATCACGGGCCTTCGCTAAGCAGCGGGAAAACGCGCCCGAGAGGATTCGAACCTCTGACCTTCGGTTCCGTAGACCGACGCTCTATCCAGCTGAGCTACGGGCGCCTGCAGGCACAGAGCCTAGCGAGCATCTCTAGGAACGCGCGGGATCGCGACACGCGATCACCCGAGAGGAAAAGCCGATCGGGTGGGCTTTCCAGCCGCCTACGGTGAGTGTATGACCGACTCGACCATCCGCACCACGCCGTTCGGCTTCGAATCGACTGCCGCCGAGGTGGTGGCGGGTATCGACCTGGACGGCAAGCGCGCCATCGTGACCGGCGGCTCGTCGGGCATAGGGGTCGAGACCGCCCGCACCCTCGCAAGCGCGGGGGCCGAGGTGACGATCACCGGTCGCAATCTGGACGCCGGCGCCAACGTGGTCGCCGACATCAGGGCCACGACCGCAAATCCTGCCGTCGACCTTCAGGCGCTCGACCTCGCGGACCAGGCGTCCGTGGCGGCGTTCGCGGACAGCTGGAGCGGCCCGCTCCACATCCTTGTCAACAACGCGGGCATCATGGCGGTGCCCGAGCTACAACGCACGAAGGAGGGGTGGGAGCTTCAGTTCGCGACCAATCACCTCGGCCACTTCGCGCTCGCAGTACGGCTGCATGACGCCCTCGCAGAGGCGGGCAACGCGCGGATCGTGTCGCTCAGCTCGCGCGGCCACCACTACTCACCCGTAGTGTTCGAGGACATCAACTTCGAGTCGCGCCCGTACGACCCGTGGCTCGCCTACGGGCAGTCGAAGACCGCGAACGTGCTGTTCGCGGTGGAGGCCGCGCGTCGCTGGGCCGGCGACGGCATCACCGCAAACGCGGTCCACCCGGGCGGGATCCACACCAACCTGATGCGCTACATGGATCCCGAAACCGTCGAGAACACCGTCAACAACTTCCGACGCGGGCTCAAGACACCCGAGCAGGGCGCCGCCACAAGCGTGTTGGTCGCCACATCACTCCAGCTGGAGGGGATTGGCGGACGCTACTTCGAGGACTGCAACGAGGCGGTCGTGGTAGAGCCGGGCGGTCCCGACGATCGCAGGGCCGGCGTCGTCACATACGCGCTCGACCCGGACAACGCCAGCCGGCTCTGGCGGGTGTCCGAAGATTTGATCGCCGCCGCCTGACCGAGCTCTCGCCCTTTTCGGGCGGCACCTGACGGTGTCATCGCGCCCCGTTTGCAACACTCGGGAGTCGATGAGCGCGGAGGATCTATCCCGCCGGCTGCCTGAGGTCGACGCCTCCGAGCCCGGCGGCGAGGGCAGCGGTTCGCTCGAGGGCGTCCCCTTCCCGCCGCCGCCCCGCGACGACGAGATCGCGCGGCTCAGGGACATCGAGTTTCCGATCGGACTGCGCGGTTACGACCGGGACGCGGTCGACTCCTACGTGCGCCGGGTAAACCGCCTGATCGCCGAGCTCGAGGTGAGCCGCTCGCCGCAATCCGCGGTGCGACACGCGCTAGAGCAGGTAGGCGAGCAGACGCGCGACATCTTGCAGCAGGCGCACGAGGCGGCCGAGCGGATCACTGCCCAGTCGCGCGCGAAGGCGGACGAGCGGATGCGCCAGGCCGAGCGCGAGGCAGGCGACCTGCGGCTGGCGGCCGAACAGACCGTGCACAGCCTCGACACCGACGTGGAGGCGATCTGGCAGGAGCGACAGCGGCTGATCGATGACACGCGCCGGCTCGCTGATGAGATGCTGCGCGTGGCCGACGACGCCTCCGACCGCTTCCCGGCTGTGCCGGTGACCGACGAGCAAGAGGCGCCCGAGCCGCAGCCCGAGCCCGAGCCGGAACCGGAGCCGGAGCCGGATGAGGTCGAGCCTCGCGAGGAGCCGCCGGAGACGGAGTTTCACGCCCCAGCCGACACCGAGCTGACGGGCCCGCAGATGCCGGCGCCGCCTCAGATGCCAGCCGGCACCGAGACCCGGGGCGACGATGAAGAGGCGTCCGACGAAGAGGCGTTCGACGACGAGACGCTCCCGATCGAACGCGACGACCCCGGCGAAGCTGACCGCGCGCCCTAGGGCGCATAGAGTCTCCAGATGGCCAGGCTCTCTCCCTTCGCCGGATTCGGCGCTCGCGATATGGCGATCGATCTCGGCACGGCCAACACGCTCGTCTATGTGCGCGGCCGCGGCATCGTCGTGTCGGAGCCGTCGGTGGTCGCGATCGACTCGCAGACCGGCGAGGTCCACGCCGTGGGCAGCGAGGCCAAGCGCATGATCGGCCGCACGCCGGCGTCGATCTCGGCGATCCGGCCGCTTCGCCACGGCGTGATCGCCGACTTCGAGGTGACGGAGAAGATGCTGCGCTACTTCATCCGCAAGATCGAGCAGCGGCGCATGTCGCGGCCGCGGCTCGTGATGTGCGCGCCGTCGGGTGTGACCGACGTGGAGAAGCGCGCGGTGATCGAGGCGTCGCTCTCGGCCGGCGCCCGCCAGGTGCACCTGATCGAGGAGCCGATCGCGGCGGCGATCGGCGCGGGCCTGCCGATCGAGGAGCCCGTGGGCAACATGGTCGTGGACGTGGGCGGCGGCACGAGCGAGGTCGCGGTGATCTCGCTCGGCGGCATCGTCGTGTCGGAGCCGTCGGTGGTCGCGATCGA
>DASVXS010000299.1:0-18233 GCA_036392575.1 Thermoleophilaceae bacterium | reverse complement strand
GGCCATCGACGCCGAACCGGCCCACCTCGAGCGCACGGAACGCCTCACGGCACAACGGCGCGGACTGCCCGACCAGCCCGGCGTCTACCTGTTCCGCGACGCGCGCGGGCGCGTCATCTACGTCGGCAAGGCGAAGTCGCTCAAGAAGCGGGTTGCGTCGCACTTCTCGAGCCCGTCCACACGCGGGGCGCGCGACCTGCTGGAGGAGATCGACCGGATCGAGTTCATCGTCACGCAGACCGAGGCCGAGGCGCTGCTCGCCGAACAGACCTTCATCCGCCAGTACCGGCCCCGGTACAACGTCCGCCTCCGCGACGACAAGTCGTACCCGTACATCGCGATCTCTCTGGACGAGGACTTCCCGCGCGTCTACTTCACGCGCGAGAAGCACCGTCGCAACCGCGCCTACTTCGGGCCGTTCTCGAACGCCAAGCGCGTGCGCGAGACGCTCGACCTGCTCGGGAAGGTGTTCCAGTACCGCACCTGCGACGGCGCCGAGCCGGGCCGCGCGAGCGGCAGCCCCTGCCTGGACTACTTCATCAAGCGCTGCCAGGCACCGTGCGTGGGCTACGTGTCGAAGGAGGAGTACCGGGCGAACATCGAGTCGATCGTGGACTTCCTGAGCGGCCGCTACCGCCAGATCGAGCGCGATCTCGAGCGCGACATGCGCGCCGCGGCGGATGCGCAGGAGTTCGAGCAGGCGGCGGCGTACCGGAACCGCTTGAAGGCGGTGCGCTCGCTGCTCGAGCGGCAGCGCATCTCGAACGAGGCGGTCGGCACGCTCGACGCCGTGGCGGTCGCGGTCGAGGGCACCGATGCCAACGCGCAGGTCTTCCAGGTCAGGGACGGAGTGCTCGCGGACCGGCAGAGCTTCTACCTCGAGAACGAGGCCGGCCGCGACGAGGGCGAGGTCGCGGAGGAGTTCGTGCTCCAGTACTACGCCACCTCGCCGGCGATCCCGCCGCAGGTGCTGGTGCCGCGGAGCGTGTCGCAGAGCGACGTGCTCGCGGAGGCGCTCGCCGAGCGGCGCGGCGCCCCGGTCGAGATCCGCCACCCCGAGCGCGGCGACAAGCGGCGCATCTTCGAGCTGGCGACCCGCAACGCCCAGCTGGCGCTCGACCAGGACCGCTTGCGCTCCGAGCACCGGCGCTCTCAGCGCATCGAGGCGCTCGAGGGCCTCCAGCAGGCGCTCGGCCTCGAGACGATCCCGATGCGAATCGAGTGCTTCGACATCTCGAACCTTGGCGAGACGCACACGGTGGCCTCGATGGTCGTGTTCGAGGGCGGCGCGCCGAAGAAGGCGGACTACCGGCGCTTCGGGGTCCGCGAGGCGGTGCAGGACGACTTCGCCGCGATGGAAGAGGTGCTCAGCCGGCGCATGGCCCAGTTCGTGTCGCAGCGCGAGCGCTCGCCGCACGAGAAGTCGTTCGACTCGAGCTTCGCAGCGGTGCCGACCGTGATCGTGATCGACGGCGGCAAGGGCCAGCTGTCGGCCGGCCTGCGCGCGCTGCAAGAGTTCCGTGACCTCGGCGTGACTGTGATCAGCCTCGCGAAGCGGATCGAGGAGGTCTTCCTGCCCGGTCAGCGCGAGCCGCTACAGCTGCCGCACGACGCGCCCGAGCTGCAGCTGCTCCAGCGCGTCCGCGACGAGGCGCACCGCTTCGCGATCGAGTTCCACCGCGGGCGCCGCGACAAGGCGATGACACGCTCGATCCTCGACGAGCTTCCGGGAGTCGGTCCGGCGCGCAAGCGACTATTGCTCAAGCACTTCGGAACGCCCGAGCGTTTTCTTCAGGCGAGCCGGGAAGAGCTCGAGGCCGTGCCCGGTCTACCAGGTAAGACCGCCCGTGAGATTTACGAGTACGTTCACAAAGTCCGATAACCCGTAGTGGGGTGAACATGGTGTCCTGGATCCGCCCTCGCAGTCGCCGCTCGGATTCCGAGCAGGAGGCCCGGCGCAGCTCGATCGAGGACTTCGTCGTGATCACCGGCTTCTCGGGCGCGGGCAAGTCCCAAGCCATGGCCTGTTTCGAGGACGCCGGCTACTTCTGCGTCGACAACCTCCCGCCAGAGATGATCAGCTCGCTCGCGGACCTGTTCCGGCACGAGGGCAGCAAGGTCGAGCGCGCCGCGGTCGTGTCCGACGTCCGCGGTGGCGCGTACTTCCAGTCGCTCGTACAGGTGCTCGACGAGCTGGTCGAGCTCGGCACGAACTACCGGCTGCTGTTCCTGGACGCGAGTGAGGAGACGCTCGTGGACCGCTACAAGGAGACCCGCCGCCGTCACCCGCTGGCCGTCGGCGGCCAGGTGGCGAGCGGCATCCACGCCGAGCGCGAGCTGCTCGAGCCGCTGCGCGAGCGCGCCGACGTCTCGATCGACACCACGGACATGTCCGCCTCGCGCCTCCGCAAGGTCGTCGCGGACAAGATGCTCACCCAGCAGACGCCGGGCAAGCTGGCCGTCACCTTCCTCACCTACGGGTACAAGCATGGCGCCCCGCGCGACGCCGACCTCGCCTTCGACGTGCGCTTCCTGCCGAATCCGCACTGGGAGCCTGATCTGCGCGAGAAGACGGGCCTCGACCAGCCGGTGATCGACTACGTGGAGGGCTCCGACGGCATCGCGGACTTCTACGAGAAGCTGCTGCCGCTGCTCGACTACCTGCTCCCGGCGTACGTGCGCGAGGGCAAGGCACACCTGATGATCGGCATCGGCTGTACCGGCGGCCGCCACCGCTCGGTGGTGATCGCGGAGCACCTCGCGCGCGTCTACGGCGAGCGCGAGGACCTGCTCGTGGACGTCGTGCACCGCGACGTCCACAAGCCTCCGTACCGCCCGTAGGCCGGGTTTCGCGCGGCAGCGGAGGGGAATCCTGGCGCTGATAGATTCCGCCCCTCGCTGGGGTTCCCCCTCTCGAAAGGAAGGTCTATGCCCGTAAGGGCCGGTATCAACGGCTTCGGCCGTATCGGTAGGAACGTCTTCCGCGCCGCGCTAGCCGCCGACGCCGACATCGAGTGGCTCGGTGTCAACGACATCACCGACACGAAGACGCTCGCCACTCTCATCAAGTACGACTCGATCCTTGGCCCGTTCCCGGGGACCGTCGAGGCGACCGACACCGGGATCGTCGTCGACGGCAAGGAGCTGCGCGTGTTCGCCGAGCGCGACCCGGCTGCGCTGCCCTGGGGCGACCTCGGAGCCGACGTGGTGGTCGAGTCCACAGGCCTCTTCACCGACCGCGAGAACGCCGCGAAGCACATCGACGCCGGCGCGAAGAAGGTGATCATCACGGCGCCCGCCAAGGGCCCGGATGTCACGCTCGCGCTGGGCGTCAACGAAGACGCGTACGACAAGGACCAGCACCACGTCATCTCGAATGCGTCCTGCACCACGAACTGCCTCGCGCCGGTGGCGAAGATCCTCCACGACGTGTTCGGCATCGAGCACGGCCTGATGACCACGGTGCACGCGTACACGTCGGATCAGCGCCTGCAGGACATGCCGCACAAGGACCTGCGCCGCGCACGAGCGGCCGCGGTGAACCTCGTGCCGACCTCCACGGGCGCGGCCAAGGCGATCGGACTTGTGATCCCCGAGCTCGACGGCAAGCTCAACGGCATCGCCGTGCGCGCGCCCGTGCCGACCGGGTCGATCGTCGACCTGGTCGCGCGCGTGAACAAGCCGACGAGCGTGGACGAGGTGAACGCGGCGTTCAAGGAGCGTGCCGACAAGGGCGCCCTCGAGTGCATCCTTCAGTACACCGAAGACCCGATCGTCTCCACCGACATCGAGCAATCTCCCTACTCGTCGATCTTCGACGCGGGCCTGACGATGGTGATCGACGGCCAGCTGGTGAAGGTCGGTGCCTGGTACGACAACGAGTGGGGCTACTCGAACCGGGTGGTGGATTTGGTCCAGCGGGTGCTGTAGACACCGCAGGTGGGCTCATTCGGGAAGAAGACCGTCCGGGACCTCCCGGTCTCGGAGGGACAGCGCGTGCTGGTTCGGGTCGACTTCAACGTCCCGCTCGAGGAAGGCCGTGTCGCCGACGATGCGCGCATCCGCGCGGCGTTGCCCACGATCGAGCACCTACGTGGCCGGGGCGCCGCGCTCGTGCTGTGCTCGCACCTCGGCCGGCCCATGGGCTTCGACCCCGAGTTGTCGCTCGCGCCGGTCTCGAAGCGGCTCGGCGAGCTGCTCGACACACGCGTCTATCAGGCGCCGGAGGTCGTCGGGCCCGAGGTCAGGCGCGGCGCCGGACGGCTCGCGGCCAGCGAGATCCTCGTGCTCGAGAACACGCGCTTCGAGCCGGGTGAGACGAAGAACGACCCGGAGCTCTCGCGCGCCCTCGCCGATCTCGCCGACGCCTACGTGAACGAGGCGTTCGGCGCGGCGCACCGTGCCCACGCGTCCACCGCGGGCGTCACCGACTTCCTGCGGCCGGCCGTGGCGGGGCTGCTGCTCGAGAACGAAGTGGTCACTCTCAACGGCGTCGTCGAGAACCCGAAGCGGCCGCTCGTCGTGGTGCTCGGTGGGGCGAAGGTCAGCGACAAGATCGCGCTCATCGAGCGCTTCCAGGAGATCGCCGACGCGATCCTGATCGGCGGCGCGATGTGCTTCAGCTTCTTCCGCGCGCAGGGCAAGCCGACTGGTGACTCGCTCGTCGAGGAGGAGGGCGTCGAGCTCGCGCGTCAAGCGCTCGAGCGCGCGGAGAAGGGCGGCGCGCGCCTGCTGCTGCCGCTCGATCTGATCATTGGGGACAGGTTCGATGCGGACGCCGAGCGCCGCGAGCTGGACGGCACCGACGTGCCGGACGGCTGGATGGGCCTGGACGTCGGGCCGCGCACCGTGGAGGCGTATTCGCGCGAGGTCGCGGACGCCGGCACGGTGTTCTGGAACGGGCCGATGGGGGCGTTCGAGATCGAGCCGTTCGCACACGGCACGAGGGGTCTTGCGGAGGCAGTCGCAGCCGCACCGGGTACGACCGTGGTCGGGGGCGGCGACTCAGCCGCGGCTCTCGCCAAGTTCGGGCTCGCCGACCGGGTGGATCACATGTCGACCGGAGGCGGGGCGTCGCTCGAGCTGCTCGAGGGCCGACAGCTCCCTGGGGTGGAGGTGCTCGACGATGCCTGACCGGCGGCCGTATGTCGCGGGGAACTGGAAGATGCACAAGACGGTCGCCGAGACGGAGGCTTACGTTCAGGAGCTGCGCCGCATGTTGCCCGAGTCGCCCTCGGCCGAGGTGGGCGTCTGCGTTCCGTTCACGGACCTGGTGAAGGCGCTCGAGGGCGTCGCCGGCACCGACATACGCGTCCTCGCGCAGAACATGCACCAGGAGCAGTGGGGTGCCTACACCGGCGAGATCTCCGCACCGATGCTCACGGAGCTGGGCGTGCACGGCGTCGTGCTCGGGCACTCGGAGCGGCGCCAGTACTTCTGCGAGACCGACCGCGCGCTTCAGGAGAAGGTGCCCGCCGCCCTCGCCGCGGGGCTGCAGCCGATCCTGTGCGTGGGCGAGTCCGAGGAGGAGCGCGACGCCGACGAGACGCAGCGCCGCCTGCGCCACCAGGTGCAGGAGGCGCTCGAGAAGGTGGGCGACGATCAGCTCGCCGACGTGGTGATCGCCTACGAGCCGATCTGGGCGATCGGCACCGGGCGCGTGGCGACGGCGGCACAGGCGCAGGACGCAATCGCATTCATCCGCGCCCTGGTGGGCGACCGCTCCGCCCAGGCGGCCGAGCGCGTGCGCGTGCTGTACGGCGGCAGCGTCAAGCCCGACAACGCCACCGAGATCCTGTCCGAGCCCGACGTGGACGGTGCGCTTGTCGGCGGCGCGAGCCTCGACCCGGACGACTTCGCGGCGATCGTCGCCGCTGCCGCATGACGAAGCCGCCGGTGCCGTCGGTGTGCCTCGTGGTGCTCGACGGCTGGGGGCTGGCGGAGCCCGGGCCAGGCAACGCAGTCTCGCTGGCGAAGACGCCCGTGTTCGACGGGCTGTGGGAGAAGCATGCGCACACGGAGCTCAAGACCTCCGGTCGGGCGGTCGGCCTGCCCGACGGGCAGATGGGCAACTCCGAGGTCGGGCATCTCAACCTCGGCGCCGGCGCGGTGGTGCGCCAGGACCTCACGCGCATCGCGGACGCGATCGGGGACGGCTCGTTCTTCGAGAACGAGGTGCTCACGCGCATCTGCGCCGCCGGCCGGGACGCTGGGCGGCTGCACCTCCTCGGCCTCGTCTCGAAGGGCGGGGTGCACTCCGGCTTCGAGCACTTGCGTGCGCTCATCGAGCTGGCCGCGCGCTCGGACGTGCCGGACATCGTGCTGCACGCGTTCACCGACGGGCGCGACACGCCTCCCAACTCGGGCGCGGATTTCGTCGCGGAGGCGGAGGGGTGGGTGCGCGAGGCGGGCGGTCGTATCGCGACCGTCAGCGGCCGCTACTACGCGATGGACCGCGACAACCGCTGGAACCGCACCGAACTCGCGTACAACGCGATTGTGCGCGGGCAGTCCGAGGTGCCGCCCGCATCTTCCGGCGAGGAGGCGGTGCGCGCGGCCTACGATCGCGACGAGACCGACGAGTTCATCAAGCCGACGCTCGTGGGCGACGAGGGCCGAATCCGCGACGGCGACGCGGTCTTCTTCTTCAACTTCCGGCCGGACCGCGCACGTCAGCTCACGCGCGCGCTGGCGGAGCCGGGTTTCTCGGAGTTCGACGTCGGTGACCGACCATCGATCGAGTTCGCGACGCTCACGGAGTACCAGGAGGACTGGGATTACCCGGTCGCCTTCCCGCCCGAGCGGCCGTCGGTGACGCTCGCGTCCGTGCTCGCCGAGCACGGCGCGAGGCAGCTGCACGTCGCCGAGACCGAGAAGTACGCGCACGTGACCTACTTCTTCAACGGCGGCGAGGAGAACGAGTACCCCGGCGAGGAGCGCAAGCTCGTGGACTCGCCGCGCGACGTGCCGACGTACGACCACAAGCCCGAGATGAGTGCCCGGGCCGCCTCCCAGGCGTTCGTCGAGCGCTGGCGGGCGAACGGCTACCGCTTCGGCATCATCAACTTCGCCAACGCCGACATGGTCGGCCACACAGGAGTGATCCCGGCCGCGGTCGCCGCGGTCGAGGCCGTCGACGAATGCCTCGGTGAGGTGGTGCGCGCGGTCGAGGAGTCGGGCGGCGAGCTGGTCATCACGGCCGACCACGGCAACGCCGACAACATGCTCGAGCCGGACGGCTCACCGAACACGGCGCACTCGCTGAACCCGGTGCCGTGCATCGTGACGGCCAACGTCGCCGGCCTGCGCGAGGGCGGCATCCTCGCGGATGTGGCGCCGACCGTGCTCGACCTGCTCGGCGAGGAGAAGCCGCCCGAGATGACGGGCGAGTCGCTGATCGAGCGGTAGATCTCGCTACTTCAAGCGCCGCCGCGGCTCCAAAGGCGCCATGTGGCAATCCGCACGCGAAACCCCCCGACCGGGGGGAATTGGGACGTGGCGAGCATGCGCGGGCGCGCCCCGGAAAGGGCCTAACCAAGGGATTGCTTCGCAAGCGATCACATTGGCTGACGGCCGGAGGGAGAACACATGCGCACCGCGGCGCTGTTCCCTGGACAGGGGAGCCAGACCCCGGATATGGGCGCAACCGTCGAACGACTGCGCCCCGACCTGTACGAGCTCGCGCTCAGCGCGCTCGGCGACGACCTGTTCGATCGCGTGGACGAGAGCACCGCGTTCGCGCAACCCGCCATCTACTGCGCGAGCCTCGCGGGCTGGTCTCGCTTCGAAGACGGCACTCCTGAGCTGATGGCGGGGCATTCGCTGGGCGAATTCGCCGCGCTCGCCGCCGCCGGCGCGCTCGACGAGGCCGAGGGCCTTCGCCTGGTCGCGCTGCGCGGCCATCTAATGCAGCGCGCTGCCGATCGCCACGGCGGCGGCGGCATGCTCGCGCTCCGCGCGGACGCCGAAGGCGCTGCCGCGCTTGCAGAGCAGTGCGGTATGACCGTCGCGAACGACAACGCGCCCGAGCAGGTGGTGCTGTCGGGCCCGGCCGACGCGATGGAACGCGCGACCGAGCACGCGAGCCGTGAAGGCATCCGCGCCCGGCCGCTCCCGGTGGCCGGCGCATTCCACTCGCCGACGATGGAGCCGGCGGCCGCGGATTTCAAGCGGGCGCTCGACCGCGCCGACTTCAGAGAGCCGCGGGTACCGGTCTACTCGTCCGCTACCGCCGCGCCTTTCGACGACATAGGCCGACGGCTGAGGGAGAGCCTGACGCACCCCGTCCGCTGGCGCGAGACGCTGCTCGCGATGAGCAGGGCGGGAGCCCAGCGCTTCATCGAAGTCGGCCCCGGCAAGGTCTTGAAGGGGCTGGTGAAGCGGACGCTCCCTGACGCCAAGGCCGAGACCCTCGACCGCGAGCCGGAGGGCGCGCATGTCTGAGCTCGCACTCCAAGCAATGCCGCTTCTCGACGAGGTGCGCGACCGTCCCGCACGCGGCGCCGCCCTCGGGTCCGTCGCAATGGCCGTGCCCGAGAGAGTGGTGCCGAACGACCCAATCGCCGAGCGCCTCGGTGTGGACTCCCGCTGGATCGTGGAGCGCACGGGCGTTCGACAGCGCCACGTGCTCGAACCCGAGGCGCGGCTCTCAGACCTCGCCGCCGACGCGGGGGGTCTGGCGCTGGAGCGCGCGGGTCTCGACGCCGCCGACATCGACCTGCTCCTCGTTGCTACCACGACGCAGGACGAGTTGACTCCCAACGCGGCACCGCTGGTCGCCACGAAGCTGGGTGCTCCGCGCGCCGCGGCGATCGACGTGGGCGCGGCTTGCACCGCCTTCGTGTCTGCGCTCGCGGTCGCCGGCGGCCAGGTCGAAAGCGGCCGCGCCAACAACGCGCTCGTGATCGGGGCTGATGTGCTGTACCGGTTCGTCGACCCAGACGACCGGCGCACGGCCGCGCTGTTCGGCGACGGTGCCGGGGCGGTGATCGTCACGGCCGCGGACGAGGCCCGAATAGGCCCGGTCGCGATGGGCTCCGACGGCGCCCACGCCGACCTGATCCGGGCCGGCCGTGGCGAGAAGATCTTCATGCAGGGCCACGAGACCTTCGTCAACGCCGTGAAGCGGATGACGGAGGTGACTGTCGAGGCCCTGCGCCTGACCGGCCTGGGCATCGACGACATCGATCTGTTCGTCTACCACCAGGCGAACAGCCGCATCATCCGCGCGGTGGGCGAGCGGCTCGAGCTACCGCCCGAGCGGGTTGTCGACTGCGTGGACCGCTACGCGAACACATCGGCGGCATCCATCCCGATCGCGCTCGCCGAGGCGGAGGCCGACGGTCGTCTCTTCGACGGCGCACGCGTCCTGCTCGCCGCCTTCGGCGCGGGCTTCACGTGGGGTGGCACGGTCGTCGTATGGGGGGATTCGGCATGAGGCAAGACCACGAAGGCTGTGCGCTCGTGACGGGCGCCTCACGCGGTATCGGCGCAGCAATCGCACGCGCGCTCGCCGCCGAGGGCTGGCCTGTCGCGGTGAACTATCGGAGCGACTCGGAGGGCGCCGACCGGGTGGTCACCGAGATCGAGGACGCCGGCGGCCAGGCCGTTGCCGTGCGCGGCGACGTTTCGGAGCCAGGCGCGGCGGACGACATCATGCGCGCCGCCGACGAGCGCTTCGGGCCCGTCCTCGTGCTGGTGAACAACGCGGGCACGCGCGCCGATGGCCTCTCGCCGCAGATCGACGACGACGACTGGGACCGTGTGCTGGAGACGAACCTCTCCGGCGCGTTCCGCCTCACGCGCAGCGCGCTGCGCCAGATGATGCGGGCGCGCTTCGGCCGCATCGTGAACGTCGCCTCGATCGTCGGCCAGCGCGCGAACCCCGGGCAGGCGAACTACGCCGCGTCGAAGGCGGGCCTGATCGGCTTCACGAAGACGGTGGCCGCCGAGGTCGCGCGCCGCGGTGTGACCGTGAACGCGGTCGCGCCTGGGTTCGTCGAGACCGAGTTGACGAAGGGCGTCGATCAGAACGGTTTCGTGGACGCGATTCCCGCGCGCCGCGTCGGGACGCCCGAGGAGGTTGCCGCCTGTGTGCGCTTTCTCGCCTCCGACGAGGCCGGCTACGTGACCGGGACGACCTTGACCGTAGACGGCGGCCTGACCGCCTGACACACGAGACCACGAGAGAAGGAGGCAGCAAATGCCTGCAACAGCAACACCCGATCAGATCGAACAGACGATCATGGACCAGATCGCGAAGCTCGGGCCCGACCGTGACGAGATCAAGCGTGACTCCACCTTCGAGTCGCTCGAGATCGACTCACTCGACCTGGTGGAGGTCGCCCAGGTCGTCGAGGACGAGTACGGCGTTCAGATCAAGGGCGAGGAGGCCGAGAAGCTGAACACCGTGGGCGATGCCGTCGACCTCGTTGTCCAGCGCGCATCGTGATGAGCACTCGAGTCGTCATAACGGGAGCCGGCGCCGTCACGCCCCTCGGCGTCGGCGCCACCACCCTGCTCGAGCGCTGGGCGGGCGGCGAGTGCGGCATCGAGGATGGCGAGGGCCGCTGCTCCGACTTCGAGCCGGCCGATGTGCTCTCGAAGAAGGAGCTGCGCCGCACCGACCGCTTCGTGCAGTTCGCCATCGCCGCCTGCGCCGAGGCGTTCGAGCAGGCGGGCTGGAGCGACGAGGTACCGGTCGAGCCCGACCGCGTCGGCTGCATCGTGGGTACCGGGATCGGCGGGCTCAGCTCGCTCGAGGACCAGCACGACGTGCTGCGCGAGCGTGGGGCGGAGAAGTTGTCACCGCTCGCGGTGCCGCTGATGATGGCGAACGCCGGCAGCGCCGGCCTGGCGATGCGCCACGGCCTGGGAGGCCCGGCGTTCAGCACGGTCTCGGCATGCGCGGCCGGCGCCGACGCGATCGGGACGGCCTCGCGGCTGATACGGACAGGCGACGCCGACGCCATGGTCGCGGGTGGCGCCGAGGCGGCGATCACGCCGCTCGCCACCACCGCCTTCGCCGCGATGGGGGCCACGTCGGAGACCGGTATATCGCGACCCTTCGACCGCCGGCGCGATGGCTTCGTGATGGGCGAAGGCGCGGGCGTGCTCGTGCTGGAGAGCGAGCATTCCGCGAGCGCGCGAGGCGCGGAGCCGATCGGCGAGGTGCTCGGCTACGGCGCGAGCTCCGATGCTCACCATCTCACGGCGCCCGACCCATCCGGGAGCGGGGCGGCGCGGGCCGTCGGACGCGCGCTTGATGACGCGGGTATCGGGCCGGACGACGTGGATTACGTGAACGCGCACGGCACGTCCACGCCGCTGAACGACCGCTCGGAGACCGATGCCCTCAAGCTGGCGCTCGGCGACGAGCGTGCGCACCAGGTGCCGGTGTCGTCCACCAAGTCGGCGATCGGGCACCTGCTCGGCGCGGCTGGCGCGGTTGAGGCGATCGCGACGGTGCTCGCGCTACGCGGGCGGGTGATCCCTCCCACGCTCGGCTGGGAGGAGCGCGACGAGGGACTCGACCTCGATTACGTGCCGCGCGAGTCCCGCGAGCTGGAGCTGAACGGCAGCGACCGCGCGGTCGCGATCTCGGAGGCTTTCGGATTCGGCGGGCACAACGCGGTGCTCGTGCTCGCAGCGTGATGACGAGCCAGCGCGAAACGACGTTGGAGCGTGCGCCGGAGCGGCTGTCCGCCGGCGAGCGGCTCGAGCTGCTGTGCGACGCATCGTCGCTGCGAGTGATCCGCTCGCGGGTCTCGTCCCCGCGGATGGGGAGCAAGGCCCGTCCGGGCGACGGGGTGATCGGCGCGTCGGGCGAGGTCGACGGCCGCCCGGTGTACTGCTACGCGCAGGACGCCAGCTTCGCCGGAGGGTCGCTCGGTCAGGCACACGCGGACACGATCGTGCGCGTCATGCGCCTCGCGGGCGAAGCGCGCGTACCCGTCGTCGGATTCATCGAATCGGGCGGCGCGCGTATGCAGGAGGGAACGGCGGCACTCGGCGGCTACGGGCGGATCTTCCGCGAGAACGTGCGCCTGTCGGGGCGCGTGCCGCAGATCTCCGTGATCGGGGGGACCTCGGCGGGCGGCGGCTCGTACTCCCCGGCGCTGACGGACTTCGTGGTGATGACGGAACGGGCGAGCATGTTTCTCACCGGGCCCGCCGTCGTGCGCGACGTCCTCGGCGAGGAAGTTTCCGGCGCCGAGCTCGGCGGCGCGCGCGTGCACGAGCGAAATGGCGTGGCGCAGTTCGTCGTGCCGGGCGACGCGGACTCGATCTTCCTGGCGCGGGAGCTGCTCTCATTCCTGCCCCAGAACGCCTGGGAGTCGCCCCCGCGTTCCGCGCCTATAGATGCTCCGGGCGATGATCCGGCCGGCTTCGTGCCCGCTGAGGAGCGAAGTGTGTACGACGTGCGTGACGTGATCCGCGCGATCGCGGACGGCGGCGAGTTGCTCGAGGCAGCGCAGAAATGGGCACGGAACGTGGTCACGGCCTTCGCCCGTATCGAGGGGCGGCCGGTCGGGGTGATCGCGAACCAGCCGAAGCACCTCGGCGGAACGCTCGACGCGGACTCGGCCCAGAAGGCCGCCCGCTTCGTGCGCGCGTGCAACAACTACGGGCTGCCGCTGGTTGTGCTCGTCGACGCACCGGGCTTCCTACCTGGGACGAAGCAGGAGCGCGCTGGCGTGATCCGTCACGGCGCAAAGCTGCTCCACGCGTTCGCGGAGGCCAGGGTTCCGAAGCTCACCGTCGTGCTTCGCAAGGCCTACGGCGGCGCATACATCACTATGAACTCGAAGGACCTCGGCGCGGACTTCGCTTACGCCTGGCCGGACGCTGAGATCGGCGTGATGGGCCCGACGCAGGCTGTCGGCATCATCCGGCGGCGCGAGATCGAGGCGGCCGACGACCCCGTGTCCGCGCGCGACGCGTATGCGGCGGAGTACGCCGACGAGCATCTGAACGCCGAGATAGCCGCGAGGGAGGGTTTCATCGACGAGGTGATCGAGCCCGCGGAGACGCGCGAGCGGCTGGCCTCGAACCTCGCGACGTTGCCGAAGGACAGGGGGTTGGATCGTGCGGGCAACATCCCGCTCTAGCGACTCCCGGCCCGCCCGGACGGTCAGGCGGTACGTGGCCATCGGCGACAGCTTCACGGGCGGCGCGCCCGGGCAGCTCGACGAGACGCGATTCCCCGACGAGCTCGCGCGCGAGCTCGCGGTCGCGGATTACCACAACCTGGGCGTGGCTGGGGCGACCACGCCGCAGGTCGCGGGCACGCAGCTCGAGCCCTGCATCGAACTGCGCCCCGACCTCGTCACGGTCATATGCGGCGCCAACGATGTGCTGCTGTCGGTGCGTCCTGACATCGACGTGCATGCGGCCGCGCTCGACGAGATGCTTCAGCGCCTGCTCGCGGAGGTGCCGGACGCGATCGTCGTGACAGGCACGACGCCCGACCTCGCCAACTTCCTGCCGCTCCGCCCACGGTCCCGCCAGCGCGTTACCGAGGGGATGCAGCGGCTGAACGACGCGACGCGCATGGTCGCCGACCGCTACGGGGTGCTGTGCCTGGAGTTCGCCGAGCACCCGGACGCGGCCGAGCGCGGCCACTTCGCCGACGACGGCTACCACCCCTCGCCCGAGGGCAGCCGCCAGGCGGCGCGGGGGGCGGCGCTCGAACTCGAGAAGCACTACGGAATCCGACGGGCGGAGGAAGGCACATGAGCAATCTCTTCACACGCAACTTCGACTCGCTCGTGGATGGCGAGTCGTTCGTCACGCGAGGAAGGACGATCACGGAGACCGATGTCGTTTCGTTCGCCACGCTGACGGGCGATTTCCATCCTCAGCACATGGACGCGGCATGGGCGGGCGAGAGCCGCTTCGGGAACCGGATCGCGCACGGGATGCTCGTCTTGTCGTACGCAGTCGGCCTCGTGCCGCTCGATCCGGACAGAGTCGTGGCGCTGCGCCGCGTGCGCGACGTCGTGTTCAAGCAGCCGGTCCACATCGGCGACACCATCCATGTCGAGGGCCGTCTGGGACGCCGCGAGCCGATCGACGAGGAGCACGGCACGGTCACGACTGCATGGAAGGTCTTGAACCAGCGCGGCCGGACGGTCCTACGAGCCGAGGTCGAAGCGATCTGGCGCCGCGCGCCGGCTACCCAGGAGACCGATGGCGAAGTCAACCCGGCCGCCCCGGAGGTGGTGCCGCTGTGACGCTCGAGGGCAAACGAATACTGATCACGGGAGTGATGACGAAGGAAAGCATCGGCTATGCCGTCGCCGAGGAGGCGCAACGCGCCGGCGCTGAGGTGATCCTCACGAGCTTCGGGCGCGCCATGCGCCTGACGGAGCGCGTCGCCCGGCGGCTGCAGGGCGAGCCCGAGGTGCTCGAGCTCGACGTTAACGAGCCTGAGCACTTCGAACGGTTGCGGCAGGAACTTCAGGAGCGCTGGGGCGGAGTCGACGGTGCGCTGCACGCGATCGCGTTCGCTCCCGAAGACGCTCTCGGCGGCAACTTCATGCGGACGCCGTCGGAGAGCGCGGTGACCGCGTTCCTCACAAGCGCCTTCTCGCTGAAGGCGCTCGGCGAGAGCCTCGACCCGCTGTTCCAGGAGAGCGGCGGCGGGAGCCTCGTGGGACTGGACTTCGACGCCTCCAGGGCGTGGCCGATCTACGACTGGATGGGCGTCTCCAAGGCGGCACTCGAGTCCGTGGCGCGCTATCTCGCGCGCGACCTCGGTCCGCACGGCGTGCGTGTGAACCTGGTGTCCGCAGGGCCGCTCGAGACCACCGCGGCGCGCGGGATTCCCGGCTTCCCCGAGCTCGCCGAAGCGTGGCAGGCGCAGGCGCCACTCGGCTGGGACGTCGACGACCGCACGCCTGTCGCCGCCGCCACTTGCTTCCTGCTGTCCGACTGGTCGCGCGGGATAACGGGCGAGATCCTCCACGTGGACGGTGGCTATCACGCGATGGGCTCGCGGCTCGACGGCCGCGGGGCCTCAGCGGAAGCTGAAGAGCACGAAAACGAGAAGGAGCCCGCGAACGTTTAAACGCTTGACCAGCGTTCACCACTCGGTTAGGACGGTGCTCACCTGACCGAGGAGGAGCGCCATGAAGCGCAAACTCAGCGTCGCGATTGCACTCGCGGCAATCGTGCTTGTCGTCCTCGCCGTCGCCGCTTGGGGCAAGGGCAAGTCTCATTCGCGGGGCGACTCGCGCGGAGGCAAGGTCGTCACCGTCATCGAGCACCAAACGGGGGTCGCCACGACCGATACGGGCGCGCCGGGTGACAGCCCGGGCGACCTGCTCACTTTTGCGAACGACGTGTTCAACGCGAAGGACACCGCGAAGGTCGGCACCGACCAGGGCTACTGCGTCCGGACGGTCGCCGGCACGGCGTTCGAGTGCAACCAGACGACCTTCCTGCCGAAGGGCCAGATCACCGTCGAGGGCCCCTTCTACGACGCGAAGAACAGCACGCTCGCGATCACCGGCGGCACAGGCCGGTACCGCAACGCGCGCGGCTTCATGGAGCTGAAGTCGATGGCAGGCGGCGCCAAGTTCAAGCTCGTGTTCCACATAATCGGCTGAGTTCAACTGGCGCGCTCGCCCTGCCGCGCGCGGGGCGAGCGCGCGGTTACGATCGCGTCATGGCCGCCGACGGGCTCTTCGGTCCCGGCAGCATTACCTGGCGGGTCAACCGCGAGAACGTGCTCGTGCTGGGCGGCGGGCGAGCCCTGATATTGCAGGTCGCTCATCCATTGATCGCCGCGGGCGTCGCCGCGCACTCGCAGTACCGAGATGACCCGTGGGGGCGGCTCAATCGCACGCTGGATCTGGCGACCGCGCTCGTGTTCGGGTCCGAGGAACGTGCCCGGGCCGTCGCGCGCCACCTCTGGCACGTGCATGGCCGCGTGAACGGCGCGACGCACGAGGGTTGCGCCCGCTTTCCCGCCGGCTCGCGCTACAGCGCGCGGGACCCCGAGCTGCTGATGTGGGTGCACGCGACGCTGGTCGACACCGCCCTGCTCGTCTACGACCGACACGTTGGCGGCCTGTCGGAGCGCGATCGGCGCCGGTACTACGACGAGCAGCGCGCGCTCGCAGAGCTGCTGGGGGTGCCGCTCGACCGCCAGCCGCCGCACCTGCGGGCGTTCCGCGCGTACATCGCCGAAATGCTCGAAGGCGACTCTCTAGCGGTGACGAGCACGCTCCGAGACGTCGTCGCTGCGACCCTGCGGCCCCCGGTCCCGCTGGCGGCCCGACCGTTCGCGGAAGCATTCGCTCTCGTAACGGTGGCGATGCTGCCGGAGCGCCTACGCGATGAGCTGGGACTGCCTTTCGGGCCGGCGCGCGCAGGCCTCTACGAAGCTTCGCGATTCGCGCTGCGAACCGCGCTACCCCTTCTGCCGGCGGTCGTGCGTGAGGCGCCGCCGGCCCGGCGCGCGGCGAAGCGCGAGGCGACGTGAGAGCTCATCCCGTCGATCACGGCGTGCTGGCCCACCGCGAGCTGCGCGAATAAAAGGTCTGGGGAACGACCTTTAAGTTGAGCACCGTATAGGTGCCCAATATCAGTCTCGTTCGGCACGGGCTCGTCGTGGCCTTCCGAAACGCGCGGTTCACCACGGCGGGTGTAACGAACCAGCGACCGGGTGGATGCCGCGCCCGAGGGCGTACCGCTCCTGTGACCACATCGGCCCTCAGACGTCTCGTCCAAAGTTGACAGCAGCCGACTCAGGTTTCTATCCTGTCAAGGAGTAAGAAATGCCCAATCAGGAGGTTGTCAAATGGCACTTCTGGTCAGGCCTGAGCCGTTCAGCACTCAGGATTTCGATCGCCTCTTCAACACACTGCTCGAGCCGTTTGAGCGAGGCCGTGTGCAGCGCTGGTCACCGCCGATGGACCTCGTCGAGGCGGAGGATTCATTCATCCTCAAGGCGGATCTACCGGGCATGAGCGAGGACGACGTCGCGATCGAGGTGCACGACGGCACTCTTCGCCTCTCGGGTGAGCGGCATGCCGAGCACGAGCAGAGCGAGAAGGGCTGGTACCGCGTCGAGCGGAGCTTCGGCAAGTTCAGCCGCTCGATGACGCTGCCCGACGGCGTCGACCCGGACAAGATCCAGGCGAAGTTCGACCGTGGCGTGCTCGAGGTCCGCATCCCGAAGCCCGAGGAGCGCAAGCCCCGGCGCATCAGCATCGCGAACGACCCCGGCAAGCCGGAGACGCTCGAGGGCGCGGCAAGCGACAGGTAGTTCGTAGTCTGCGGCGAGTGCCGCAACCGACTTTCGAGATCAACGCCCGCGCGGGCCGAGCCCGAGCGGGCGTTCTCCATCTGGAGCACGGTCGGCTCCGAACGCCGGCGTTCGTTCCGCTCGCGTCGACTGCCACCGTGAAGGGGCTCAGCTCCGCGGAGGTCGCCGCGCTTGGCTACGAGATGGTGCTCGGCAACACCTTCCACCTCTTCATCCAGCCCGGGCAGGAGCACATCGCGAAGCTGGGCGGGCTTCACGAGTTCATGAACTGGAAGCGCCCGATCATCACCGACTCGGGTGGCTTTCAGGTGTTCTCGATGGGGCATGGCTCGATCGCCGAGGAGATCAAGCGGCGCCGCCCAGGCCAGAGCCGGATCCTGAGCATCGAGGAGGAGGGCGTCCGCTTCCAGTCCTATCTCGACGGCAGCGAGAAGTTCATGGGCCCGGAGACGAGCATGGAAGCCCAGGCCGCGCTCGGCTCGGACGTCGCGCTCGCGTTCGACGAGTGCACGCCCTTTCACGTGGATCGCGACTACACCGCCCGTTCGACCGAGCGCACGCACCGCTGGCTCGACCGCTGCATCGACTGGCACGAGCAGTACGCGCCCGAATGGCAACTCTTCTACGGGATCATCCAGGGCGGCGTCTACGAGGACCTGCGGCAGCAGTCGGCGGAGCGGGTCGCGAGCGCCCGCGTTGATGGAATCGCGGTCGGCGGCTCGCTCGGTCAGGAGAAGGGCGAGATGCACGAGGTCGTGCAGTGGGCGCTCCGGCCAACGCCCGAGCACCTGCCCCGACATCTGCTTGGTATCGGCGACGTCGACGACATCGTGCACGCGGTCGAAGCGGGGATCGACACGTTCGACTGCGCCACGCCAACCCGCCTGGGCCGGCACGGCACCGCGCTCGTCCAGGACCCCGACGCGCGCTGGCGCATGGACCTCCACAAGCCGCACTG
>DASVXS010000298.1:0-12231 GCA_036392575.1 Thermoleophilaceae bacterium | reverse complement strand
TACGACAACGCGCTGCTCGCGCGCGCGTACCTGCACGGCTGGCTCGTGACCGAGGACCCGGTCTTCCGTCGCGTCACCACCGAGACGCTCAACTGGGCGCTTCGCGAGATGCGCGGGCTTGAGGGCGGGTTCTACTCGGCGCTCGACGCCGACTCCGAGGGCGAGGAGGGCAAGTTCTACCTCTGGTCGCTCGAGGAACTGCGCGACGCGGCGGGCGACGAGGCCGATGTGGCGGAGGCCTACTTCGGCGCCACCGAGGAGGGCAACTTCGAGGGCCGCAACATCCTCGTGCGCAACGACCCGGATCCGGACGACGTCGCGGACCTGAAGCAGCGCCTCTACGACGTGCGCGCGAAGCGCGTGTGGCCGGGTCTCGACGACAAGCGGCTCACCTCGTGGAACGCGCTCATGATCGGTGCGCTAGCGGAGGCGGGCGCGGTGCTCGAGCGCGAGGACTACCTCGACGCCGCTCGCGGCGCCGCCGACTTCATCCTGCGCGACCTTCGAAGCGACGACGGGCGCCTTCTCCGCACGTGGAAGGACGGCCGCGGCAAGCTCAACGCCTACCTCGAGGACCACGCTTTCCTGCTCGAGGCGCTTCTCTCGCTTTACGAGGCGACCTTCGAGCCGCGCTGGTTCGCCGCCGCGCGCGAGACAGCCGACGCGATGATCGCCCGCTTCGCCGACGACGACAACGGCGGCTTCTTCGAGACCTCGTCGGACCACGAGCGGCTCGTGGCACGGCGCAAGGACCTCGAGGACAACCCGATCCCGTCTGGCAACTCGGCGGCGGCCTACGGGCTGCTGCGGCTGGCCGCGCTGACCGGCGAGAACCAGTACGCCGCTCGCGCGGAAGGCGTGCTGAGGCTGCTGCACGAGCTCGCGCCGCGCCATCCCCAGGCGTTCGGGCACCTGCTGCAGGCGCTCGACTTCTACTTCGCGCAGGTGAAGGAGGTCGCGCTGGTGGGACCCGGAGCGCGCCCGCTCGAGCGGGTCGTGCGCTCGGCCTTCCGGCCGCACCTGGTGCTGGCGGGCGGCGAGGAGGACGGTGTGCCGCTTCTCGAGGGTCGCTCACCCGTCGACGGGCGAGCGGCCGCGTACGTGTGTGAGAACTTCGCCTGCCAGCGGCCGGTCACCGAGCCGGCTGATCTCGAGGCTCTGCTCGGTTCCTGAGACAGCTACTTGCGGGTCGGCTCAACAGGCTTTTCCGCCTGAGCCGAGCGGCAGACGTGCGCGTGGATCGCCTTCGGCGTCCCGCGGTGATACGCGGCCAGCACGAGGTCGCCGGGCTTGATCTGCTCGTGGCAGATCGAGCACACGAGGGCGCAGAAAGGGCTTCCTTGGTCGACGGACAACATCGACTCGATGGTGGCGAGGGCGACGCCGAGCGTCGATACCACCGTTGTGCGAGGCTGCTCACGCCAGTGCGTGTCCTGCGCCCAGCGAGATTGCGACCAGATGGGCGCGGGAGCGGGCACCTAGCTTCTCCATCGCGTTGCGCAGGTGAGTACGCACGGTGTGATTAGAGATGCCGAGATCGTCGGCGATCTCGGGCGCGGTCATGCCGTCCGCCGTGAGCCGCACCACGTCGATCTCGCGCAGCGTGAGCTCACCGGGCGCGGCGCCGGCCGCGGCCGGCTCGCGCCGAAAAGCTCCTCCTGCCTTGGAGCTGCTGAGCACCACGAACAGCACCAGCCGCTGGCCCGTCACGGTCTCGACGTGCGCCCCGTACTGGACGGAGACCGTCTCGCCGCCCGCGGTGCGCAGATCGGCGTGGCCGGTGAAGCGCTGCTCCTCGAGCGCGGCCGCCCATTCCTCGTCTGTCGCGAGCGGACCGCCGACGACGAAGTCCCATATCTGGCGTCCGATCAGCTCGTCAAGCGAGTAACCGAGCAGCCTCAGGAAAGCGCCGTTGGCTTCCACAATGCGGCGGCGGTCGTCGACCAGCAGCATCGCGTTGCGCGAGTTCCGGAAAGCCGCGTCGAACAGCGCACGCCAGCCCGTGTCGCGTGGTCCGCCCTCACCCACCCAGCGAGCCTAAGCACCGCTACTCAGCGGATCCTCACCCGCTACGGGTGATGTGGCGCTGGGTCAGAGGATCGACAGGTAGCGGTCAAGCTCCCAGCGCGACACCTGGATCCGGTACTCCTCCCACTCCTTGCGCTTGATCTCGACGTAGCGGTTGAACATGTGCTCGCCGAGTGTCCGCAGCACGAGCTCGGACTCGGCTGTCAGCTCGATCGCCTCGCCGAGCGTCTCGGGCAGCTGTGCAATCCCTAACCGCTTCCGCTCGTCGGGCGACAGGTGGTAGAGGTTCTTCTCCATCGGCTCGGGCAGCTCGTAGCCCTTCTCGATGCCCTCGAGCCCCGCCATCAGCAGCACTGCGAACGTCAGGTACGGATTGCACGCCGGGTCCGGGCAGCGCAGCTCCATGCGCGTGGCCTGCTCCTTGCCCGGGTGGTACAGGGGCACGCGCACGAGCGCCGAGCGGTTCCGGCGCGACCAGGCGCAGTACACCGGCGCCTCGAAGCCTGGCACGAGCCGCTTGTAGGAGTTCACCCACTGGGCGAAGATCGACGAGATCTCGCGCGCATGGCGCAGCTGTCCGGCGATGAACGCCTTGCCGACGTCCGAGAGGAAGTACTGATCGTCGGCGTCGTAGAACGCGTTCTGCCCGTTCTTGAAGAGCGACTGGTGTGTGTGCATGCCCGAGCCGTTCTCGCCGAAGAGCGGCTTCGGCATGAAGGTCGCATGCCAGCCGTACTTCATCGCGTACTCCTTCACGACGATGCGGTACGTCATGCAGTCGTCCGCCATCTTCATCGCGCCGGCGTAGCGCATGTCGATCTCGTGCTGCGAGGGCCCGACCTCGTGGTGCGTGTACTCCACGTGGATGCCGAGCTGCTCGAGGGCGAGCACGGTCTCGCGCCGAACGTCAGAGCCTGCGTCGAGCGTGGTCAGGTCGAAGTAGCCGCCCTCGTCGAGGATCTCAGGCTGGCCGTTCTCCGGCTTCGCGTTCCTGAAGTAGAAGTACTCGAGCTCGGGGCCGACGTTGAAGGTGTCGAAGCCCATCGACTCCGCCCGCTGGAGCGCTCGCCGCAGCACGTGACGCGGATCGCCCTCGTACGGCTCGCGCGCCGGCGTGACGATGTCCGCGAACATGCGGCCGACGCCCTTGTCCGCCGGGCGCCACGGGAGGATCGCGAACGTGGAGGCGTCGGGCATCGCGATCATGTCCGACTCCTCTATCGCGTTGAAGCCGGTGATCGAAGAGCCGTCGAAGCCCATGCCGCCTTCGAAAGCGTCCTCCAGCTCGTCCTTGTTGATGGAGAAGCTTTTGAGCTGTCCGAGGATGTCCGTGAACCAGAACCGGATGAACCGGATGTCGTGGTCCTCGACCATCGCGATGACGTCGTCGGCGGTCTTCGGTTGTTGCTGCTGGACGGCCATACGGCTCCTCTCGGGTGCGCGACGTAGCGAGGAGCGCCGTAGGCTAATCCCTCAGCGCAGTTACCGCAGGTTCGCGGCGCCTAATCCAGCCAGGCGTTGGCCCACGCCTTGAGGGCGCGGACAGCGGGCTCGAGCGCGCGCCCCTTCTCGCTCAGGGCGTATTCCACCCTGACCGGCGTGCCCTCGAGCACGCGGCGGGCGACGATGCCCTCGGCCTCGAGCTCCTTGAGGCGCTCGGACAGCAGGCGGTCCGACAGATCGGGCACGAGGCTGCGGACCTCCGAGAAGCGCAGCGGGCCGTCGAGCAGCACCATGAGGATCGCGCCCGTCCAGCGCTTGCCCACCATCTCCACGGCCTGGTGGTAGAGGGTGCAGCATTCGCTCCGACCCTGCGGACCCTGCTTTGTGCTCCCTTGTCGGGCGGCTTTCGCCGCCGTTGCCGCTGGGGCGGCCATGACTGAATCGTAGACAGGAATCAGGCGGCTTGGACGAGCCTGCCCTCTTCCGCTGATCCGTCACGGGGCACGTCCCCCGCGCGGGTGACGAGGTTGCCGAAGCTCGCGAGCGCGACGTGGGCCACCGTCTCGAGCAGCTGCTCGTCGGTCCATCCCGCCTCGCGCGCCTCCTCCACGAAGTGGAGCGGCGGCGCCGAAGGGCTCTCGAGCAGCGCCTTCACGAAGTGCAGCAGCGTGGCCTCGCGCTCGTCCTGCGACTCGAAGCGCCGCGCCAGCGCGAATTCGTCGAGGCCGATGCCCGCGTCGCGAGCGCTGCGTTGGAGCAGGTTCATGGCGTATTCGCTGTTCTGGTGCTCGGCTACCGCGATCGCGATCCGCTGCTGAGTCGGCCACGGCAGCACGCCATGGCGAAGCTCCGAACGGAAGCGTGCGTACGCGCGGAGTGTGGCCGGCGAGCCGGCGAGCACGCCGAGGAAGTTGGACAGCTGCCCCCCGGTCGCGAGAGCGCCCTTCAACACCGGAAGGCTGCCCTCAGGGGCGGTGAGCTCGTCGTGGACCTGGAACCTGCTCTCCTTGGTCTTCATCCGCTACTTCACTTTCTGCGTGTTCCTTACGCTAGGTAAGTCACGATTGTAGACCGACAAGGCCCTCCCCTGCTATCTGCGCTCTACCTCTAAAGACGGCGCACAAACACAGAAAGTTCGCGTTGAGCGATTTCCTTTCGGAAACCTTGTGAAGCTCGCGCCCGAACGCCTGACGATTCGTCAGCGCGTGTGCGCCAGCAGCTGGGCCGCGTGGTGCGCCGCAGTGGGCTCGGCGCCGTGAGCGGTCGCCGCCGCAAGCAGCGCCATGAAGAGGCCGAGGCCAACGGCCCAGAGCGCAAAGCGGTCGGGCCGGGAACCCACGCGGACCACAGCCGGGCGGCTGCGGCGCGGCGGTGTGCTCGCCTGCCCCGTGATGCGGACGGTGCGCCTGCCGGCCTCCGCGCGGGGCCGGATGGGCACGACGTCGGCGCCCTTTGGACGTGCCGGACCGCTGGCGCGGCGAACCGGGCGCTCAACGCCACTGCGCGCCGAGCGGCGAGTCTCGCTCGGGAATGCGTCCCAGTTCCAGGCGCTTCGCCCCGAAGCCCTGCGTGGCTCGGCTTGGCTCATCGTCTCTCTTTCTCCGGGCCTACGGGGTTAGCTGACGGGCTCGCGCAGAAAGAGCAGCGCTACGCCGGAAAACCGGCGATTCGCCCCGCGGCCTCACGGCCGCAACTTTGGTTCCCCCGCGCCCCCGGACCAAGGGGGGCTTAGGCATTGACGGGCCTCAACGTAGCAAAGGCGGCGGACACGCCGTTCCAATGACCCCGCAAACCGCGCAAAAAACCTTGCAGAGGAAGGAAAACGGGCGGGCCGCGCGGCCAGCCCGGGCGCCACGGGCCCTGCTGGCCCGAACGGGCGCCAAGTGCCGTAAGTCCTGAGTTTGGTTCTCATATGCGGAACCAAAGTCAGGACTTGGAGCCGGCATTCGCGATGCGAGCGCGGGGAACGCAACTGCTGAGTTTCTTGCCGCTATCCGGCAACTAAGTCAGGACTTGCAGCCGGCACAGGCGCGGTGGACCGCTGCGACGGGGCGGGCCGTGCGGCCCGCCCCGTCTGAGATCACTTGATGAAGAGCATCTCCTGGTACTTCGGCAGCGGCCATAGGTCGTCTGCCACCACGCGCTCGAGCTGGTCCGCGACGGCGCGTGTCCGCTCCATCGCAGGTATGACCCGGTCGCGCATGTACCTGGCGTGTCCGAGACCCTCCTCTTCTGGGTGCTCTCGGTTCGCTGTCTCGAGATCCGTGATCGCCGCAACCAATTCCTCGATGAGGCCTTCCGCCTCGCCGATGAGCGAGCGCACCTCGGCGTCCTTCAAGAGTGCGAGGTGGCGCAGCGCCGCCGGCAGGATCATCGTGCGGGCGATCGACGCAGCGATCTCCGCCTCGATGTTGATGTTCACCACGTACTGCTCGGCGTAGACCTCGAAGCGCGACTCGAGCTCGCGGTCCGAGAGCACCTCGTAGCGCGAGAACGCCTCCTTCGAGCCGTTGCTCAGGAGCTCCGGCAGCGCGTCCGGCGTGGTCCGGAGGTTCAGCAGGCCGCGCTCCTCCGCCTCCTTGTGCCACTCGTCCGAGTAGCCGTCGCCGTTGAACACCACGCGGCTGCTGGTGCCGTACGAGTCGCGGATGACGTCGAGCACCGCCTGCTGGAGCTCCTTGCCGCCCTGGAGGGCGGCCTCGAGCTTGTCCGACAGCTCGTCGATGGACGCCGCGGCGATCGTGTTCAGCACCGTGTTGGGCAGGCTCGGCGACATGCTCGAGCCGAGCGCGCGGAACTCGAACTTGTTGCCGGTGAATGCGAACGGGCTCGTACGGTTCCGGTCACCACTGTGGAGCGGCAGTGCGGGCAGCACCGGCGTGCCGAGGCCGAGCACCGCGCCCGGCTCGGACGGGTCGACCCGACCCTCGAGGATCCCGTTGAACACGCGCTCGAGCTCGCTGCCCAGGAAGATCGACATGATCGCGGGCGGCGCCTCGTTCGCGCCAAGGCGGTGGTCCTGCCCCGTGCCGGCCACCGACGCGCGCAGCAGCCCCTGGTACTTGTCCACGCCGGCGATCACCGCCGCGCAGAAGAACAGGAAGTGCAGGTTCTCCTCGGGCGTGTCGCCCGGCTCGAGCAGGTTGACGCCGGTGTCCGTGGCCATCGACCAGTTGTTGTGCTTGCCCGAGCCGTTCACGCCCGCGTATGGCTTCTCGTGCAGCAGGCACACCAGGCCGTACTTGCGAGCCACGTTCTTGAGCACCTGCATGGTGAGCATCTGGTGGTCGCAGCCCACGTTCGTGCCCTCGAACACCGGCGCAATCTCGTACTGGTTCGGCGCCACCTCGTTGTGGCGCGTCTTCACCGGCACGCCGAGCTTGAACAGCTCGCCCTCGACCTCGAGCATGTAGGCGAGGATCCGCTCGGGGATCGAGCCGAAGTAGTGGTCGTCGAGCTCGTGGCCCTTCGGCGGCTTGGCGCCGAACAGCGTGCGGCCGCAGTTCACGAGGTCGGGCCGCTCGTAGAAGTACTGCTCGTCGACCAGGAAGTACTCCTGCTCCGGGCCCATCGTCGTGAAGACGCGCTGAGCGGCCTCGTCGCCGAGCAGGCGCAGGGCCCGCACAGCGGAGCGCGAGAGCGCGTCCATCGAGCGCAGCAGCGGGGTCTTGTTGTCGAGCGCCTCGCCCGTCCACGACACGAACGCGGTCGGGATACAGAGCAGCGTGCCGTTCGGGTTCTCGAGCAGGAACGCCGGCGAGGTCGGGTCCCAGGCGGTGTAGCCGCGGGCCTCGAAGGTCGCGCGGATGCCACCGGTCGGGAAGCTCGAGGCGTCGGGCTCGCCCTGGATCAGCTCCTTGCCGGAGAACTCGGCGATCGCGGTGCTGCCGTCGGCCGAGGGTCCGTAGAAAGAGTCGTGCTTCTCGGCGGTCGAGCCCGTGAGCGGCTGGAACCAGTGCGTGTAGTGGGTCGCGCCGCGGCTCATGGCCCATTCCTTCATCGCCTGGGCGACCTGGTCCGCGAGCGTGCTGTCGAGCGGCTCCCCGTTCTCCACGGTGGACTGGAGCTGCCGGTACACGTGCTTCGGCAGCGCCTGGCGCTGCACCACCGGGCTGAAGACGTTGGCGGAGAAGGTCTGGTTCCCCGGCTCGGTGAGGTCTGTGGCGCCGAGGGCGTTGCCGTTAACGCTCCAGCGGGCCGCGGTTACGTTCTTCTCTCGAGTCCTGGCCAAGTCTGCTGCTCCTGTCTCTGTCACGGGTTTCGAGCGGACGCGGCGGCGCGCGGGCATGCGTGGCTCGCACCGGCCGGCTCCGGGGAATCTACGCGGGGCTCATCCGGCTGGCAGTGTCCGCGTGTAGGAAATTCCGCCCCTGTCTTTCTCCACGCGTACAGACAGCGTCAGCCGCCGGGCGTTTGGCCCGCCGCGACCTTCGAGACGTACGCGGCCACCGCCTGGGCGTTGGATCCCTCGAGGAGGCCGGCCGGCATCCGTCCCTGGCCGGTGCCCCCGTTCTTGATCGCCCCGAGTACGCGCGCCTCGTTCACCGGTCCGATGCGGTCGAGATCCGGCCCGGTGACACCGCGCGCGTTCGCGGCCGAGAGCGTGTGGCAGGTCGCGCAGGTACTGATGAAGAGATGCTTGCCCTTGCTGAGCTTGCCAGCGTCCTCGCCGCGGAGTTTGGAGGTGTCCCCGAGAGCCTCGTCCCGGCCGGCGATGATCAGCGCCGGCACGGCCACTCCGAGCCCCACGTAGATCAGCACCATCAGCAGGGTGAAGAAGCGCCGCCCGCCGGTGAGATACGCCCGGCGCGCGCGGCTCGGCCCGCCGGAGAAGGCGACGAAGATGACGCCGATTCCAACCAGCAGCCAGACGCCGATGAAGATCGCTACGTCCACGGGCGGGGAATCGTAATCAAGCGGGGCGACGTCCGCCGCTCAGGCGGGCTCGCGACGGCGGCGCATCGAGCGTCCCGGTCCGTCGAGCACGTCGCGCACCCTCTCGACGGACTGCCGGATGAGGCGCGAAACGTGCATCTGCGAGATGCCGACGCGGGCGGCTATCTCGGACTGCGTCAAGCCTTGGAAGAAGCGCATGTGGAGAATCGCGCGCTCGCGCTCGGGAAGCGTCTCGAGGCCCTGGCGCAGCAGCTGCCGGTCCTCCGAGCGCCCGTAGCCGGCCTCGTCCGTGCCGAGGGCGTCCATCGCCGTGCTGCCCTCGTCGTCGCCGCCCGAGGGCGCCGAGAGCGAGAGCGCGGAATACGCACGCGACGACTCGAGCGCCTCGACGACGCGCTCACGCGGCGCTCGCGTGACCGCGGCCAGTTCGTCGACGGTCGGCGAACGCCCGAGCTGAACGGTGAGCTGGTCCATGACCGGGCCGAGCCGGACGTTCAGCTCCTGCACCTCGCGCGGCACGCGCATCGCCCAGCCCTTGTCGCGGAAGTGGCGCTTGATCTCGCCGAGGATGTTGGGCGTCGCGTAGCTCGCCAGCGCTACTTGGTATTCGCCGTCGAAGCGGTCGATCGCCTTGATCAGTCCCACGCAGCCGACCTGCGTGAGGTCCTCGAGCGCCTCACCCCGCTGCGCGTACCTCTGAGCCAGCCGCCGCACGAGCGGCATGTGCCGCTCGATCAGGAGCTGGCGGGCACGAATGTCGCCTGCCTGGTGGTAGCGCTCGAGCAGCTCAGGGTCGTTGGAGGCCTCGTAGGCCCGGGCTTCGATGGGCCCGGCGACACTCATCTCCTCAGGCGCCCGCCTCTCGCCGGGCTCGCTTCCAGCTGCCGAAGGCGGCGAAGACCTCGCTCAGCTGCGGGAGGCTCTGATCGGCCGACGCGCGCTGCTGGTAGTCCACCATCAGCAGTCGCTCCGGCCTCGAGCCGAGCGACTGCGCGACCGAGCGGATCGCGGCCCGCACCGCATCCTTCGAGACCCCGGCATCGTCGCCGCGCTTCGCCTGGTGCGCGAACACTCCCGCAGCCGTGCCACGGGCGCCTGGCGTGGCCGCCGGAGTGGACCTGCCGCGTCCCACGCCGATCAGCAGCTTGCAGTGGGGGCAGCGCGTGGGAGACGGCGGCCAGTCACCGTGCGCATCGCGCTCCACGAGCAGAAAGCAGTGAGGGCAGTAGGCGTCAGTGCTCTCCTTTGTCGCCCTCGTGGCCATCTCTCCTCCGTCCCTGTCCTTGTGTGATTCCCTACTCTGTGTTCGCCGCATTTAGCAAGCTGTAAACGCCTGGTAGCGAGGCTTTAGTCCAAGCTCAACTCTCGCCCCGGCAGCGGGCCGGTCCGCTCAGACTGGTGTACGGAGAAGAGGCGCGCTGCGGTTCACGCAGCGAGCGCCTGGAGCTCGCGCTCCTCGGCGAGGCGCCGCAGCGCCCGGCGCTCCAGCTTGCGCACGCCTTCGGCGGAGAGGCCGGTGAGCTTCGCGACCTCGCGCAGCGTCAGCGGGTCGTTGCCGCCGATGCCGAATCGCAGCTCGATCACCCGGCGAGCGTTGGCGTCGAGCCGCTGCAGCGCCTTCCGGATGGACTGCTCCTCGAGCTCGACCGCCACCTCTTCGTGCGGCTCCGGACCCTCGAACGGCAGCAGCGAGCCGAGCTCGGCGTCGCCCTCGGAGCCGACCGGTGTCTCGAGGCTGACGGGGACGCGCTCGGCGGAGCGCAGTTCCTCGAGCTGGTGCACGTCCATGCCCACGCGCTCGGCGATCTCCTTGGCGGTGGGCTCGCGACCGAGCTCGCTCGCGAGCTTGCGCTCGGCAGCCCGGACCTTGGTCAGCTCCTGCCCAATGTGGACCGGGATGCGGATGGTGCGCGAGTGGTGCTGGAGGCCGCGCTGCATCGCCTGGCGGATCCACCAGGTCGCGTAGGTGGAGAACTTGAATCCGCGCCGGTAGTCGAACTTCTCGACGGCGCGAATGAGCCCGAGGATGCCCTCCTGGATCAGGTCGAGGAACGGCAGCCCGAGGCCGCGGTAGCGCTTGGCGTTCGCCACCACGAGGCGCAGGTTCGACTCGATCATGCGGTTCTTGGCGGCCTGGTCGCCGCGCTCGATCCGCTTCGCGAGCTCGACTTCCTCGGCGGCCGTGAGCAGGGGACGCTGTGAGATGTCGCGCAGGAAGAGCTGGAGGGAGTCGCTCGTCGCGTCGGCGACCTCGTCGAGCCGGTAGCGACCGAGCACCTCCTCCTCCGACTTGCCGCAGTCGTCGGAGACCTCGATCCCGCGCCGCTCGGCCTCCGCGTAGATCGCCTCGGTGTCCTCGATCCCGAGCTCCTCGGCGGCCGCGGCGATCTCCGACAGATCGAGGCATCCCTCCTCCTCGCCTCGGCGGTAAAGCGCCTCGAGTGTGTCGCGCGGTTGGTCGCTCATCGGGTTGCTCAGCCTCAGGATACGACTCCGGCAATACGCTGCGCGGCGCCGTTCCCCTCCCTTTCGGCGCTTGTTGGAGGTTCAGGCGCGCAGGCGCTCGGAACCTGCATAAAGGTTCAGCGAATCGCCGCGGACGAAGCCGCACAGCAGCATTCCGCGCTCGCGCGCCAGCTCGACCGCGAGGGTCGAAGGCGGCCCCACTGCGACCAGGCCGGCCAGCCCGGCGAGCGCGGCCTTCTGCACCAGCTCGAACGAGGCGCGGCCGCTTACCTGGGCAAACGCGCCCTCGAGCGGGAAGCGACCGGCGAGCAGCTGCGAGCCGATGGCCTTGTCCATCGCGTTGTGGCGGCCGACATCCTCGCGCAGCACGAGCAGCTCGCCGGCGGACTCGAAGAGTGCTGTCGCGTGGAGGCCACCGGTGCGCTCGAATGCATGCTGCTCCGCGCGAGCGCGCTCGGGCGCCGCGAGTACGAGCTCCGGCGCGATCGCCGTCTCCTGGTCGCGGCGGTCAGTCGGCAGAGCCTGGCGCACGAACTCGAGCGCTCCCTTCCCGCAGATGCCGCAGGACGAAGTCAGGTAGAAGCGGCGCTCGCCGGCGGGGTCGCGACGGAGACCCGCGCGCGTGCGCACCTCCACGATGTTCGCCGCGAAGTCCTCGGTCGGGCCGATTGCCGCGATGTCCGTGGGACCCTCGATCAGACCCTCGCCTGCCAGGAACCCGGCCGCCAGGTCCTCGTCGTCCCCGGGTGTGCGCATCGTCACCGCGAGCGCCTCGCCGTCCACGCGGATCTCGAGCGGTTCCTCCACAGCCAGCTCGTCCGGTGCGCGCTCGCGCCGCCCCGCGCGCACGCGCTCGATCTCGACCCGGGCGACCCTGGGGTCGTACCCGGTGTCGCTCACGCCGGCGCCACCGCCAGGGGGATGCGGTCCGGATCGCGGAAGAGCAGGCGGCCGTCCTCGCGGCTCGTCTCGACACCAGCCGCCTCGAGCCTCTGCGCCACCGCGTCCACGGCGGCAGCGTCCGGCACTGCGATCTCCACCTCGCCGAGCCCGGCCGCGCCCTCGGGCGGCGGAGGCGCGCCCCGCGACTCCCACACGTTCATGCCCACGTGATGGTGATACCCGCCCGCCGACAGGAACGCGGCCTCTCCCCAGCTCACCTGCTCGTCGAGGCCGAGCAGGTCGCGGTAGAAGGGCAGCGAGCGAGCGATATCCGACACCTTCAGGTGCACGTGGCCGATGTCCACGCGCGAGGGATCCGGCTCGACCTCGGGCAGCTCGAGCAGGCCCGGCACGTCGAGCGGGATCGTGTACATGCTGAGCCGGCCGTCGGGCTCGTGTGGCCACACCTCGCGCGGGCGGTCCCAGTACAGCTCGACGCCGTTCCCCTCCATGTCG
>DASVXS010000297.1:0-7542 GCA_036392575.1 Thermoleophilaceae bacterium | reverse complement strand
CGATCGCCGTGCCCGGGGTGGGCAGCCCGGCCGCAAGGTCCCAGACCACGTCCGCCTCGCCGATGCCCTGCAGATTCGCCAGCTTCTGCACGCGCTCCCAGTCGAGGCGAGCGTCGGGGAGGTCGTCCCAGCGCGCGAACTCGAGCGCCTCCAATGCACCGCCCAGGCTCGGGCCCACCTCCCCCTGCGCCTCGATCAGGGCGCGAACGGCGTCACGCTGGGAATCGGTGAGCCTGACTGACCACATCGGCAAGACCTCCTGGAAGCGGGCTCTTGCCAGGCCAACCTATCCCTCTTCGCGGACGGACTCCTTCAGCGCGTCGCCGTTGCGCTGGTGCGGCTCGTGATCACGGATGCGCACGGCCTCGATGCGGTTCTCGCGCACGGACTCCACGCGTAGCGAGTAGCCGCCCGTCTCCACCATGTCGCCGCGTTTCGGCAGCCGTCCGAGCTCGCCGAACACGTACCCACCGACAGAGTTGTAGGCCTCGCTGTCGACCGGCAGCTCGATGCCGTAGTCGATCAGGTCGGTGATCGGCACATGGCCGCGGACGTACCAGTCGCCGTTCGCCAGGCGGCGGACGGCGCCGCCCGCGGGGTCGGTTTCGTCCGAGATCTCGCCGACGACCTCTTCGATGATGTCTTCGACGGTCACGATCCCCGCCGTGCGGCCGTACTCGTCCACGATCACAGACATCGACGCGCGCTCGCGTTGGAGGTCGGCGAGCAGGTCGTCGAGTGGCTTCGTCTCGGGCACGATGGGCGCATCCTTGATCGCAGGCTCGATGGACGCATCGCCGCCGCGGGTCATCAACAGCCGCACCAGCGAGTTGTTGTGCACGATCCCGCGCACTCGGTCGGTGTTCTCGTCCTCGGTCACGACCAGTCGCGTGTGCCCGGACTGCACGCAGCGGCGCAGCGCAGTCTCCACGGTCTCCGACACGTCGACCGTCACCACGGCCGGGATCGGAGTCATCACCTGGCGCGCCTCCTGCTCGTGGAGGTGGAAGACGCCGCGCAACATCAGCGCCTCGCCAGGGTCGAGGACCCCGCCGCTCGCGCTGCGCGCGATCAGGAACTTGAGATCCTCCGAGGTCGTCTGCTCCTCGCCGAGCCCCTCGGCCTCGATGCCAAACGGGCGCAGGACCAAGCGTGCGACGTTCGACAGCACGCTCGAGATCGGCCTGAAGATGACGCTCGAGGCCTGCAGCGGGCGGGCCACCCGGCGCGCGACCTTCTCGGCGAACGCGACCGTGTACAGCTTCGGGACGAGCTCGCCGAAGGTGATGTGCAGCGTCGTCAGTACCGAGTATCCGAGGATCGCCGAGACCACAACGGCGGCGCTGTGAGAGACCACTCCCCCGAACCAGTTCTCGAACAGATTCGCGAACGCGGGCTCGCCGACGGCACCCAGACCCAGGGAGGCCATGGTGACGCCCACCTGGCACGCGGCGATGTACTCGTCGATGTGGTCGATCTGGCGGTGCGCGAGAATCGCGCCGGACGCGCCCTCCTCCTCGAGCGCCTCGATGCGGTCGAGCCGCGCGCGCACGAGCGCGTACTCGGCGGCCACGAAGAACGCGTTGACGGCGATCAGCGCCGGTACTGCGATGAGCAGTACGGCTACCACCGGCACGGACGCCCGAGGGCGCTACTTCGAGGAGGTTCGTCTTCAGTCATCAAGGCGAACGTGTTCAACGCTAGCAGTACGGGCGGTCCGGGCGCCCGGCTAGGCGACGGAGTCGATGCGCCGTGCGAGCTCGAAGTCGTTGGCGGTCAGGCCGCCCTGCGAGTGAGTCGAGAGCGTGACCGTGACCTTGTTCCAAGAGATCTCGAGATCTGGGTGATGGTTCATGCCCTCCGCTTCCGGCGTGAGGCGGTTGACGAAGTCGATCGAGCCCTTGAAGTCGTCGAACGTGAACTGCCTCTTGATGGCGTCGCCCTCGCGGCTCCAACCGCGAAGCTCGCCGAGCTGGGTCTGTACGTCCTCGTCGCTCAGAAGTGCCATCGTTAGTTCCGTGCGGATCGCAAGCCTTGTGCCATCGGCAACCGAGATGCTCTTCGCCCTCGGATTGGGCGACAGCGTAGTGGGGGTCACCCACGAATGTGACTACCCACCCGAGGCGGAATCGAGACCGCATCTCACGCGCAGCGTGATCCCCGACGGGCTCTCCACCGAGGAGATCGACCGCGCGGTGCGCGAGCGCACGCAGCGCGGCGAGGCGATCTATGAGCTGGACGTGGAGAAGCTGCGCGAGCTCGAGCCCGACCTGATCGTGACGCAGGCGCTGTGCGAGGTGTGCGCCGTGTCCTACGACGACGTGCGCGCGATCGCGGAGGAGCTTCCAACCCATCCGCGTGTGCTCTCGCTCGATCCGACCACGCTCGGCGAGGTCTTGAACGACGTGCGCCGGCTCGCGGAGGAGACCGAGGACGACGAGGCCGGCGACTGGCTGCTGGAGGATGCGGCGGATCGCATCGATCGCGTTCGCGAGGCGGTCGACGGCGCCGAGCCGGTGCTTGTGGCGGCGCTCGAATGGCTCGCTCCACCGTACGTTGGCGGCCACTGGGTGCCGCAGATGATCGAGCTCGCCGGAGGCGTCGACGTGATCGGCCTGCCCGGCGAGAAGTCGCGCACCGTTTCCTGGGACGAGCTGCGCGCGGCCAAGCCACGCGTGGTCGTGTCGATGCCCTGCGGTTACTACGCCGAGCGCGCGGCCCAAGAGGTGATGGACCACCGCAGCGAGGTCGAGTCGCTCGGGGCGGAACGCATCGTCGCCGTCGATGCCGCCGCATATTTCTCGCGTCCCGGCCCGCGGCTCGTGGACGGCGTCGAGCTGCTGGCGCACATCCTCCACCCCGACCGCGTGGAGTCGCCGCCGCCGGAGCGCTTCATCGAGATCGACATCCACGCGCGAGCCGGCTGACCATGGGCGCGAAGAAAGCGGAGCAGACCATGCAGATCGCCGCCGCGCCGGAGGACTGCTTCACCGCGCTCACCGAGTACGAGGAGTTCCCGGAGTGGCAGCGCGCGGTGAAGTCGTGCGAGGTGGTCACGCGCTACGAGGACGGCCGCGCCCACCACGTGGCCTTCCAGATCGACGCGAAGGTGAAGACCGTGTCGTACACGCTCGCCTACTCATACGAGGAGCCGCATCGCATCACGTGGGACTTCGTCGAGGGCGACGTCAAGGACGTGGACGGTGAGCTGCTGCTCGAGGGCGACGGAGATAGCACGCTGGCCACCTACCGCGTGGCGCTGGACCCCGGCATGTGGGTGCCCGGACCCGTGAAGCGCATGGTGGAGGACCAGGTGATGCGCGGCTCGCTCGAGGACCTGAAGCGGCGGGTCGAGGGCGGCTAGAAGGGTCGCGTGGACCATGAGCAGCCGCGCCCGCATCACCTCATACGGGTCGGCCGCGGCGGTGGTGCTCGCCGGCGCGTTGTGCGTCATCTTCATCAGCGGGATAACGGGTCAGGTGCTCGGCATCACGCTGATCACGGTCGGGCTGGGTGCCGTGGTGCTGCTCGTCTTCTTCGAGGTGGGGCTCAGCGAGGACCGTGAGCTGGCCGCCGAGGAGCAGCGGCGGCGCAAGCGAATGCCAAAGCACGATGATGGCCAGCGGCCCCCGCGCCGCCGCCCGCGCCGCCGCGGTTGACCGTGCGCGGCTACCTAGGCGACGGCGATCGAGCCCGCGATAGCGATCACCCCGACGAGCGACGCGAGCACCAGCGCGGCCGTGCGCGGGACGCGCAGCCGCGGCGCCTCGTATATCGCGAGTGCTGCCAGCGTGCCGCCGACGAGGCCGCCGATGTGCCCGCCGATCGAGATGCCCGGAATGAGGAACGTGATGCCGAGATTGAGCAGCAGCCAGAGCCCGAGCCCGCTCTCCATCGCGCTGACGCCGCGCGAGCGCATCACCACGAGTGTCGCGCCCAACATCCCGAAGATGGCACCGGACGCGCCCACGGTCAGCGTGGTCGGGGCCGCGATTAGGGCACCGAACGAGCCCGCGAACAGCGACACGAAGTAGATGATCGCGAAGCGCAGCCGGCCGACCGCGGGCTCGAGCAGCGAGCCGAGGATGTAGAGCGAGTACATGTTGAAGAAGAGGTGCGCGAAGCCGGCGTGCAGGAAGCCGGCGGTGAGCAGCCGGTAGACCTCGCCGTTCGCTATGTCGGGCCCGTAGAGCGCGCCCTGGCGGATCAGGTCGCTGCCGCCGAAGCTTCCACCGCCCGCGCTCACGCCGGAGAAGAACTCGGCGAGGAACACGATCACGTTGATCGCGACCAGCGCGTACGTGAGCCGCGGCTCGTCGGTCATCGTGCGCGCACGGTGCACCCGCGTGCGCTCGCGCGAACACTCCGGGCAGCGCATGCCCACGGACGTCGGCGTCATGCAGTCAGGGCAGATTGCGCGCCCGCAGTTCGAGCACGAAACGGCCGTTTCCCGGTCCGGATGGCGATAGCAGACGCCCATTTCGCGCACCACGATAGTGCGGCGCTCAGGCGTCTTAACTGAGATTTACGGTCATCACCGGCTTCTCGGTGGGCTTGAGGGTGCCGCCGCGGCGCTCTCTCGTGACCGCCACGCCGTCGACACCCCGGAGGTTGCCGGGGATGGCCGCCGAGCCGGTGCCGTTGCGTCCGACGTCGAACAGCGAGCCCGCGGGCGCGTAGGTCGAGCCGCGCCTCAGCCAGACCTCGTACACGCGGCCCGCACCAGGTGGCGGCATGCCGCGGACCGTGAGCGATGCGCCGCTGCGGTCCTCGGGCACGGTCAGGGTGGCGCTTCCGCGGGGCAACGTCGTCGAAGCCGCGTAGGTCTTCTCACCGGTTCCGTTGTTCGCGAGCTCGGACACGCCCCAGCCCCCGAGCACGCCAATTGCCAGTACGGCCGCGGCGCTCACCGCCGCCACCGCGGGCGAGACCTCTCCCAAGCGGTCGCGAAGCCTCTGAAGAAACGACGGTCGGCGCTCGGCCACCGATCCGGGTCGCGCCTCCGCGCGCACCGTGTCCATGAGCGAGTCGCGCAGCGAGTCCGGCGCCTCGAGCGGCTCGACGGCGCGCGGAAGCGCCTCGGCGGCGACGCGCAGCCGCTGATAGTCGAGCCGGCAGAGCTCGCACTCCGCCAGGTGCGCCTCGAACTCGGCCGCCTCCTCCTCGGTCAGGGCGCCGAGCAGGTAGGCCGCCACGTTCTCCGCGTAGCGCTCGTGCTGCTCCATCGTCATGCGACGCCTCCAGCGAGCTCCCTGCGCATCTTCTCGAGGCCGAGTCTCATCCTGCCCTTCACGGTACCGACCGGCATCGCGAGCATTTCCGCGATCTGGATATGCGTGAAGCCGCCGAAGTAGGCGAGCTCGATCACCTGACTCTGGTCGTCGGGCAGCGTCTCGAGCGCGGCGTGAACAGTCTTCGCCTCGGCCCGGCGGAGCGCCTCGGCGTCGGTGCGCTCGGGCGCCTCGTGTCTCTCCTCGATCCCTTCCGCGCTCGCGCGCCGGCGCTGATGCACGAGGTTGCGCCGCAAGGCATCGATCCCACGGTGATGCACGATGCCGAGCACCCAGGTGCGCACGCTGCCGCGCTCGCGCTGGTAGCGCTCGCGGCTCCGCCAGATCGAGAGGAACGCCTCCTGCGTGATGTCCTCCGCGGCCACGCGGTCGCCGACCATGCGGTACGCGAGTGAAAACGCGGCGTCGCCGTGGCGGTCGTAGAGAAGCTCGAACGCGCGCGGATCACCGTCCTGGACGAGCTGCATGAGCTCCTCGTCCGCCAGCCGCTGAAGCTCCTTCGTCCTCGGCATCAAGGCCTGCTTACGCCGCGCCGCCTGATTTGGATCATCGCGCCGACGCCGACGTTAACCTGCCCGCGCGCCATGAGGGAAGAGCTGCCGAAGTCGTCTGCCCAGCGCTACGCGCGCGTAGCAGGCTGGCTGCTCGTGGCTCTCGGCATTGCGGGCTTCTTCTACAACTCGAGCTTCGCCACGGGACACGAGACGCTCACCAACCGCGACGCCGTGTTCGGCGCGTTTGACGTAAACGGCTGGCACAACCTGCTGCATCTTCTCGCCGGGCTGATCGGCGTTCGCGTCGCTCGCTCCTACGCGGGCTCGCGCGCGTATGCGTACGCGGCCGGCCTGTTCTTCCTGCTGCTCGCGCTGCTCGGCGCGCTCTACGGCGACGGCGACTCGATCTTCAAGCTGTTCCCCGTGAACACCGGGGACGACGTGCTGCACCTGGTGCTCGGCCTCGCCGGCCTGCTCGCGGCCACGCTCACCTCACCCACGCCGGCGCCGAGCCACGTCGCGCGGACGGGCTAGCGATTGAGCCGCCGGCGCACGTCGCCGGCGACCTCGTTCACGCTCTTCTGGATCGCCTTCACACCGGTCGCGCTACGGCGCTTCTGCTGCTGGCGAGTACGCACGACCACCAGCGCGCCGCCCGCGAGGCCGAGCGCCACGCTCGCCGCCACCGGGCGCACCCAGTTGCGCGGGTTGCGCATCGAGCGAAGCTCCCAGTCGGCGAGCTCCTCGGCCGCCGCGTCGAGCTGCTCCGTCAGGCGCGCCTCGAGCCGGTCCACCAATGTTCCCGGCGGGTCGACCGGCACGAGCGCCGAACGCAGAAGCCTCTCCATCTCACTCATCGTCGTCCTCCTCGAGCGAGCGTTCCAGCTGCTTGATCGCCCTGTGGATCAGCACCTTCGTGGCGCCCTCCGAGCGCCCGAGTGTGCGTGCGATCTCGCGGTTGTCCATGCCGAGCGCGAAGCGCATGATCAGCGCCTCGCGGCGGTCGTCGGGAAGATCCGCCACGCCCGCGAGCACATGCCCGAGCTCCTCGCGCTGCTCGACCAACTCGGCCGTCGCGTGCGGCTCCGACAGAACCGACGCGTCCTCGAGCTGCGTCTGCGGCCTGCGCGAGCGGTCGCGGTGGTAGTTCGCCGCGAGATTGTGCGCGATGCGGATCAGCCACGGCCGAAGCGGGCGCCCGTTCGACTCGCGCTGAGCGCGCTCGAAGTGCCGGTACGCCTGAAGGAAGGTCTGCTCCGTGAGGTCCTCGGCGTCGTGGTGATTGCCGATCCGGTAGTAGGAGTAGCTGTACACGTCGCGCAGATGCGCGCGGTACAGCTCGCTGAACTCGCGGTCGAGCTCGACCTTGTCGGCCGTGGTGGCCACCCACGGAGCCTACCCCCGCGTGCTTACTTCCACGCGATCCTGGCCGGAACGTGAGAACCGGCCCCTGCCGCCGTGCACGCCGGCCGCCCACTCCTCGGCTGGGAGACTGCCGCTCACCATCGCGGCGAGCCGAACGGTGGCCTTGGCCTCGATACCCGCCTCGTCGAGCTGGCGGGCGAGAAGCGCCGCGCTCCCGAGCGCCTCGGCGGTCTCGTGGATCACCGCCGGGATCTCCTCCGCGCTGAACCCGCGCGCGAGAAGTTCGCCCGCCCGGCGGTTGCGGCTGCCCTCGGCGAGCGCTGTCGCCACGAGGTCGCCCGCTCCCGCCAGGCCGGCGAACGTCTCGGGCCGGGCCCCGCGCGCGAGCGCGA
>DASVXS010000296.1:0-6133 GCA_036392575.1 Thermoleophilaceae bacterium | reverse complement strand
GCCACGGCGAGCAGCAGCAGCGTCGACAGGGTCGCGGCGCGCACAACCCCGCCCGCCCGGCGCCGCTTCGCGGGGGCGCGCCTCGACTCCCGCGATTGCTCGGCCGCCATGCCGCGGAGTCTTGCCGCGGATTCGGACGGCGCCCTCTTCCCCGCCGCCCCTGAGCGGTTTAGGCTTGCCTCGGCGTGTCAACCGGCACCCGAGAAGCGCCACCCGAAAGCTTTCTGGCTCAGCTCACACCCGATGAGCTCGAGGCATTCAACGAGGTGGCGATTCGCCGGCGCTTTCCCGCCGGGTGCACGCTGTTTCACGAGGGTGACGAGTCGGGCAGCGTGTACGTGCTGACCCAGGGTAGGGCGAAGATCTCTTGCCGAGGCGAAGGCGGCAAGCGGGCCGTGCTCGGCTTTCCGGGTCCGGGCGACATGCTGGGCGAGGTGTCGGTGTTCGACGGTCACCCACGCTCGGCGAGCCTGGCGGCGGTCGACGAGATCGAGGCACTCGTGGTCCCGTCCCGCGCTTTCCGGCGCTTCGTGGACCTGCACCCGCGAGTTGCGCTCGTGATCATCGAGATGCTGGTGACGCGGCTGCGTGCGGCCGACCGTCTGCGCGTGGAGTTTGCGATGCACGACGTGACCGGCCGGGTCGCACGCCGGCTGCTCGAGCTGGCCGTGGAGTTCGGCGAGCCCGACGGCAGCGGGGTGCGCATCGGGCTGAAGCTCTCGCAGGACGAGCTGGCCAGCTGGGCGGGTTCCTCGCGTGAAGCCGTGAGCAAGTCGCTGCACGTGCTGCGCGACCTCGGCTGGATCCGCACCGAGCGCCAGCGACTCACCGTGCTCGACATGGACGCCCTGCGCGAGTTCGCGCGCTGATCCTTTGTGAACAATTACGCAGTTGGCGCGTGCACCAGTGCGTGGACCGGGCCTCCACACGGGCGTACCTTGCCCGTCACTCGCCACTCGTAGGAGGTCCCAAATGAAGTCCCACCGCCGTCTCTTCCGCTTCCGCCGGTCCGCCATCGCGCTTGCATGCGTGGGTGCGCTGGCGGTTCCGTCGCTCGCGTCCGCGCGGCCAATCGACGAGCCTCTGACGGCGCCGTCGCTCTCGCCGGCCGTGCACGCGCATCCCAAGTTCTCGCCCTCCGAGCGTGTCACCAATACGCCGCCCGCCTTCCATCCGTCCGCCTCTGAGCGCGTGACTGATTACAAGGCACCGGCGTCGTTCTCGGAGCCGACCTCGACCGTTACGGTCGTCAAGCAGAGCGACGGCCGCGCGCTGTCGATCGCGCTCTCCGGAGCTGCCCTGCTCATCGCGCTGATGGGTGGCGGCTACGTGCTGGTTCGCATGCACGGGCTCCGCCAGACCCCCGCCGGCGGGATCTCCTAAAACAAGCAGCCGGCGTCATCCACGGAACGCGGCTCTCGCCCTCGGGCGGGGGCCGCGTTTCGCTTCTGCACTGGTCAGGCCTGCGCGGCGGTCTCCTTCTCGGCCGCCTTGAGCTCGCGCTCGAGATCCTTGCTGTCCGCCTCGATCTGCTTCTCCATGGACCTGCGGGCACGCGCGAGATGCTTGTCGAGCTGCTCTTGGACGCGGGACTCCCCGATGACGACCAGCCCGGCCTCGCCCTCGTCGAGCAGGTCCCCGAGCTCCTTCATGTCGCCGCGCGACATGCCGCGCGCAAAGTGACCGATCACGCCTCCGGTGACGCCGCCGACGGCGGCCGCCCCGAGTATCGACGGCGGGAAGAGGATCCCGAGTACCGCGCCGGCGGCGATGCCGGTCCACGCTCCGTGCTGCGTCGGCTTCTCGTGCTTCTCGACGTGCACCTTCCCGGCTTCGTCTTTGCTGATGATCGCGACGTCGTAGGTGCCGACGAGGTCGGCGTCGTGCAGCTCGAGCAGACCCTTGTAGTCCGCGCGCGCGTCCTCAGGTGAGGCGTACGCCGCCGCGTAGATGAATACCGGCCTGTCGCTCATGGCAGACGATCCCTTCTTCAGACGGTGGGCCGTCGCTCACGCTAAGCGGGAGCCGCGCCTGCGGCATCACTCGAAAGGGATGATCGAGACGGAGCGGCGAAGGAATCGAACCTTCCAAGCGTGGGGCTGCCACGCCCTGCCGGTTTTGAAGACCGGATGGGCCACCAGACCCGTGCCGCTCCGCGCGCGAGTGTAGGCCCGTGGGCGGGTAGCTCACACTGGTTACAGTGCTCCCATGGGCTCCTCGAAGTGGAGCGCGGAGGACCTGCCCGACCTCACCGGCCGCACCGTCGTCGTGACGGGAGCCAACAGCGGCATCGGGCGCGCGGCGGCTGCCGAGCTGGCACGCGCCGGTGCGCGCGTGGTGCTCGCCGTGCGCGACACGGCCAAGGGCGGCGAGGCGGCCGCCGCGATGCCGGGCACTACCGAGGTGAGGCATCTCGACCTCGCAGACCTGGCGTCCGTGCACGAGTTCGCCGACGGCTGGGACGGCGATCTCGACATCCTCATCAACAACGCGGGCGTCATGGCCGTCCCCGAGCAGCGCACGAGGGACGGCTTCGAGATGCAGATCGGCACTAACCACCTCGGCCCTTTCGCGCTCACCAACCTGCTCCTTCCGCGCATCACCGACCGCGTGACGACCGTAGCGTCGGGCGCGCATCGCATGGGCAGCATCCGCCTCGACGACCTGAACTGGGAGAACGGCGGCTACAACCGCTGGCGCGCGTATGGCCAGTCGAAGCTCGCGAACTTGCTCTTCACCCTCGAGCTGCAGCGGCGCCTCTCCGAGGTAGGCTCAGACGTGCGCGCGACGGCCGCGCACCCCGGGTGGGCGGCCACGAATCTGCAGAGCCGCACGGGAAGCTTCATCCAGAACACGGCCATGGCGATCGTCAACAGGGTCTACGCGCAGAACGAGGAGATGGGTGCGCTGCCCACTCTCTACGCGGCAACCCAGGACATTCCGGGCGGAAGTTACGTGGGCCCGGACGGTGTCGGCGAGCAGCGGGGGCATCCGAGGCTCGTGGGCCGAAGCGCCGCGGCGCGCGACGAGGAGACCGCGCGGGAGCTGTGGGAGCTGTCCGAGCGGCTCACCGGCGTGAGCTTCCCGCTGGCGCCCGCGGCGACCTAGCCGAGGCCGTGCTCGAGCGCGCCCTTCACCGAGGCGTCGAGCGCGTTCAGGCGGTACAGCGCGAGCGCGTCGGCCGAGCCGAAGCGGCGGCCCGGTAGCGCATCCGGGCCGTGGTGCCCGAGCACGCAGTGCGAGAGCTGCAGCTCCTTTTCCTGCGGCAGGCCTTCTGAGCGCTCGGCGATCATCGCCTGTCCCAGGCCCACGTGGCCGAGCAGGCGGCCCTCCTCGCTCAGCTCGATCGCGGCCCCGTACGTGAACTCGCGCGTCTTCCCGATGTCGTGAAGGATCGCCGCCGTGAGCAACAGGTCGGAGTTGAGCCGCGGGTGCAGCGTGCAGGCTTCGTTGGCGAGAGTCGCCACCGCAACGGTGTGCTCCAGCAGCCCGCCGAGGTAGGCGTGGTGGCCCGCGCGCGTACACGGAGCGCGCCGCAGCTCCCCGCGGAAGGATTCGTCGTCGAGGAAGTCGGCGAGCAGCTTGCGGTAATCCGCGTCGTACACCTCGCGGGCGAGATGCTCGAGGAAGCCGTCGAGCTCGGTGAGGTCGCGGTAGGCAGTCGGCAGGAACGCAGCCGGGTCGGCCTCGCCCTCCTCCACCCGGCGGATCTCGCGCAGCTCGAGCTGCAGCTCGTCGCGGAAGCGCTCCACCTTGCCGGCCGCGTACACGAGGTCGCCACGGTCGAACGTCCCGGCCACGAAGTCGGCGTCGCGGAACACACGCGCACCGATCGATCCGCTCCTGTCTCGGAGCTCGATCGCCAGGTACGGCGAGCCGTTCCGCGCGGTGAGCCGGTCCCTGCGCGTGCAGGCGAAGATCCCGCGCAGCTCGTCACCCGCGCGCACCTCCGCGATCGCCTTCGGAGCGTGTGAGGTCGCCGCTTCCATCGATGCCTCATCTTCGGGTTCCGGCCGGACGCCGCAGCCAAGCAGGTGTGGGCGGTTCCCGGCTTCGGTACCGTGAATCAGGTGGAGGCCCTCTCCTTCAGCCACCGTCCCGCCCTGCGGGACCCCGCGCTCGTGTGCGCTTTTTCGGGCTGGAACGATGCCGCTGAGGCGGCATCGTCGGCCGTCTCGTTCCTCGTGAACGCGTTCGGCGGGTTCGAGGTGGCCCGCATCGACCCCGAGGAGTTCTTCGACTTCACCGCGGTGCGGCCCACGATCCGCCTCGACGAGGGGCGCACGCGCGTGATCGAGTGGCCCGCCACCACGATCCATGCGGCGCACATTCCCGCCGCCGAGCGGGACCTCGTTCTGGTCCAGGGCAGCGAGCCGTCGCTCAAGTGGCGCGCGTTCACCGAGTGCGTGATCGACGCGGCGCGCGAGCTCGAGGCGAAGCTCGTCGTGACGCTCGGCGCACTGCTCGCCGACGTCCCGCACACGCGGCCCGTCGCAGTGTCGGGCCTCGCCAACGACCAGGACCTGATCGAGAAGCTCGGTCTCGAGCGCACGAGCTATGAGGGGCCGACGGGCATCGTCGGGGTCCTGCACGACACGTGCGCGAAGGCCGGCATCCCGTCGGCGAGCCTCTGGGCTGCCGTGCCGCATTACGTGGCCGCTGCGCCGAACCCGAAGGCGGCGCTCGCGCTCATCCGGCGCTTCGAGGGGATCGCGAAGGTGGCGGTCGACGCCAGCGCGCTCGAGGAGGCCGCCGAGGACTACGACCGCCAGGTGAACGCGGCCGTCGCAAGCGATCCCGAGGTGAAGGAGTTCGTCGAGCGCCTCGAGGAGACGATGGACGAGGTCGACGAGATCACCATGCGGCCGCAGGACCTTCCCTCGGCCGACTCGATCGCGCGCGACTTCCAGCGCTTCTTGCGCCAGCGCCGCCACGAGGAGGGCGACGGCTGATTACTTCTCGGCTGCCGGGCAGATGATCCGGTAGTCGCAGAACGCGCACACGTCGTAGGATGGCGTCGGCTCGAAATCCTGCGCGAGGATCCCCTCGGCGATCGTCGCGACCGTGGTTCGGACGCGCTCGAGCTCCTCCTCCGAGTGCGCGACCGGCACCTTCTCGTTGTCGAGCACGTAGTAGTAGCTCTGCGCGCAGGTGTCGAGCTCCCACGACTCGCGAGCGCCCATCTGGTAGAGCGACAGCTGTACGTCGTTGCGCAGCTCGGCCGCCGTCTTCGGCTTGCCGGTCTTGTAGTCGATCAGCTCGTAGCGCCCATCGGGCAGCCGGTCCACGCGATCCACGCGACCGCGCAGCAGGTGTGGCCCGAGCCGGAAGGCGAACCCGCGCTCGAACCAGACGGGCTCGCCCTCGCGTCGGCGGTCGAGCTCCCAGTAGCGCTCGAGCGCGGCGACCGCCTTCTCGCGGAACTGCCGGTCGTCGTTCGAGTCCCCGAAGCCCGAGCGTCGCCAGCTCTGCGCGAACAGCAGCATGAGGTCGTCGAGCGAGCCGCCGCCCTGCGTGTGGAAGCGCTCGAGCACCTGGTGCACCACGATGCCGAAGCGCTGGTTGATGCTCGGCTCCTGCGGGATGCGGAAGACGCGCGCGAACTTGTACTTGAGCGGGCAGAGCCGGTATGTCTCGATGTCCGACGCCGAGAGCATCAACCCGTCGCCGCGGCGCGGGATGAACGCTTCGAGCGATTGTTCCGCCGGCACGCCTGGAGCACCCGCGGCTCGCCGGCGCTCGTCGCGCTCGGTGTCGCGCAAGTAGTCGTCGAGGGCGGAGAGCCGGAACGCCTCCACCTGCTCGGGCGTGGCAGCCTGCAGCAGCAGGTCGTTCACCTCGGGCAGCGCCTCCGCCACCGACTGGCCCTGCTTGGACCGCTCGATCAGCGCGGCCAGCTTGAGCAGCTCCAGGTAGCGGACGACCGCCTGCGACACGTCGATGTAGGTGTCGAGCCGCATCTCCGCCAGCCGTCCGCCGACCTGGGACACGGTGTCGAGCAGCTCGTCGCGCAGGATGCGGAAGGTGGAGTGGAGCCCCTCCGCTGGCCTGAACAGCTGCTCCTCGTGCAGCTCCTCCTCGCAGCCCAGCGCCTCGCGCGCCTCCTCGACGAACGGCGACGGCCGCGCGCCCG
>DASVXS010000295.1:0-5000 GCA_036392575.1 Thermoleophilaceae bacterium | reverse complement strand
CACGTGGTCGAAGGTGGAGCCGGCGGCGCCGCGCCGTCCCACGCTCGTCCGCATCGCGGATACGATTCGCTGTGCCTTCTCACTGTCGAGACGGCGCGTGATGCGGTCGCCGTTCGGGCGGGTCTGTACGGGCGCTGCCACCTCTGGAAAGCTTAGCTGGCTGGCCAGCCAGAGTTCCGCGGGGCTTGCCGATACGCTGCCCCGCCGATGAGGGTTCACGTGGTCGCCACCGGCGGCACGATCGCGATGGCGGGCGCGCTCGCCGCCCCGGCGCACGCCGGCGAGGAGCTGGTGGCGGCGCTGCCGGGCGTGGAGGAAATCGCCGACGTGTCCGTGGAGCAGGTGGCGAACGTCCCCGGCGTGGAGCTCTCGCCGCAGCTCGCCGCGGAGGCACTCGAGCGCGCGGAGCGTGCCGTAGCGGCAGGAGCGCGCGGCGCCGTCATCGTGCAGGGCACGGACACGATCGAGGAGACCGCGCAGCTCGGCGACCTGCTCTGGAGGCACGAGGAGCCGGTCGTGGTGACCGGCGCGATGCGACCCGCGAGCACCCCGAGCGCCGACGGCCCGAGCAACCTGCTCGACGCAATCCGCGTGGCCGTGTCGCCCCAGGCACGCCGCGCCGGCGCGCTCGTCTCCTTCGACGGTCTCGTGCACGCGGGCGATGCGGCTGTGAAGTCGCACAGCTGGAGGCCGGCCGCCTTCTCCTCCCAGGTGCCCGTCGGACGCGTGCGCGAAGGAGTCGTCGAGCTGCGGACCCGGCCCGAGCGGCGACCGCCGATCGGGACGCTCCAAGCGGCGCTCGACGGCGGGTTCGAGCGGCGCGTACCGATCGTCGCCGCGGCTGCGGGCATGGACGGCGCGCCGCTGGCGATCGAGGGAGCCGAAGCGATCGTGCTGATCGCGCTCGGCGCCGGACACGTTCCGAAGGCGATGCTCCCGGCGGTCGACGAGGCGCTGGAGCGTGGCCTGCCCGTGGTCGCGTGCGCGCGCCCGCACGAGGGCGGCACGCTCCGGCGCACTTACGGCTACGAGGGCTCGGAGTCCGACCTCGAGCGGCGGGGAGTGATCCTCGCGGGCGACGCCAGCCCATGGAAGGCGCGCATCCGGGTGCTGGCGGCGCTCGCGTTGCGGCTCGACCCGCGCGAGCTGTTCCACGCCGCCTGATTCCACGGCCGGTAGGAGCTTCGCCCGAACGACAAAGGGCGTCCCGAGGGACGCCCTTCGCTCAAGTGGTTCGCAGGCCGAAGCTCTACGAGGTGCTGCCAACGGGCGCGCTCGGCGCGCCCGCGCTCGACGCGGTGGTGGTCGAGGTGTACTCGAACTCCTCTTCGGAGCCGAACACGAGGTCGAGCGCCTTCTTGCGGAGACCCTCGCTCAGGGCGAGGGCGAGTCCCGCGCCGACGAGCACGAGCAACAGCCCGCCACGCCGCTTGCGCTTCGGGCGACGCTTGGCGCCGCGCAGCGAGTCGGCCGCCTCGCGAAGCGAAGTCGCCGCCTCCTTGAGCTCCTTCTGTGTCTTCTTGTCCTCGGTGATGGCCTTCACGGGGCCCTTGCCGTTGGACATGCGCTCGTACGCCTTGCGCGCGGACTCGAACGCCGTGCGCAGGTTGTCCCTGAGCTCCTCGTCCTCGGCGATCCGCTGGACGTAGGGGTTCGAGGTGACCGCCTTCCCGGCGGCTACAGCCCCTGCGCCGGCTTTCGCAGCCTTCCTCGTTGTCTTTGCCATGGCTCTCCTCGATCCGCTTGCGGAGCGAGCATACCCGGGTTCAGGAGCGGGGGAAACGAAGTCAGCGGCTGGCAGCCGGCTGAGGCGCGCGCCGCGTGGCCGGGCGGCGGCGCGCCGGCCGCGCGTCCTGGCCGCCGTCGAGGGCGATGCGGAGCACCTGATCGATGCGGTCGACCCAGACGAACTCGAGTCCCCTGCGGAGCTGCGGTGGGATGTCGTCGAGGTCCGGCTGGTTCAGCTTCGGCGCGATCACGGTCGTGATACCGGCGCGCTGCGCGGCGAGCGCCTTCTCCTTCAGGCCGCCGATCGGAAGGGCCTGCCCGATCAGGTCGATTTCGCCCGTCATCGCGACGTCGGGCCGCACGGGACGGCGCGTCACCAGCGAGACGAGAGCGGTCGCCATCGCGAGGCCTGCGCTCGGGCCGTCCTTCGGAATCGCCCCGGCCGGCACGTGGAGGTGGATGTCGTTCTCCCGCCACCACACCGGGTCCACGCCCTGGCCCCACTTCGACACGTTCGCCTTCGCCCACGAGAGCGCGGCGGTCGCGGACTCGCGCATCACGTCGCCGAGCTGACCGGTGATCTGGAGGCGGCCCTCGCCCGGATACGAGGTCGCCTCGATGAAGAGGATCTCGCCGCCGACCGGCGTCCAGGCAAGACCGGTCGACACGCCCGGCTGGCGCGGCTTCAGCTTGGCCTCCTCCACGAAGCGCCGCCGGCCGAGCATCTCGGTGACGGTCCGCGGCCGGATCGTGCGCTTGCGGTTGCGCGTGCCCTCGGCGTACTCGCGCGCGACCTTGCGGCAGACCGCGCCGATCTGGCGCTCGAGGTTCCGCACGCCGGCCTCTCGCGTGTAGCCCTCGATGATCACCTTCAGCGCGTCGTCGCTGAACTCGATCCGCTGCGGCGTGAGCCCGTTGCGCTCGACCTGGCGCGGCACTAGGTAGCGCTTGGCGATCTCGAGCTTCTCCGCCTCGGTGTAGCCCGACAGCTGGATGATCTCCATGCGGTCCTGCAGCGGCGCGGGGATCGTGTCGAGCATGTTCGCCGTCGTGATGAAGAGAACATGCGAGAGGTCGAACGGCAGGTCGAGGTAGTGGTCCCGGAAGGTCGAGTTCTGCTCGGGGTCGAGCACCTCGAGCATCGCGCTCGCCGGGTCGCCCTGGAAGCCCACGCCCATCTTGTCGATCTCGTCGATCATCAGCACGGGGTTGTTGGTGCCGGCGTCGCGGATCGCGCGGATGATCGTGCCCGGCAGGGCGCCCACGTAGGTGCGACGGTGGCCGCGGATCTCCGACTCGTCGCGCACGCCACCCACCGAGATGCGCTCGAACTTGCGCCCCATCGCCGTGGCGATCGAGCGGCCGAGCGACGTCTTGCCGACGCCCGGTGGGCCGACGAAGCAGAGGATCGCCGAGCGAGCGTCGGGCTTCAGCTTCTGCACCGCTAGGAACTCGAGGATGCGGTCCTTGATCTTCTCGATGTCGTAGTGGTCGCGATCGAGCTGGCGGCGCGCCTTCTTCAGGTCGAGGTCGTCCTCGGTGGCCGTGTTCCACGGAAGGTCGATGATCCACTCGAGGTAGGTGCGGATCACGCCGTGCTCGGCGGCCTGCGCCGGTAGACGCTCGAGCCGCGAAAGCTCACGCTCGGCCACGCGGCGCACCTCCTCGGGCAGGTCTGCCTGCTCGACCTGCTGGCGCAGCTCTTCCGCCTCGGCCTGCTCGGGATCGGTCTCGCCGAGCTCCTGCTGGATCGCCTTCAGCTGCTGGCGCAGGTAGTACTCGCGCTGGTTCTGCTCGAGCTCCGACTGGACCTGCGACTGGATCTTCGTGCCGAGCGAAATCACCTCCAGCTCGCGCGCGAGGATCTCCGAGAGGCGGCGCAGCCGCTTGGCGACGTTCACCTCTTCGAGCAGCTGCTGTTTCTCCTCGGTCGAGATCCGGAGTGAGCCGGCGATCAGGTGCGCGAGCTCCGACGGATCGTCGATGTTGGCGAGCGCCATCTGGAGCTCTTCCGGCAGGTACGGCACCTCTTCGACGATCTGCCCGAACGTGTTCTGCACGTTGCGCATCAGCGCGCGGAGCTCGGGCGTGTCCTCCTCCACGTCGGGAAGTGGCTCGATGCGTGCGACCAGGTAGGGCTCGGTGGCGACGTAGTCCGAGAGCCTCACACGCTGGTGCGCCTGCACGAGGATGCGCAAGCTGCCGTCGGGCACCTTCATCATGCGCGCGACCGTGCCGACGACGCCGACGTCGTAGAGATCGTCCGGGCTCGGCACCTCCACGTCCGGGTTGCGCGAGGCAACCATCACCATCATGCGGTTGCCACCGAGCACGTCGTTCACGAGCTCGACGGAACGCGGCTGGCCGACGGCGAGCGGCGTGACCGTGTCTGGGAAGGTGACCGAGTCCTTTAGCGGCAGCACGGGCAGCGCCTGCGGCAGGCTGCCGTTGCCCTCTACCACGCCGACGGCGCCCTCGGGCAGGTCGATCGTCACCGCTCGTCGCCGCCGTTCGAGCGCTCGGGATCACTCGGGCGCAGCGAACGCGCGCGGCCGCTGATCGGCACCTTGCGCACGGCCTGCTCCTGCTGCCGCAGCGGTATCTCGATCCGGAGCACGCCGTCCTCGTAGCTCGCCTTGGCGCTCTCCGGGTCCACGTCCGCGCCCAGCTCGACCACACGCCGGAACGGGCCGTGCTCGATCTCGATCTGCTGGTAGAGGCGGCCGCCCTCCTCGGTGGGCCGGCGCTCGCCGGCGATCACGAGCTGGCGGCCGCGGATCTCGAGCGCGACGTCGGCGGGGTCGACGGCGGCGAGGTCAACCTTCACCACCGCGCGCGGCGGGTTGTCCGAGTAGTAGACGTCGACGCGCGGCGAGAAGCCCCGCCCCCTGGGGCCGCGGCGGCGCTGCATCACGTCGCCGAACAGCTCGTCCATCTCGCGCCGCATGCGCGCGAAGTTGGCGAACAGGTCGGGTTGAGAGGTCACCGCTACCCGAGAATAGAGCGCCTCGGGCCTCGACCCCCGGCTCAGGCGTCCGCCGCCGCGGAGGGCCTAGACCTCGAAGACCGCGCCCTCTGTCGCGACCTCGACGGGACCGCCGAACGTGCCCTCTGCCTCCTCGCGCGCCCACTCGGCATCGAGCTCGTCCGAGATGTGCACGAGCAGGAGGCGCTTGGCGGCGGCGCCCTTCGCGCAGCCGCCCGCCTCGCCGGGCGTCAGGTGACCGCGCATCCCGGTGCGCTCGGGCCGGGGGAGCGTCGCCTCCAGGAGC
>DASVXS010000294.1:0-14115 GCA_036392575.1 Thermoleophilaceae bacterium | reverse complement strand
GCCGAGGCGGTTCGGATGGGGCCGTATCTGATGCCTAAGTTCCCGCCGAGCCAGATCAATCAGCAGGAGCTCGACTCGATCGCGCGCTACGTCGTGTACACGCGCAATCCCGACGACCGCGGCGGCTGGTCGATCGGGCACATCGGGCCCATTCCGGAAGGCATGGTGGCCTGGTTGCTCGCTGGGTCGGCGCTCGTGCTGGTGATCCGCCTGATCGGGGAGCGCAACGAGATATGAGGCTCCTACGGCGGATCTGGCAGCTGCTCGTGGCCTTCTTCCTGGGCCGGCGCCTGAAGCAGCCAGTGCAGCCGTCTGGCGCGCCGCCCGCGCCCGCGCCGCCGTTCGATCCGAGCAAGCGCGAGGTGCGGAACAGTCCGCGTGCCGAGAGAGCGGTGGCTGCCCTGCTCTGGGTTGGCGCGGCGTGCGCGGTCGTTTTCGCCATTCGCTACGTGGTGGCCGGGCGTGACACACAGCTGCTCGGTCTCACGATCGGGCTGTGCTTCGCTTTCCTCGCCGCCGCGGCCGTCGTGGCCGGCAAGTTCGTCGTGCCGCAGGAGACGGCCGTCGAGGAGCGCGACCAGCTGCTTCGCGAGCAGGAGGTGGAGGAGGTCGGCCAGCTCGTCGACGAGGGCGCTGAGGGCATCTCGCGGCGAAAGCTGCTCGGCGCGGCCGGCGTGGCGGCGGGCGCGACCGTGGGCGCTGCGCTGGTGGTCCCGGCCGCATCCATCGGGCCCGCGATCGACCATCGCGTGTCGGAGACGCCCTGGTTCCCCGGCCGGCGCCTCGTGGACGCCAAGGGCAAGCCCTACCGGCCCGAGGACATCGAGATCGGCACCTTCTACACGGCGCTGCCGCAGGATGCTGACCCCGACGACCTCGGCTCCTCGCTGGTGGTGGTGAAGCTGCCACAGAACACGCTGCGGCTGCCCAAGGGGCGTGAGACTTGGGCACCCCAGGGCGTGCTCGCCTACTCGAAGGTGTGCCCGCACGCCGGCTGCGCGGTCTCGCTGTATCGCTATCCGCTCTACCAGCCGACCAGCGCCAAGCCGGCCTTCACCTGCCCGTGCCACTACTCCACGTTCGACCCTGCGGCGGGTGGCAAGCTGCTGTTCGGGCCGGCGGGGCGGGCGCTGCCGCAGCTGCCGCTGATGGTCGATGCGGAGGGCTACCTCGCCGCACAGCGCGACTTCCCCGAGGACGTCGGTCCATCGTGGCTACTCACAAAGCGCAACCCGAAGGGGCCGGCGAAGTGATCCGCTGGACGGTGCGCTGGCTGGACGAGCGGGTCGGGACCTCGCCGGGAATCAAGAAGGCGCTCCGCTACGTGTTTCCCGACCACTGGTCGTTCATGCTGGGCGAGATCGCGCTCTATTCGTTCGTGGTGCTCGTGGCCACGGGGATCTTCCTCACCTTCTTCTACGAGCCGAGCAGCGCGACCGTGACCTACCACGGAGGCTATGCGCCCCTCCGCGGGCTGACGATGTCGCGCGCCTACGAGTCGGTGGTGGACCTGTCGTTCTCGGTCCCCGCGGGCCTGCTGATCCGCCAGACGCACCACTGGGCGGCGAACGTGTTTCTCGTCGCGATCGTGCTCCACCTGATGCGGATCTTCTTCACCGGGGCGTTCCGGAAGCCGCGCGACATCAACTACTACATCGGGCTCACAATGCTCACGCTGGCGGTGGTCGAGGGCTACGTGGGCTACTCGCTGGTGGACGACCTGTTGTCCGGCCAAGGGCTAGCGATCGGGTACTCGACCGCGATGTCACTGCCCGTGGTGGGCGGACCGCTGGCGTTCCTCCTCTGGGGCGGCGAGTTTCCCGGCGCGGACTCGTTCTTCACCCGGCTGCTGATCATCCACGCGCTGATCATCCCCGTCACGCTCGCGGCGCTGATCACGGTCCACCTCACGATCATCGTGCGCCAGCACCACTCGCAGTTCCCCGGCCCGGGGCGCACGGAGCGAAACACGGTCGGCACCCCGATGTGGCCGGCCTACGCCCTGCGCTCGATCGGCCTGCTATTCGCGGTCACGTCGGTGCTCTTCCTGCTCGGAGGGCTGATCCAGATCAATCCCATCTGGGAGTGGGGTCCATTTGACACGTTCCTTTCCACGAACGGCGCCCAACCCGACTGGTATCTCGGCTGGCTGATCGGTGCACTGCGGCTGATGCCCGCGTGGGAGCCGCACATAGGCAACGTCACGCTCGTGCCCACGCCGTTCTGGGGAGGTGTTCTGTTCCCGCTCGCGGTGTTCGGGTTCCTCTACCTCTGGCCCACGATCGAACGGCGCTTCACGGGAGATCAGCTGCGACACGACCTGCTCGACCGCCCGCGCGACAACCCGGTGCGTACGGCAACGGGCGCCGCTTTCGCGACGTGGGTGTCGGCGGCGTTCTTCGCCGGCTCGACCGACCGCGTCTTCCTACAGCTGGGGATCTCGTACGAGGGCCAGGTGTGGTTCTGGCGGATCGGCGGCTGGCTGCTTCCGCTGGTCGTCTACTGGCTCGTGAAGCGGATCTGCGTGGAGCTCGCGCGGACCGAGGTGCATCCGCTGCGCGGCTGGGCCGGTTCGGTCGTCACCGTGCCGGCCGCGGAGGGAAGTGGCTATGCGGCGGTCGAGGAGCGGACCCCCGGACCCGATGAGGTCGCCTGAACGTCAGTCGGTCGTTGTCGCGGGAGGGCGTCCATCTGCGGGAGGGCGTCCATCCGCGTGAGGGCGTCCATCCGCGGGAGGGCGTCCATCCGCGTGAGGGCGCCCATCCGAGCCTGCACGCGCCTCGAGGGGCGGCCCGTCGAGCACGAATATCTCGAACACGCGGTCGGGGTTGAAGACGATCTGGCTGTGGGCGTTCACGACCTCCCGCCCCGTGAGCTCCGCGATCGCCTGCTTCGTGACGCCGAGCACGACCTCCTGGAACCGCAGCCGGTAGTCGCGCACGAGGTCCTCGGCGCCGGCTGCGACGAGAGTCTCCTCGTTGCGGGTGAGGCCGCCCTCGAGCACGCAGAAGATGTAGTTGTCGTTGATGTACGTCTTGGCCTTGGTCGGGCCCTTCCCGTAGAAGCGCTTCTTCAGGCCCACCATCGCGTTCGCGATTGCCGCGCGAAGCTCGCCTGCGTCCATGTGTGCATGGCCGTCGCCGTCGGCATGGATCAGCCTCTCCTCGACTGCCCTGACAATCGCTTGCTCTTGGTGGTCAGACATAGAACTTGGGGGGTAGATCCGATGTTCTCGTGAAGCGCACACGCGCCTACCGGTTGGAGAGGGGTGGGCCGGCAGGCGCGTGCGAGCTTGCGGCCTCCGATCCGCAATTGAGGTTTACCCCTTGCGAGTCACCGCCTCTACCCGGGCGTAGGGCAAACACGTTGCGGAGCAACCTCTCGGAGGCGCTCGACGAAAGAGTTCTGTCGCGGCGAATAGGGCGTAGTGTTCACGCCATGGCGCGCTCGAGCCCGCGTCGGGACATCGTGGTGGTCGGAGCCTCGGCGGGAGGTGTGGAGGCCCTCAGCCGCCTCGTACACGGGTTGGAGCGCGACAACGGGCTCAGCTCGCTGTTCGTCGTGCTTCACGTGATGCCGACCGGCACGAGCGTGCTCCCGAACATCCTCGACCGCTCCGGCCCGCTTCGCGCCCAGGTAGCGCGCGACGGCGCCGCGATCGAGCCCGGAAACATCTATGTCGCGCCTCCAGACCGCCACATGCTGATACGGGACAACCGGGTGCGCGTCACGCTCGGCGCACGAGAGAACGGGCACCGCCCGGCGATCGACCCGACGTTCCGGAGCGCGGCGGAGACGTACGGGCCGCGCGTCGTCGGCGTGATCCTTTCGGGCTCGCTTGACGATGGTGCCGCGGGCCTCGCCGCCGTCAAGCGCGCGGGTGGGCTCGCGGTCGTACAGGATCCGAGAGACGCACTGTACGGCGACATGCCGGCGAGTGCCATGGCCGCCACCTCGGTCGATCACGTACTCGATGTAGACGGGATCGCGGCACTCTTGAACGAGGTGGCGGGTTCCGGGGATGATGATGACGAGGACTCGGAGGACGATGTTCCAGGGCACTGGGAGCCCTTGATGGACGAGCTCGACCAGCACGAGACGGAGCAACCCGCGTCGGGCTTCACCTGTCCCGAGTGCGGCGGCGCGCTGTGGGCCAAGCAGGAGGGCGAGCTGCTCCAGTTCAAGTGCAGAGTCGGCCACGTCTACTCGCCCGAGAGCCTCGTGGAGGAGCAGGGACGATCGCTCGAGGCTGCGATGTGGGCTGCGCTCCGGGCGCTCGAGGAACGCGCCGACCTGCTGCGGCGGGTGGCTCGCCGCGTAGGCCGCCGCGGCGGCTCCGATGAGCACTTCCAGCGCCGCATCGAGAACTTGGAAGAGCAGGCCGAGACGATCCGCAAGGCGGTTACCTCGATGTCCACTGACGTGCCGTCGCTCATCCAGAGCGCCGAGCCGGCCACGCAGGAGTAGGAGATGTGTCCCACCCGCCAGGACCCGAATCCGAGCACTCCTGCCGAGGCCGAGGCGCTCGATGAGCTGCTCGTGTTCCTCAAGGGCACGCGCGGCTTCGACTTCACGGGCTACAAGCGCACGAGCCTCGAGCGCCGCATTCGCAAGCGTATGGACGCGGTCGACGTCTCGTCCTATGGCCAGTACCTCGACTTCCTGCAGGTTCACCCGGAGGAGTACGGAGACCTCTTCAACACGATCCTCATCAATGTCACCGACTTCTTCCGGGACAAGCCGGCGTGGGATCACCTCGCCGCCGAGGTGCTACCCAAGCTCATCCACGAGAGGCCGCCAGACCAGCCGCTGAGGGTGTGGTGCGCGGCGTGCGCCTCGGGCCAGGAGTCCTACACCACCGCGATGCTGCTCGCGGAGCTGATGGGCGAGAGCGCGCTCCGGGACCGGGTGAAGATCTACGCCACGGATGTGGACCAGGAGGCGCTCAACGAGGCGCGCCTGTCGCAGTACTCGAACGACCAGGTGAAGCACGTGCCGAGGGAGCTGCTCGATAAGTACTTCGAGCAGAACGACCACCGCTACACCGTGCGCCCGGAGCTGAGGCATGCGGTCATCTTCGGGCGTAACGACCTCGTGCAGGATGCGCCGATCTCGCGAGTCGACCTACTCGTGTGCCGTAACACGCTGATGTACTTCAACGCGGAGACGCAGTCGCGGATCCTCGGCCACTTCAACTTCGCGCTGACCCAGAGCGGCGTCCTGTTCCTCGGAAAGTCGGAGATGCTGATCACGCACGCCGACCTGTTCAGTCCGATCAGCCTGAAGTGGCGTGTGTTCCGCAAGGTCGCACAGCCGACGCTGCGAGAGCGCATCGGCATGATCGTGCCCGGCACTCCTCGGGATCAGTTGCCCGAGCGCTACCTGGGCCTTCGCGAGGGCGCGCTGGAAATCGGCAGGGTCGCTGAGATCGTGCTCGACCGCGGTGGCTTCGTGGCGAGTGTGAACCAGGAGGCGCGCGCCCTGTTCGGAATCACCGCGCGCGACATCGGTCGTCCACTGCAGGACCTCGAGATCTCATACCGGCCGGTCGAGCTGAGGTCGCTGCTGGAGCGCGCCTACGAGCAGGAGCGGGCCGTCGTGGCGAGCGAAATCCAGTTCCGCAACCCGGGCGGCGAGGAGCGCTCGCTGGAGGTCTCGGTTACCCCGGTCATCTCTGCCGAGCGCGCCGTCCTTGGCGCGAGCGTGTCGTTTGAGGATGTGACGCGGCACGTGCGGATGAAGGCCGACCTCGAGCGCTCAAAGCGGGAGCTCGAGACCGCGTACGAGGAGCTTCAGTCGACGGTCGAGGAGCTCGAGACAACGAACGAGGAGCTGCAGTCCACCAACGAGGAGCTCGAGACAACGAACGAAGAGCTGCAGTCCACCAACGAGGAGCTCGAGACGATGAACGAGGAGCTCCAGTCGAGCAACGAGGAGCTCGAGACGATGAACGACGAGCTCCGGGACCGCACGTCCGAGATCAACCGCGTGAACACCTTCCTCGAGGCGATCCTCTCGAGCCTGCACGTGGGAGTCACGGTGCTCGACCCGGAGCAGAGGGTGCAAATCTGGAACGCCGCGTCTGAGGACATGTGGGGGCTTCGCAGCGAGGAGGTGGAGGGCGCGCACTTCCTCAACCTGGACATCGGCCTGCCGGTCGAGGAGCTGCGTCAGCCGCTGAAGGCGGCACTGGCCGGCGAGCCGGGCGACGGCGCCGTTTCAGTGGAGGCGATCAACCGCCGCGGGCGCCCGATCATCGTCGACGTGAGCGCAACACCGCTCCTTGCGGAGGACGGCTCGATCTACGGCACCATCCTGCTCATGGCCGAGAAGAGGCGCGCCGTCTCCTAGGCCGCGGATTGCTCGGCTCGCCGGCGGATGATCTCGCCGCGCAGCTCGGCGGTCGCACTCCGCACCTCCTGGCTCTTCTCGACTGTCTCCGTCATGCGCTGGGCCGACTTCAGATGGTCCTCGCGGAGTCTCCTCAGCTGCTCGTTCAGCCGGGCCTCGAGCGCGGTGAACTGGATCTTCGCCGTCGGCCGGTGAAGCGAGGCCGCGAAGGCCGCCTGACTCACGTGGTGCGGCTCGCGCACCCGCGGCAGCACGGGGCGCGCCCCCACGGGCTGCCTCAACGGCGACGTCGAGAGCGTGCGCTCTAGCGCCTCCACGGGGTCGCCCAGTAGCAGCCACGCGCCGTCGTCCCGCCGCGCGAGCGCGTCCCGTTCCGAGAGCTGGCGCAGTGCTGTTGTCACGGACGGCCGTTGTGCCCCGACCATCTGCGCGAGCAGACGGTGGGACAGCGGCAAATGCAGAACCATGCCGTCCGTCGCCACGTGCCCGAAGCGGTCCGCGAGGTGCCACAGCAGTGCGAGCAGGCGCGCGTCGAGCCGGCTCAGGTTGCTGGCCGCGAGTATGAAGCCTGCGTCCGCGGCCGTCTCGGCGGCGCGGGCGAGGAGTGCTGCAGCAAGTCCCGGGTGATGCCAAGCGGCGGCAACCACGCGCTCGTCGAGCTCCGCGAGGCGGGTGGGGGACACTGCATACCACGCCGTGCGCCAGGGGAGCAGCGTCTCGTCCCGGTCGGCGCCCGGCTGCACGAGGGCACCGGGGCCGAACAGCTGGGTCGTCGTCGAATCTACGATGCTCGCGTTCTTCGCGAGCGCCCCGTCGAGCACGATGAACCCGCCAACCGGGCCGTCCCTCTCCGGAGGACTCCACGGACCGGTCGGCACGTCCTCGATCGGGACGAGCAGCAGGTCTTGTAGGGTCTGCGCGGTTCGCTCTTCGAGGCGTGAGGCCAGATCGGGGTCCTCAACAAGTAGCCGAGCTCTCGGCACGGTGACGAAGGTTCACCCCCTTTGAGAGCATTATTGCGCGTCCGAGCACGTAGCGCCGACAATCGGCTGCGATGGGACAATGAGGACATGGCGCGCGACGAGGAGCTCGCGCAGGTCGCCGAGGAGCGCAGACTCGCGGCTGAGCGGCGCGCAGCCGAGGCGCTGGGACGGGCTCGCCAAGCCCGCAGAGAGGCGGAACTCGCGACCACTGACGAGACACGCCTCGTGCACGAGCGCGAAGCGGAGGCCCATGAACGCGCCGCGCTCCGTCACGCCGAGGCTGAGGAACTTCAGAGGCACCACCGCGACGCGCACGGCGGAGACAGCCAGGGCTAACCCTCCCGTCTACCGGGTAGGGCTTGCGGCATGGGCGAAAAGAGGCAGGTGGTCGTCGTCACCGGGGCCACGTCCGGGGTAGGGCGCGCGATCGCGCGCCGCTTCGCGCGAGGCGGTGCGCACATAGGGCTGATCGCGCGCGACCGGGAGGGGCTCGACGCCGCGAGCGAAGAAGTGCACGAGGCCGGATCGAAGGCGCTGCCGCTGCCCTCTGACGTAGCCGATCACCACGCGGTCGACGCCGCCGCTGACGCGGTCGAGGACGCGCTGGGTCCGATCGACGTGTGGGTGAACTGCGCGATGACGACCGTCTTCGCGTTCTTCGAGGACATCGAACCGGAGGAGTACCGGCGCGCGACCGAGGTCACGTACCTCGGGTCGGTGTGGGGCACACGCGCGGCGCTCAAGCGGATGATGCCGCGCGACAGCGGCACGATCGTGCAGGTCGGCTCTGCGCTCGCCTACCGCGGCATCCCGCTCCAATCCGCGTACTGCGGCTCGAAGCACGCGATGAAGGGCATGTTCGAGTCGGTGCGCACCGAGCTCATGCACAAGGGCTCGAACGTGCGCGTGACGATGGTCCAGCTGCCGGGGCTCAACACGCCCCAGTTCGATCACTGCCGCTCGAAGATGCCGAACCACCCGCAGCCGGTGCCTCCGATCTACCAGCCTGAGTTGGCCGCTGACGCCGTCCACTGGGCAGTGCGCCACCCGCGTCGCGAGTACTTTGTGGGCGGCTCGACCGTCTACTCGATCTGGGGCAACAAGCTCGCGCCCTGGTTCGCCGACCGCTACCTCGCCCGTACGGCCGTGAAGGGCCAGCAGACCCCCAAGCACACCGGACCGCGCGAGGGCAACCTGTTCCAGCCGATCCCGGGCCGTGACCCCGGCGCGCACGGCGACTTCGACGCGCAGTCGCACGATCGGAGCCTCCAGTGGCAGCTTTCGAGGCGCGTCGGCGAGCTCGTCGCCAGCGCTAGCGCAGCGCTATCCGGAACACGCCGCCGAACACGGCGACGCCCATCAGCAGAAACGTGACCGCGAACCAGGCGATTCACGCGACCGCGTAGCGGAGCGGCCCTTCGCGGGTGTGCCGCTCCTGCTCCGCGTTTCATGTCACCGCCGGGCGCTTCAGCGGCCCTCTACGTCGTCCGCGTCGTCCTCGACGATCACGTGGTCGGCTTCGCCGTAGTCGGCCGTCGAGCGGTCGCTCTCGATCTCCTCCTCGCCCCCGAAGGCGTCGCGGCTCAGGTCACCGTCGCCGTGGGACGCGTTCTCGATCAGCTCGTCCTCGGCCTCTTCGAAGCCTTCCTGCTCGCCGCCGCCGCCCTCGCGTACGGCTCGCTCCTCCTCGGGCCAGTCCGGCTCGCCGCCGTACCCACCGATCCGCCCGGCCTCGGCGGCGGCCTCTTCCTCCTGCTCCTCCACGTACGGCTCGTCGTTCGGCGCTTGTTCCTCTGGGCGCTCCATGGCGTGCTCCTGCGTCGGGGATGGGACCGGGCAGTCTCTTACTGCCCTGGTTCAGCCACAACCATGCCGGAAGCGGGTACTACAAGGCAATGGCGACTGCGACACGGCGCCGCCGGCCATCACTGCCGTCCGTCTCCGGCGTCGTGCCCAAGCTGGTCCGTGAGTTCCAGCGCAACGATCTGCTCACCTCGGCGAGCGCGATCGCATTCCAGATCCTCACGGCGATCGTGCCATTCGCGCTCTTCCTGGTCGCGCTCGCCGGCTTCCTCGACCTGCAGAGCGTGTGGGCCGACGAGGTGGCACCGAAGCTGCACGACGCTGTCTCCGGCGCCGCGTACCAGGTGATCAACGACACGGTCACGCGGGCGCTCTCGTCCAAGCAGGCGTTCTGGCTCACATTCGGCGCGCTTTCGCGCTGTGGCAGATGTCGGGCGCCGTGCGTGCCGCGATGGGGGCGCTCAACGGCATCTACGAGGTTGGCACCGATCGAAGCTGGCGCGACCGGATGCTCGTCTCCACGGGGATCGCCCTTGGCCAGGCGGCGTGCCTCATCGGCGCGCTGGCGGTGGTCACGCTCGCACCGCTCGCCTACGGCGACGTCGGGCAGCCGCTCACCGGCCTGCTCTTCGTCGCGCGCTGGGGAGTCGCGGCGCTGCTGCTGCTCGCCTGCGTGTGGCTACTCGTTCGCTTTGGCCCGTCCGAGCGGCGGCCCGTGCGCTGGGCGAGCTTCGGCAGCGTTCTCGTGGTAACGGCCTGGGTGCTGATGTCGATAGGCTTCGGCGCCTACCTGCGCGGAGTGGCCAACTACGGCTCGATCTTCGGCAACCTCGCGTCGCTCGTCATTCTGCTCACGTACCTGTATCTGTCGGCGATCGTGTTCCTCGGCGGCGCGCAGGTCGATTCGCTCGTGCGCGACGATGCGCTGCGCCGGCGCTGACCTACCTGCCCGAAGAGGACTTCTTCTTCGTGGCCGGCTGTGGGGGCGACTGGTCGAGCAGCAGCTCCACGCCGCCGCCCGCGCCGAAGTTGAGCTTGAACGCGTATTCGTTCGGCTCGGTTCGGCGCAGGACGTCGTTTGCGAGCTCGGGTTGGTTCATCGCCGAGACCGAGGGAGGCGGACCGGGGAGCGTGCGCGCCAGCGGCTGCTCGAGGCTCGGCTCGAGATCCGAGCGGCGGTAGAACAGCGCCCTGCTCGGGTCCTGGCCGGGCGGCGGCGGGAGCAACGCCACCACGATGTTCGCCTTGTCCACGTAGCGGAAGGTGTACAGAGCGAGCTCGAGCGCCTCGCGACGGAGCAGGACACCGCGAGCGTTGGACGGCTTGCCCTTGTCGATCGAGCACTTGTCGCCCAGCCCGCAGAGTGTGTACAGCACGCCGTTCGACCCGTCCACCGAGTCGATCCTCGTGGGCGTGCGCACCGTGATCGCTACGGGCGCACCTTGGAGCGCCAGCGGCCCGGCATTCACCGCCACGAGCTGATTGCCGTCTGGCAGGTGGTAGGTCGGCCCGATGTGGTGCGCGATCTGCTGGATCTTGTCCCCGTTGCCACCGTGCGGCTTCCACGCCGACCAGGCCGGTCCGGGCGCCGGCTTGCCCCCGACGCCGATGATCACGGCGATTGCGATCGCCGCGACCGCGAAGCCCCCGAGTGCTCCGAGCACGAAGCGGAAGCGCCCCATGTAGGGCTCCGCCGACACGCCCGGCATCTCGATCTCCGCGGGACGCCGGCGCTCTAGCTCGGTGGAGTGGGACTGCTCGACTTCCTGGCCGGCCGCGGGCTCGAGCTCATCTCCTTGTTCCGGTTCGCGGTGTTCGTCCTCGCCGCTCACAGCTTCGGCCAGGAGGCTTCGTCGAGCACGTCGATCTCCGGGCGCTCGAGGATCTGCTCGTCGAGCAGGTCGACGACCTCATCGCCGTGCATCTCACGCCGTTCCATCAGCACTTCCGCGACGGCCTCAACCTGGGCGCGGTTGTACAGCACCACGTTGTAGGCGGCCACGTAGGCCTGGCCGAGGAGTCCCATGACCGAGCGCCGCTTGTCGGGGTCTCCGAGGATGCCCGCGATCGGGTCGGGCATCATCGGGCCGGCGCCGCCCCCGCGCTGCATGATGCGGTCGCCGAGCCGCTCGAAGCGCTTCATGATCTCGTCCTCGCGCTTCTCGCGATCCCTGAGCGGGACGCGTCCACTGAGGTCCACCCGGTCGGGCGCCATCGCGCACATGCCCACCATCCAGGCCGCGCGCCCCGTCGCGCTCTGTACGTCGCCGCCCACGCCCGTGGAGTTCTCGCCGTAGAACACATGCTCCGCGGCCATCGCCCCGAGCGTCCAGATCAGCTTCGCGATCTCCTCGTGCCGCCACGAGGAGAAGCGCTCCTCCTTCTCGATCGCCTGGTGATGCCCGAGCGAGCCCGAGCGCATGCGGATCGAGAGGCGAGTGGAGAGCACGCCCTGCATGTAGACGTGGCCCGCGACCGCGTGACCGGCCTCGTGGATCGCGACCGCGCGAGTCTCGTCGGGCACGTACTCGATGCCGATCGCCGTGCCGGTCTCGACCGTGGTCATCGCCTCGACGATGTCGTCCCAGCCAAACTGCGGCCGGTGGTCCGCGTGCGCGTAGGTGAGCGCCATCGAGCAGACCTGCTCGATCATCGCCGGCGAGTACCCGTTCGTTATGCGCGCAAGCTCCTCTCGGCGACGGTCCGTATCGAGATCCGGCTCGTGATCCACCTTCGACATGTAGAGGTGGAAGATGTCCTTGCGGTCCCCCTGCGTGGGAGTGCGGAACCAGATGTGCCGCCCCATGCGGCCCGGGCGCGTTAGCGCCGGGTCGAGGGACTCGATCGGGGCATTGGTGGCGCCGATGAAATAGATCTCGTGCTTCGCGGGCTTCGGTGGCGGCAGCCTGAGCGAGACGTTGCCGATCTTCTGGGGCACGACGTAGAGCGCGTCGAGGAACGTGTTCCAGCGCTTGGTGAGTGAGCGCTTCAGGAAGGGCGGGTCGTCGATCCCGTCCATCTGCACCAGCAACTGGTTCAGCGCCAGGCTGCCGCCCATGCCGCCCATCATGCCGCCCGGGATGATGCGCTCGATGCCGCGCTGTAGCCAGCGGTAGAAGCCCGGCACGTAGTTGACCGGCTCGGGCGCGCGTTCCCGGAACATGCGCTCGCGCCAGGCGGGCGTCTCGAGGATGAGGTCGCCGCTCGGGTTCAGCGCGCCGTGCGGGCCGAAGAACGCGAGCTCCTCGAAGCGTGGCGTCGCGAAGCCCCCCACACCGCCGCCGAGCGCCGCGCGGCGCATGCCCACCGCGTCGATCTCGTCGATGAACACGATGCACTGGCCGCCCCACTTGGCCGCGAGCTTCTTCGCCTTGCGCACCAGGAACTGGACGATGATCACGTCCATCCCGATGAAGGTCTGGGCGAACCCCGAGCCCGGCACCGTGACGAACGGACAGTTGAAGCCGGTGGCGATCGCCTTCGACAGCATCGTCTTGCCGGTGCCCGGCGCACCCAGGAACAGCAGGCCGCGCTCGCGCTTGCCGCCGGCCTTCTCGAACGCCTCGCCCGACTGCCAGAGGGAGATCACGCGGCGGACCTCCTCCTTGGCCTCGGCCTGACCGCGCACGTCCTCCAAACGCACCCCCCAGTCGGAGTCTCCCGGCTCGTAGCCCTTCATCTGCCGGATGCCGAAGAACATCAGCGGCCCGAAGAGGATCACGAGGTTGATCAGGAAGAACAGCGGCAATTGCAGACCGAGGCCGAGCAGAAGCGGCAGGAACGCGACGATCCCGTCGAGCGTCTTGCTGATCGCCGCGCCGAGGCTGATGCCGTTGACGATGGCAACGATCGAGACGGGGATCATGAAGAGGACGGCGAGCAGCGTCACGCGGCGGAACTTCTTGCGCCAGTACCAGTGGCGCCTGCGCGCGATCGCGTCCTCCTTGCGCGCGGCGTCGTCTGCCTCGTAGAGGCTGGGGGACGGGATCAGCCGGCGCGTGATCACGTCCACGAGCCCGCGGAAGATCACGACGGCGGCCGCGGTGCCGGCGAGCGCAGCGAGCACGCTCCAGTTCCCGCGCTGGTAGAGCACAAAGAAGAACGCCGGGCTGGTGAGGATCGCGACGAAGGTCGCCGCGCGCGTGAGCGAGCGCCACTCCTGAGCGAGCGTGCCCGTGGGCCGCGTGCCCTGTTGGGACGGCTTCGTGAGGCTCCTGCGAGCGGAGGCCATCTAAGGCCTCAGGTTACTCGTCGTGAGCGGGCTGGTGGCGCATTTCGAGGGGATCTTTCGCGATCGCCCACGCAGAGGATCGCGCCCATATGTGACGCACCGCCGGTCGATCTGCTTATGTACACCTCTGAAACGCCGAATCGCGGCCGTCATTCGGTCGCGAACGGGGGACCCACTTGGAGTGGCACTGGTGTCGCTCCGGGGGCGAATCGCCGACTTAGTGCGGCGTAGCGCGCCTCTTTCCGCGCGAGCCCGTCAGCTCACCCCGTAGGCAGCGAAAGAGGAGGAGCAGTTCGTTGCAACAGTTGAATAACGCCTTTTCGCGCGAGCGATACAGACGCTCGCTCGAGCAGTCGCGTGAGAGGCGCGAGACCGCGCGCCGCAAGCGCCGGCGGCTCTTCCAGCGCCGCAGCGTGTCGCTCGTGCTCGCTGGCGCGATGACCGTCGGCGGCGGGGCTGCGCTCGCCGCGGGCGGCGCGTCGAAGCTCGCGGGCAGCTCGCAAACCGTGTCGACCGTGCTGCGCTCCGGTTCGAGCGGGCCGTCCGTGTCCGCGCTCCAGCGCGCGCTCGGCATCGCGGCCGACGGCAGCTTCGGCCCGCAGACGCTCGCCGCCGTGAAGCGCTACCAGCGCGCGCACGGGCTGGTGGTCGACGGAATCGTGGGACCGCAGACGGCGGGTTCGCTCGGGCTCAAGCTCACCGCCGTGAGCGCGCCCGTGCAAACTGGTGCCGGCGCAGGCTCCGGCA
>DASVXS010000293.1:0-7683 GCA_036392575.1 Thermoleophilaceae bacterium | reverse complement strand
GGGCGGCGATGTTACACAGAAAAACAAGCGCGACAGCGCCGAAACGCGGAGAAATTCGCGAATTCGCCTCCACCTCAGGTTGAGGTTTAGTCGGCTTCGGACTGCTTGAGGCTTTTGTGGCGAATTGCAGGCCCTTTTTGGGTCACTGTGACCCCCGTCCGCTCATGGGCGGTGCCCACTCCCCCAAATATTCCCGCTCATTGCGAAAAACCGCCTCGAGCTCGGCCGCCACGCGGCTGCCGGCGGCCGGGTCTCGAAAGTTCTCCGTGCCCACCGCAATCGCCGTCGCGCCGGCGAGGAGAAAATCGGCGGCGTCGCGACCGGATTGGATGCCGCCCATCCCGATCAGGGGCAACTTCACCCGCGCCGAGACCTGGTGTACCTGCTGCAGCGCGATCGCCTTCACGGCGGGACCCGAGACCCCTCCGGTGGTGGCACCCAGCCACGGCCGTCCGGTGCGCGGATCGATCGCCATGCCCTTCAGCGTGTTGATCAGCGACAGTCCATCCGCCCCCGTCCCCTCCGCGGCGGCCGCTACGGCGGCCGGGTCGGTGGCGTTGGGCGTGAGCTTCACGATCAGCGGCTTCTCCGTGAGTGGCCGCAGGCGCTCCACCGCGCGAGCGGTCTCGCCCGGATCGGCGCCCATGATCAGGCCGGTCTCGACATTCGGACAGGAGAAGTTGAGCTCCAGCATCGCGACTTCGTCGCGCGCGGCGACCGCGGTCACGAGGCGCTTGAGCTCCGAAACGCTGAAGCCCATGACCGAGACCACAAGCGGCACCGGCACCTCCGCGAGCCGAGGCAGATCACTCGCGAGGAAGCCGTCGAGGCCCTTGTTCGGGAGCCCGATCGAGTTGATCAGGCCGGCCGGTGTCTCCCAGAGCCGCGGAAGCGGGTTGCCCTCGCGCGGCTCGACGGTGATCGTCTTCGACACGAAAGCGTCGAAGGGGAAGCGCGCGTAGAGCTCGTCGCCGAATGCGCGGTGCGCCGCGATCGCGTCGAACGTGCCGGACCCGTTCAGCACCGGGCCGCGCAGCTCGACGCCGCACAGCTCGATCGAGCGGCTCAATGCCCCGCCCCCGGTACCTCCGCGGTCACGAGCTCGGCCGCGTCGAGCACCGGCCCGTCAACGCACAGGCGCACATAGCCCGAGCGCGTGGGCACCACGCAGCCGAAGCAGGCGCCGAAGCCGCACGCCATTCCCGACTCGAGCGCGAGCTGCGCGGGCACCTCGCGCTCGGCGCAGAGCGCGCGCACGGCCTCGAGCATCGCCGGCGGCCCGCAGGCGTAGACGGTCTGGCCTTCGCCGGAGTCGAGCCGCTCGCGTAGCAGCTCGGTCACGAACGCCTGGCGTCCGGCGGAGCCGTCGTCGGTGCAGAGTCCGACCGGGCCCTCGAACAGTGCGGCCGCCTCGGCGTAGGCCGCAGAACGGAAGCCGAGCAGCACGGGAGCGTCGGGGTGCTGATCCTGCAGGCACAGCAGCGGCGCCGCGCCGATCCCGCCGCCCACGAGCAGCGGGCGGTCTGCCGGGCTGAAGCCGACGCCGAGCGGGCCGGTGAGCCAGAGCCCGTCGCCCCGCTCGAGCTCGGCGAGGCGCTCCGTGCCGGGTCCGACCGCCTCGAGAAGGAAGTCCAGCTCCACCCCGCCGCCGTGCGCAGGCCTCGCGCGCGCGTATGAGAACGCACGCGGCAGCCACGGCCGCTCCGACTCTCCCCCGCCCCAGCGCTCGGCCGCCGCGAGCATGTAGAACTGGCCCGGCTCCGGATCGGGCCCCTCCCGGTCAACCGCCGTGATCACGCGGTAGGCCCCCACGTCGCGCCCCTGGGACACCGTCGTCAGGCGCCTGCCGAAGGGGGCCGTCATCCGGGAACGTCGGCCGGGGCGGCCTCGCGCCGCAGCGCCACGTGCTTGCGCGCCGAAGCGTGCAGTTCCTGCAGCGAACGCACCGCGGGCTCGCCGAGCTGCAGGGCGCGGATCGCGCGCTGGGCGGCCGTCGCGCCGGTCATCGTCGTGATACAGGGAACGCCACGCGCCACCGCCGCACGGCGGATCTCGTAGCCGTCGGAGCGCGCCCCCGAGCCCGTCGGCGTATTGATCACCAGCGCAACGTCGCCGGACTCGATGCGGTCGACCACATTCGGCGAGCCCTCGGAGATCTTCGGGATCCGCTCGACCGGCACGCCCATGCGCCGGATCGCCTGCGCGGTGCCGCCCGTTGCCAGGACCTTGAAGCCGAGGTCGTGCAGCGACGCCGCGAGCTGCGTGGCCGCCGGCTTGTCGCTGTCGGTGACGCTGATGAAGACCGAGCCCTCGATGGGCAGGCCGGCGCCGGCCGCTGCCTGGGCCTTGCCGAACGCGGTCGGGTAGTCCGCGGCCACGCCCATCACCTCGCCGGTCGACTTCATCTCTGGGCCGAGCAGGGCGTCGGCGTGCGGGAAGCGGTCGAACGGCAACACCGCCTCCTTCACCGACACGTGCCCGGGTCCGCGGCCCGGCTCGGGCAGCGCGAGGTCGAGGTCGGCGAGCTTCTCGCCGAGCATCAGCCGGCAGGCCACCTTCGCGAGCGGCACGCCCACCGCCTTCGAGACGAACGGCACTGTGCGCGAGGCGCGCGGGTTGGCCTCGATCACGTACAGCTCGTCGTCGGCGTGGACCGCGAACTGGAGGTTGATCAGGCCCACCACGCCGAGCCGGAGCGCGAGCTGCTCGGTTGCGTGCTCCACCTGCCGGAGCATCTCCGGGCCGAGCGACATCGCCGGGATCACGCAGGCCGAGTCGCCGGAGTGCACGCCTGCCTCCTCGACGTGCTGCATGATCGCGCCGATCCGCACCTCGTCGCCGTCGCAGAGCGCGTCCACGTCGATCTCGATGGCGTTCTCGAGGAAGCGGTCGAGATAGATCGTCGTGCCCTTGCCGTTTGCCGCGCCGGTGCGGCGCAGGTAGTCGGCGAGCTGCTCGGGCGAATAGCAGATCTCCATGGCGCGTCCGCCAAGCACGTAGCTCGGGCGCACCAGCAGCGGGTAGCCGACCTGCTCCGCGGCCTCGAGGGCGCCCTCGGCCGACTCGGCGGTCGCGTACGGCGGCGACTTCAGCTCCAGCTCCCTGATCAGCGCGCCGAAGCGGGCGCGGTCCTCGGCCAGATCGATCGAGTCGACCGGTGTGCCGAGCAGCGGCACGCCCGCGTCGTGCAGCCCCTTCGCGAGCTTCAGCGGCGTCTGGCCGCCGAACTGCACGATCACGCCCTCCGGCTGCTCGACCTCGATCACGCCGAGCACGTCCTCGAGCGTGAGCGGCTCGAAGTACAGGCGGTCGCTCGTGTCGTAGTCGGTCGAAACGGTCTCCGGGTTGCAGTTGATCATCACAGCGTCGCGGCCCGACTCGCGCACGGTCATGGCCGCGTGCACGCAGCAGTAGTCGAACTCGATGCCCTGCCCGATGCGGTTCGGGCCCGCGCCGAGGATCACGACCGCCGGCCGCTCGCCGGGCTCCACCTCGTGGCGGGCGGCGCCGTCGGGCGCCGGGCGCTCTAAGCCCGAGTAGAAGTACGGAGTGGCGGCCTCGAACTCGGCCGCGCAGGTGTCGACCGACTTGAACGTGCGGGCAAGGCCGTCTTCGGGGTCGACACCGGCCGCGAGCTCGGCGAGCTCCGACACGTACCAGGGGTCGATGTGGGTGCGGCGGTGGATCTCCTGCTCGGAGGCGCCGGCACGCAGCGCCGCGAACAGCACCTCGAAGCGATCGTGCGATGGAGTCTCGAGACGGGCGAGCAACTCCTCGAGCGGCACGTCCGTCGGCGGCGTCACGTCGAGCTCGCGCGAGCGCATCGCCTTCACCATCGCCTGCTTGAACGTGCGGCCGATCGACATCGCCTCGCCCACCGACTGCATGTGCGTGGACAGCTTGCCGCTCGTCCCCGGGAACTTCTCGAACGCGAACCGCGGCCACTTCACCACCACGTAGTCGATCGTCGGCTCGAAGCTCGCCGGCGTTGCCTTGGTGATGTCGTTGTCGATCTCCTCGAGCGCGTAGCCCACGGCCAGCCGCGCGGCGATCTTCGCGATCGGGAAGCCGGTCGCCTTCGACGCGAGCGCACTCGAGCGCGACACGCGCGGGTTCATCTCGATCACGACGATCTCGTCCGTCTCGGGGTTGACCGCGAACTGGATGTTCGAGCCACCGGTCTCGACGCCCACCGCGCGGATGACCGCGATCGCCTGGTCGCGGAGCGCCTGGTACTGCTTGTCCGTGAGCGTCTGCTGCGGCGCGACCGTGACCGAGTCGCCGGTATGCACGCCCATCGGGTCGATGTTCTCGATCGAGCAGACGATCACCACGTTGTCGTTGCGGTCGCGCATCACCTCGAGTTCGAACTCGCCCCACCCGATCACGGACTCCTCGATCAGCACCTGGCCGATCGGACTGGCGGCGAGGCCCTCGCCCACAATCTGGTGGAACTCGGCCTCACTGCGCGCGATGCCGCCCCCGCGCCCGCCCATCGTGAAGCCCGGCCGCACGATCGCCGGAAGTCCGACGTCGGCCAGCACGTGCTCCGCCTCGGCGATCGAGCGCGCGATGCCCGAGCGCGGAACTCTCAGGCCCGCCGCCTCGATCGTCGCGCGGAAGAGCTCGCGGTCCTCCGCGCGCCGGATCGCCTCGTAGTTCGCGCCGATCAGCTCGACGCCGAAGCGCTCGAGCGTGCCGTCCTCCGACAGCGCGCGCGCCAGGTCGAGCGCGGTGCCGCCGCCAAGCGTCGGCAGCAGCGCGTCGGGGCGCTCGCGCTCGATCACCCGCGCCACCGATCCCGGCGTGAGCGGCTCGATGTAGGTGGCCGTGGCGAACTCGGGGTCGGTCATGATCGTGGCCGGGTTCGAGTTCACGAGCACGACCTCGTAGCCCTCCTCGAGCAGCACCTTGCAGGCCTGCGCGCCCGAGTAGTCGAACTCCGCGGCCTGGCCGATCACGATCGGCCCGCTGCCGAGGACGAGGATGCGCCTCAAGTCGTCACGCCGCGGCACGGATCATCTCCATGAACCTGTCGAACAAGTGGGTCGCGTCATGTGGACCGGGGCCCGCTTCGGGGTGATACTGCACCGTCGCGCCCGGCACGTCGCGCAGCACGAGACCCTCGACGGTCCGGTCGTAGAGGTTCAGCTGCGAAAGCTCGGCCTCGCCGAAGTCGGTCTCCCAGCGCACCGGCTCGTCGGCGTCGATCGTCTTCGCGCCGCTCGGGCCGAGCACCGCGAAGCCGTGGTTCTGGGAGGTGATGTCGATGCGACCGGTCTCGAGGTCCTTCACCGGGTGATTCGCGCCGCGGTGGCCGAACGGCAACTTGAAGGTCTCGAGGCCGACCGCGCGGCAGAGCAGCTGGTGCCCCAGGCAGATGCCGAACACGGGAACCTTTCCGACGCAGCCGCGGACCGCGTCGACGACATAGTCGAGCGCCGCCGGGTCGCCGGGACCGTTCGCGAGGAACACCGCGTCGGGGTCGCGTGCGAGCAGGTCCTCGGCGCTCGCGGTGCACGGGTGCAGCTCGAGCCGCGCGCCGCGCTGTCGGAGGTTCGCCATGATCGAGTCCTTGATGCCCGTGTCGAGCGCGACGACGCGGGGACCCGGGTTGTCGGGATCGAGGATCAGCGGCTCGCGCGGGGTCACCTCGCGCGCGAGATCGGCGCCCGCCATCTCCGGCTCTGCCATCACGCGCTCCATCGCCTCCGACTCGGGCATCGAGCCCGGGAACACGCCGCCCCGCATCGCGCCCTTGTCGCGGATGTGGCGCACGAGCGCCCGCGTGTCGATGCCGCTGAGCGCCGGCACGCGACAGTCGGACAGCCACGTGAGCCAGCCGCCCTCCGCGCCCGGTGCGTCCTCGCGGTTCACGCCCTCGCGCATCACCACCGCCCGCGCGTGCACGGAGTCCGACTCCATCGCGTCGCGCGACACGCCGTAGTTCCCGATCAGCGGGTAGGTGAAGACGATGATCTGGCCGCGGTAGCTCGGGTCGCTCACCGACTCCTGGTAGCCCGACATCGCGGTGTTGAACACGACCTCGCCGGTCGCGAACGTGTCGGCGCCGGCGGACTCGCCGTCGAAGCGGGTGCCGTCCTCGAGCAGCAGGTAGGTGCTCACTTCACCAGCGCCTGGATCGCCTTGAACTCCTCGCTGCCGGCGGCGCCGAGTAGCTCGAACAGCGCCGTCTCCACGCTCGACGGGATCGCGCCGGCGGTGGTCATCTTGAGCAGGCCGGTGCGCAGGTTCTGCTTGGTGCGGGCGCCGCAGGCATCGGCGGCGAGGTGGACCTCCACACCCCGGTCGAGCAGCGCGTGGGCCGTCTGCGACACGCAGATGTGCGCCTCGATCCCGCAGATGATCACCTGGTCGCGGCCCTGGAGGTCGAAGCCCTCGGCGTCGGTGGCCGCGAAGCAGACCTTCTCGATCGGCGCCGCGCCGTTCAGGTGCTGCGCGACCTCGGGCACGGTGTGGCCGAGCCCTTTCGGATACTGCTCGCTCGCCAGCACCGGGATGCCGACGGCGTGCGCGCCTTGGACGAGCAGCGCGACCTGGCCCGCCACGAGGTCGAACTTGCGAATCACCGGCCGGAACGCCTCCTGCACGTCCACGACCAGCAGCGCCGCGCGCTCTCGGTCGAGCAGCCGCTTCGCAGGCACGCTCAGCTCACCGCCCCGATCGCGAACGAGCGCTCGCGGTAGGCGACCGAGCCACCGGCGACCGTCATGCGCACGCGTCCGGTGAGCGTGCGCCCGGCGAAGCAGGAGTTCGAGGAGCGGCTCTCGTAGCCGGCCTCGCCCGCTTCCCACTCAGCTGCGAGGTCGGCGAGGCAGACGTTCGCCGGCGAGCCGGGCGAGAGCGACGGGATCGCCAGCCCGAAGGGCGCGCCGCCTGCGGTCATGCGTTCGATTAGCACGGCGAGCGGGATCAGGCCCGGCGTCACCAGAAGCGTGTGCAGTGCGGCGAACGCCGTCTCGAGGCCGGTCACGCCCATCGGCGCGGCCTCGAACGGCTGCTCCTTCTCCTCGCGGGAGTGCGGCGCGTGGTCGGTGGCCACGCAGTCGATGATGCCGGATCGCAGCCCGTCGAGCAGCGCCTGCCTGTCGTCCTCCGACCGCAGCGGCGGATTCATCTTGTAGTTCGTGTCGAGTGCGCGCACGGACTCGTCGGTGAGCGAGAGGTGGTGCGGCGTGGCCTCGCAGGTGACGCGCACGCCGACCGCCTTCGCCTGCTCTATCGCCTCCACCGACTCGCGCGCCGAGAGGTGCTGGATGTGGATCTGCGCGTCCTCGTAGCGGGCGATCGCGGCGTCGCGGGCGATCATGGTCGACTCGCTGATCGACGGGACGCCGCCGACGCCGAGCAGCGCCGACACCTGTCCCTCGTGCATCGAGCCGCCGCGCGAGAGCGTCGGGTCCTCCTCGTGTAGTGCGATGCAGCCACCGCTCATGCGCTGGTAGCGGAGCGCCTGGCGCAGCACGCCCGCGCTCGCGACCGGCAGGCCGTCGTCGGTGAAGCCGAAAGCGCCGGCGCCCATGAGCTCGCCCATCTCGGTGAGCAGCTCGCCCTCCTGCCCGACCGTCACCGCAGCGAGGAAGCCCGTTGGCACACGCGCCTCCTCGCGCGCACGCTCGCGCAGCGACTGGATGATCGACGCCGAGTCCACGACTGGGTCGG
>DASVXS010000292.1:0-19968 GCA_036392575.1 Thermoleophilaceae bacterium | reverse complement strand
TAGGGCTTGGACTGCACGCCCTGCTCGCGCAGCGCGAGGATCGTGGCGTCGCGGTCGCGGCCCTCCGGCAGCTGGACCACGAACACGAACCAGCCGCGGACGTCGCCGCCCGAGTCCGGACACGGGAGCTCGAGGCCCTCGATCTCGGCGAGCGCGCCGGAGTACAGCGCCGCCGCGGCCGCGCGACCGTCGAGGAGGTCGTCGAGCCGCTCGAGCTGCGCGATGCCGAGCGCGCACGCGATGTCGGTGAGCCGGTAGTTGAAGCCGAGCCGGTCGTGGTCGAGCCAGCCCATGTCCGGGGCGCGGCCCTGGTTGCGCTCGGACTCGATCTTCTCCTTGTGCTCGGAGACGACCATCCCGCCCTCGCCGGTGGTGATCTGCTTGTTGGCGTAGAAGGCAAACACCGCCTGATGGCCGCGCGCGCCCACCGGCTTGCCGTCGGCGTGGCGGGCGCCGAGCGCCTCGCAGGCGTCCTCCACGATCCAGAGGCCGCGCTGCGCCCCGATTCGCTCGAGCGCCGGCAGGTCGGCGGGATAGCCGAAGATGTGCACGGGCAGCAGGCCGGTTGTGCGTTCGGTGACCGCGGCGGCCGCGGCCTCGCCGTCTATGTTCAGCGTGCGCGGGTCGATGTCGCAGAACACGGGCCGCGCGTTCTCGTACAGCACGCAGTTCGCCGAGGCGACGAAGCTGAACGGCGTGGTGATGACCTCGTCGCCGGCCTCGATGCCGGCGGCGCGCACGGCGAGGTGGAGGCCGGCAGTGCCGCTCGACACCGCGGACACGCTCGGCACGCCGAGCCGCTGCGCGAAGGCGTCCTCCAACTCGCCGAGGCGCGGGCCGAGCGACAGGCGTCCCGACCGAAGCGTGTCGAGCACGAGCTGCTCCTCGCGCTCGCCGATCAGCGGCTTCGCGAGCGGGATCGGCTCCTGGCTCACGGTGCGGCGGGCTCGGCGGGCGCGCTGTGGCGCACGTGCTCGGTGCGGCCCGGCAGCATGCCCGCCTCCAGGGAATCGACGAGCGCTTCCCAGCTCGCCTCGATGATGTTCTCGGACACGCTGATCGAGCCCCACGTGTCGGTGCCGTCGGAGGCGTCGAGCAGCACGCGCGTGACAGCGCCGGTGCCCTTCGTCTCGTCGAGAATTCGCACCTTGAAGTTCACGAGGCGCACGTCCCGCAGGTGCGGGTAGTGCTCGCCGATCGCGTCGCGGAGCGCCTTGTCGAGCGCGTTCACCGGGCCGTTCCCCTCGGCCGTTCGCACGTAGCGCTCACCCTCGACCCAGATCTTGATCGTGGCCTCGGTCATCACCTTGCCGTCCTCGCGCTTCTCCACGATCGCGCGCCACGACTCGAGGCGGAAGAGCGGCGTCCAGTCGCCCGTCTCGCGCCGGATCAGCAGATCGAAGGAGCCGTCGGCCGCCTCGAACTGGAAGCCGCGGTGCTCGAGGTCCTTCACGCGCTCCACCACGCGCAGCGCGGTGGCGTCGTCGAGGTCGAGCCCGGACTGCTCCGCGCGCGCCTGCACCGTGCCCTTGCCCGACAGCTCCGATACGAGCACCGAGCGATCGTTGCCCACCGCCGCCGGTTCCATGTGCTCGAACGTGCGCGAGTCGGCCAGCACGCCCGCGACGTGCATGCCGCCCTTGTGCGCGAAGGCGTTCTTGCCCACGTACGGCTGGTTCGCGTTCGGCGTGACGTTGCAGATCTCGTCGACCAGGTGCGCTACCTCGGTGAGCCGTGCGAGCAGCTCCGGCGCGACGCAGTCGTAGCCCATCTTGAGCTGGAGCGCGGGCAGTATCGATGTGAGGTTGGCGTTGCCGCAGCGCTCGCCGTAGCCGTTCATCGTGCCCTGCACGAGCCGCGCACCGGCGTCTACCGCGGCCAGCGAGTTCGCGACCCCGCAGCCGGCGTCGTCATGCGTGTGGATGCCCACCTGCGAGCCGTCGCCGAACTCTCCCACTACGCGCGCGGCCGCCTCGGCCACCTGATGCGGCAGGGACGAGCCGTTCGTGTCGCAGAGCGTGACGTTCTCGGCCCCCGCCTCGAGCGCGGTGCGCAGGCAGCGCAGGGCGTAGTCGGGGTCCTCGCGGAAGGCGTCGAAGAAGTGCTCGGCGTCGTAGATCACGCGCTTGCCCGAGCCGCGCAGGAAGGCGACCGAGTCGGCGATCATCGCCAGGTTCTCATCCCGGTCCACGCGCGTGACCTTCTCGAGGTGCAGCGCCCAGGTCTTCCCCACCAGCGTGCACGCCGGCGCGAAGCAGTCCGCGAGCAGGCGCAGCGCGGGGTCGTCCTCCGCGCTGACGCCGCGCCGGCGCGTCATCCCGAAGGCGGCGACCTCCGCGTGCTCGAAGCGCTCCGCCGACAGCAGGTCGAAGAGCGCCTGCTCCTTCGGGTTCGAGCTGGGGAAGCCGGCCTCGATCAGCGGCACGCCGAGCGAGTCGAGCGCGTGCGCCACGCGCACCTTCTCCTCTGCGGAGAGCGACATGCCCTCGCCCTGCATGCCGTCGCGGAGGGTGGTGTCGTAGAGGACTACTGCTTCAGCCATTTGAACGCCTTTCGGGAAACAGGATTCGAGCGGACAGAACGGGTGCCTGCGGCGACCCGCGCGCTAGCGCGGCGAGGCCGCCGAGGTAATTCGCCCGTGCTCGAAGGCGGCGTTCACGCCTTCGATGGTACCTGCACGATGTCGAGCCACTCGGCGTACTCGGGCGCGCGCCCGTACAGCGCGTCCTCGAACTTCACCTGGACCCTGCGGGTGATCTCGCCGGGAGGCCCGAGCGGGTAGTCGTCGATCTCGCGCACCGGAGTGAGCTCGGCGGCTGTCCCGCTCATGAACACCTCGTCCGCGAGGATCAGCTCCCCGCGCGCGATGTCGCGCTCCACCACCTCGAGGCCGAAATCGTGGGCGATCGTGATGATCGACTTGCGGTTGATCCCGTCCAGGATCGACGTGCTCTGCGGCGGCGTGTAGATGACGCCGTCCTTCACGACGAAGATGTTCTCGCCGCTGCCCTCGCACACGAAGCCGTTGTGGTCGAGGAGGATCGCCTCCTCGTACCCGGCCTTCGAGGCCTCGATCTTCGCGAGCACCGAGTTCAGGTACTGGCCCGACGCCTTCGCGTGCGGGTAGAGCGAGTCGGGCGAGATACGCCGCCAGGACGACACCTTCGCGCGAATGCCGTTGCGCTTGCCCTCTTCGCCCAGGTAGCTCCCCCACTCCCACACGGCGATCATCGCCTCCACCGGGTTGGTGAGCGGGTCGAGGCCCATCGGCCCGTAGCCGCGGTAGACGAGCGGGCGGATGTAGCAGGAGCGGAACCCGTTGCGGGCGATCAACTCGTGTGTTGCCTCGCGCATCTTCGCGGGCGAGAACGGCAGGTCCATGTAATAGAAGCGCGCCGAGCGCTCGAGCCGGTCGAGATGGTCGAGGTGCCGGAATATCGCCGTGCCGCGCTCGGTCTCGTAGGCCCGGATGCCCTCGAACACGCCGGTGCCGTAGTGCAGGCCGTGCGTGAGTACGTGCACCTTTGCGTCCTCCCAGGCGACGAAGTCTCCGTTCAGCCAGATGAGGTCCGCGGTTTGCACGTACTTCCTCCTTGTCTAGAGGTTCGCGAGGACGGCCCTCGTGGCGTCCTCCGTACCGGCGTCGCCGCCGAGGTCATAGGTCCTCAAACCGTCCTCGAGCGCCCGATCCACCGCTGATTCTATGGCCGCCGCCAGCTCCTCGCGACCGAGGCCGTAGCGCATCATCATCGCCACCGAGCCGAACATCGCGAGCGGATTGGCGCGACCGCTCCCGGCGATGTCGGGCGCCGAGCCGTGAACAGGCTCGAACAGGCCGGGCCCCCCGGCGCCCACCGACGCGCTCGGCAGTATCCCGATCGACCCGGTGATCATCGCCGCCTCGTCGCTCAGGATGTCTCCGAACATGTTCTCGGTGAGGATCACGTCGAAGTCGGACGGCCGCGCGACGAGCTGCATCGCCGCGTTGTCCACGAGCAGGTGCTCGAGCTGCACGTCCTTGTCGCGCGCGTAGCTCGTGACCGTTTCTCGCCACAGGCGCGAGGTCTCGAGGATGTTCGCCTTGTCCACGCTCGAGACCTTGCTGCGTGCGAAGCGGAACGCCACCTCGGCGATCCGTTCGATCTCTTCCACGCTGTAGACGCAGGTGTCGAAGGCGCGCGAGTCCTCGCGACCGCGGTCGCCGAAGTAGATGCCGCCGGTGAGCTCGCGCACCACGAGCAGGTCAGTGCCCTCGATGCGGTCGCGCCGCAACGGGCTCGAGTCGAGCAGCGCGCTCGGCGGCCGCACCGGGCGCAGGTTCGCGAACAGCTCGAGCCCCTTGCGCAGGCCGAGCAGCCCCTCCTCGGGACGGGGCGCGCCGGGGGCGGTGGTGTCCCACTTGGGCCCGCCCACCGCGGCGAGCAGCACGGCGTCGGCGTGGCGGCAGGCGTCGAGCACGTCGTCGGTGAGCGCGGTTCCGTGCGCGTCGATCGAAGCGCCGCCCACCAGCCGCTCGTCGATCTCGAAGTCGCCGAGCCGGCCGAGCAGCTCGCGGGCGGCGGCCATGATCTCGGGGCCGATGCCGTCCCCGGGCAGCGCAAGGATCCGGGCGTCAGCCATCGGCGGGCCTCCGGGCGTTGATGTTCAGGCGCACGTAGTCGAGCACCAGCGGTGCGCCGGAGCGCTCGATCACGGCGTCCACGAATCGATCGTGCAGCTCCCGCGGTAGGTGGTCCAGATGGGCCGACAGGCACACCGTGGTGGCGAAGTCGCGGGGGTCGTCGAGAACGGCGTCGCGCGGCTCGAGCCAGCATTCGACGTCGGTGAAGCCCGCATCGCCGAGCGCGAGCGCTGTGGCCGCCGGCGCGCCGAAATACCAGGGTCGTTCCCACCCCTCGAACTGTTCGGCGAATGGCTCTCTGGCCATCACGTCCTCCACCTCCGAGAGGAAACGCTCGACGTTGCCCTCTCCCCCGCACTGCGCGACGAGCTGTCCGCCGGGGCGCATCACCGCGTGGAGGCGCTCGAACAGCCGTGGCTGGTCCAGGATCCAGTGGAAGGTCGCCGTGGACAGCACCGCGTCGACGGGCTCGGCGAGCTCCAGCTCGACGAGATCGGTCACCACGTAGTCCACGCGCTCGTCGCCGAGCGCCTCGCGGGCCTTCTCCACCATCGACGGCGAGGCATCCACCGCCACGACATGGCCCTCCGGCAGCCGCTCGCGCAGCAGCGCGGTGATGCGCCCGCTGCCGCAGCCGGCGTCGAGGACGGTCTCGTAGCCCTCGAGAACCAGGCGGTCGAGCACGTCGCGGCCCCACTCGAACTGGGGCGCCGACACTCGGTCGTACGTCTTCGCGTCCCAGTCGCGGGGGCGGTGCTCGCTCACAGCGCCGTGGTCACCGGGCCGGTTCGCTCGCGCTCGCGCTCGTAGGCCGCGATCGCCCCCTCCTCGTTGAGCGTCACGCCGATCTCGTCGAGACCGTTCAGCAGCCGGTCGCGCGTCTCCGGGTCGATCTCGAAGGACGCGCTTCCGCCCTCCCACTCCACGACCTGGCGCTCGAGGTCCACGGTCGCCTCGCTTGCCTGCATCAGCGAGCGCACGTCCTCTTCAGGCAGCACCACAGGCAGCAGGCCGATCTTCGTGCAGTTGTTGAAGAAGATGTCCGCAAAACTCGGCGCGACGATCGCCTTGAAGCCGTAGTCCTGGAGGCCCCAGGGGGCGTGCTCGCGCGACGAGCCGCTGCCGAAGTTCCGACCGGTCACGAGGATCCGGTTCTTGTCGAGCTTCCAGTTCGGGTCCTTCGCCCACTCGTAGAAGAGGAACTCGCCGAAGCCGGTGCGCTCGACGCGCTTGAGGAACTGCGCGGGCATGATCTGGTCGGTGTCGACGTCGGCGCGGTCGAGCACCGTCACCCCGCCGCTGACGACTCGGATCGGATCCATCTACGCGAGCACCTCCTCACGGTCCCAGGATCGGATGTCCACGAAGTGGCCCTCGATCGCGGCAGCGGCCGCCATTTCCGGGCTGACCAGGTGCGTGCGGCCACCGCGGCCCTGGCGGCCTTCGAAGTTGCGGTTTGAGGTCGAGGCGCAGCGCTCGCCCGGCGACAGCGTGTCCGGGTTCATGCCGAGGCACATCGAGCAACCCGCCGAGCGCCAGTCGAAACCGGCGGCCTTGAACACCTCGTCGAGACCCTCCGCCTCGGCCTGCGCGCGCACCTGCTCGGAGCCGGGCACGACCATGGCTCGCACGCGCGGGCTCACCTTGCGGCCCTCGACCATCGTCGCGGCGGCGCGCAGGTCGCCGATGCGCGCGTTGGTGCACGAGCCGATGAACACGCGATCGAGCTCGATCTCCTCGATCGGCGTCCCGGCCTCGAGACCCATGTACGCGAGCGCACGGTCGTCGGCGTCGCTCTGCGGCTCGGGCACCGCAGACGTCACGTCGGTCACCATCCCGGGCGTCGTGCCCCACGTGACCTGCGGCGAGATCTCGGAGGCATCAATCTCGAGCTCCCTGTCGAAGCGGGCGCCGTCGTCCGAGTGAAGCTCGCGCCACTCCTCGATCGCCGCGTCGAGGTCGTCGGGCGCAGCCGGGCGCCCGCGCAGCCACTCGAAGGTGGTCTCGTCGGGCGCGACCATCCCGGCGCGGCCGCCGCCCTCGATCGTCATGTTGCAGATGGTCATGCGGCCTTCCATCGAGAGGCGCTCGATGACCGGGCCGGCGTACTCGATCACGTGGCCCACGCCGCCGCCCGTGCCCATGCGCCCGATCGTGCCGAGGATCAGGTCCTTGGGAGTGACGCCGAAGCCGAGCTCGCCCGTATAGAGGATGCGCATCGCCTTCGGCTTCACCTGGCGAAGCGTCTGGGTTGCGAGCACGTGCTCCACCTCGCTCGTGCCGATGCCGAACGCAAGCGCGCCGAAGGCGCCGTGTGTGGCGGTGTGAGAGTCGCCGCACACGATCGTCATGCCCGGCTGCGTGACGCCGAGCTCGGGACCGATCACGTGCACGATGCCCTGGTGCTTCGAGCCGATCGAGTAGACCGGCACGCCGAACTCCTCGCAGTTGCGCTCGAGTGTCTCCACCTGCACGCGCGAGAGCTGGTCGCGGATCTGCTCGGCGCGGGTGGAGCCGTCGGTCGGCACGTTGTGGTCGGCCGTGGCGAGCGTCCGGTCCGGGCGGCGCACGCCCCGGCCGGCGAGGCGCAGGCCGTCGAACGCCTGAGGAGAAGTCACCTCGTGCACGAGGTGTAGGTCGATCCACAGCAGGCCGGGCGCCACCTCGTGCGCGTCCCAGATCTTGTCGAGCAGCGTCTTCGCCATCGTTCAGCTTCTCCTCAGGCCCGCGGAGACGATCGCAAGAAACTCCGCATCGGCCTGGCCGGGGTTCTCGAAGTGGTGAGGAAGATCCGCGTCGAAGGTGACCGCATCGCCGGCGCCGAGATCATGGCACCTGCCGTCGCAGACGAGCCTGAGCTCGCCGCTCAGCACGATCGCGGTCTCGCGGCTGCCGGGCTCGTGCATCGGCGGGTCGTCCGGGCCACCCGTGGCGGCTCCCGGGGCAAGCCGGTGCTCGGATACTTCGGCGCGCTGGCCAGGCAGCGGCGGCGTGAGCACCTCGAGGCTGTGGCCCGCCACCCTTTGGGCCGGGCGAAGCCGCTCGCCACGCCGAACGACGGTCACGCCGTCGCCCTCGTCGAGCCGCAAGAGCTGTGAGAGCGAGAGCTCGAGGCCGCTCGCGATGCGGCCCGCGACGGCGAGCGTGGGGCTCGTCTCGCCGCGCTCGACCTGCGAGAGCATCTGCGCCGACACGCCGCTTCGCTCCGCCAGGTCTCGCAGCGATAGGCCCATGCCCTCGCGGAGCGCGCGCACGCGGCTGCCGACTGCGCTCGCCTCGATCGTGGCAGTACTCACGGTTTGTACGTTATCACGGACATCTGTCCGTTAGTCGTCAGGTTGACACCTTCGGCTTGAATTGACGGCCGCAATGGCGATCCAGAGAGACCTGCACGAGGAAAACCGGCGCTCGTGGAACGAGGCCACGAGAGCGCACAACAGTCACAAGGCTGACCAGGCCGGGTTCCTGCGCGGGGGCGGCAGCACGCTCTTCTCCGACGAGATCGAGCTGCTCGGCGACATCTCGGGCAAGACGCTGCTGCATCTCCAGTGCAACGCCGGGCAGGACACGCTCTCGCTCGCCGGGCTTGGCGCCAAGGTGACCGGCGTCGACATCAGCGACGAGGCGATCGACTTCGCGCGCAAGCTGTCCGAGGACTCTGGGATACCGGGCACGTTCGAGCGCGCCGACGTGCTCGACTGGCTCCCCGAGGCAGCCGCCGCCGGACGCCGCTTCGACATCGTGTTCGTCTCCTACGGAGCGATCTACTGGCTGAGCGACATCAAGGCATGGGCCGAAGGGATCGCGGGCGTGCTGGCGCCCGGCGGCCGCCTCGTGATGATCGAGTTCCACCCGCTCGGGATCTTCGACGACGACTGGAACATCGTCTACGACTACGCCTTCGGCGGAAAGCACTACCGCGACGAGGAGGGCGTGAACGACTACGTGAGCCGCTCGGGCGAAGCGCTCGCGCCCGGTGGTTACTCGGAGGGTGAGACCAAGTTCTCCAACCCCCATCCCGCGCACGCCTTCGACTGGAACCTCGGCGACGTGGTGACCGCGCTGATCGAGGCGGGCCTTCGAATCGAGCTGGTGCGCGAATACCCCTACTCGAACGGCGACAAGATCTACCCGCGCATGCGCGAGCTCCCGGGCAACCGCTTCGCCTCGCCGGACGGCATGCCGGAACTGCCGTTCATGTTTGCGGTGACGGCGTCCCGCTGATCCGGAGCGCCAGCTGGAGCTCGAGGCGGCCGTCGGCGTCGTCGAGCCTGCTTCCGAGCAGGTCGCGAACCTGGTCGAGCCGGTAGCGCACGGTCTGCACGTGCACGTGCAACCGCTCGGCTGCGGCGCTCGCGCTACCGTGGCAGGCAAGCCACGCGCTCAACGTGCCGAGCAGCCGCTCGCGCGTGGCGGGCGATAGCACGTCAAAGGGCGCAAGCGCTGAGCGGGCCAGCTCGGCTGCGAGCTCGGGATCCTGCGCGAGCATCAGATCGAGCAGGCGCTCGCGGGCGTACACCATCGCCGGCTCGACGCCTGCTTGCGCGAGCCCGAACGCGAGCTCCGCCTCGCGCGCCGAACGGCGCGCCGCCGCCGGCATGACGGCCGACCCTATTCCCGCGGGGTGGCCGCGAAGCGCGCGCTCGAGATCCGAACGGCGCTTGGGAGCGTCCGGGTCGGGTACCACCGCAGTGGCGAGACCGTGGCCGGCGGCCACGAGCGCGTCGCCGGGGAGACGCGGCTCGACCGCACGAACCGCATCCTCGGGGAAGACCACAACGGCAAGGCGGCGCGGCACATCCCAGGGCACTGCCCGCGCCGCCTGCTCTAGCTGCGCTGGATCCGCGCGCGGATCGTGCAGGAGCAGCTCGATCATGCGCCGCCGCCGCTCCTGCCGCTCCTGCGCGAGCGCCGACTGCTCGCGCGCGAAGCCCTCGGCCGAGGCGGAGGACAGCTCGTCGATGTAGGCGAATACCGCCTCGGCGAGCGTGTACATCGCGCGCGGCTCGAGGCCGGCGCGCTCGCCCTCCTCGGCCAAACCGCGCCAGGCCACCTGCGCCCCGGCCCGGTAGGCGGTGAGAAGCGCCTCCAGCGTGCGCCCGTTGCGGGACTCGCCGCGCCCGAAGCTCACGTACACCTGGCGTCCCGGCAGGCTCGCCTCGTCGCCGCCCGCGACCAGCTCGAGAAAGCCGTCGAGCGCCTGGTGCACGCCGCGCTGCACGTTCGAGTCGAGCACGCCCTCGTACATGGGCACCGCCGCCTTCACTGCGGCGATCACATCGCCCACGAGGCGCGGGAGCGCTGGGCGGAGCGCGTCGGCGACCGACGGATCGAGAGCGCGCCAGGGTGCCGATTTTGTGCGATCGCTCAAAGATTGCGTCATCGACTGTGCCTTTTGGCCGTAGAGGATCGCCCAAAGCCATCCATACGCTCAGAGAATGCCAGAGACCGACCATCAGATGTCGACGGCCGACCGGCTCTACACGCTGATCGGAGTGTTCCTGCCCTTCGCCGGCTTCGTGACGGCGATCGCGCTCCTCTGGAACAGGGGCGTCGGCTGGAGCGACCTAGCCGTGCTGCTGTTGATGTACGTGCTCACTGGGCTGGGAGTCACGGTCGGCTTCCACCGCCTCCTCACCCACCGCGCATTCGACAGCCCGAGGCCTGTGCGCTACACGTTCGCTGTGCTCGGGTCGATGGCACTCCAGGGCTCGGTGATCGACTGGGTATCGGACCATCGAAAGCATCACGCCTTCGCCGACGAGGAGGGCGACCCGCACTCGCCTCACGGCCACGGCCCCGGGGCGCTCGGGGTGCTGAAGGGTCTCTGGCACTCGCACATGGGCTGGCTGTTCGAGACGCAGGGCACCGCCGACCACAACCGGTACGCTCGCGACCTGATGGAAGACCGCGGCATGCGCTGGATCCACCGGCGCTTCCCCCTGCTGGCGGCCGCGACGCTCGCGCTCCCCGCGTCGCTCGGCTACCTGCTCACCGGGACGGCAGCAGGAGCCCTCACCGGCTTCATCTGGGGCGGCCTGGTGCGCGTCTTCCTGCTACACCACGTCACGTGGAGCATCAACTCGGTCTGCCACTTCGCCGGACGCCGGCGGTTCGCCACCGATGACCATTCCACCAACGTCTTCTGGCTGGCCCTCCCCTCGTTCGGCGAGTCCTGGCACCACAACCACCACGCCTTCCCGCGCTCGGCGCGTCACGGGCTGCGCTGGTGGGAGCTCGATCCCTCCGCGCTGGTGATCGTCGCGATGAAACGAGTCGGCCTGGCGCGCAGCGTCGTCGAGATCAGCCCGAGCCGGCAGGAAGAGCGGCGCGCCGGAGCAGCCATTTGAGCGACGGGCAGCTGCTGACACCGGACCAGCTACGCGAGCGCGTCGAACGTCTCGCGGCGCTCGAGCGCGGCTCGGCCAGCCGGGGCGAACGCGCGGCGTCGGATCTGATCGAGGCCGAGCTCCGCGGCCTGGGGCTCGAAGTGCGGCGTGACGTCGAGGTTGTCCACGGCGGCTACTGGCTGCCCGTCGGCCTCGCCACCGCGGCCGGCGTCGTCGCCGCCGCCGCGCGCCGCGTCCCCGGCGTGCTGCTCGGCTCGCTCGCAGCGGCGGCGGTGGTCGACGACATCGACGCCGGGCCGCGCGTGCTCCGCCGGACGCTGCTTGCGAAGCGCGAGACCGCCAACCTCAGCGTGGAGGTCGGCCCGCCCGACGCCGAGACGACCGTGCTGGTCGTGGCCCACTACGACGCCCCCCACTCGGGACTCGTGTTCCATCCACAGCTGCCACGGACTGTGCTGCGAAATTTTCCGGCGATCGCCAGCAGGGCGAAAACCGCGCCCCCGACCATGTGGGGCGCGATTGCCGGGCCCGCGCTGAGCGCGCTTGGCGCCGCGCTCCGAAGCAGGCGGCTTCGCGTGGCGGGCGGGCTGCTTTCGGCGGGCTATGCGGTCGCGATGGCCGACATCGGCCTCAGGGGCGTCGTCCCGGGCGCCAACGACAACGCCAGCGGCGTCGCCGCAGTGCTCGCTGTCGCCCACTGGCTGGCGGCCGAGCCGCCGCCCGTCCGCGTGATCCTCCTGTTCACGGGCTCCGAGGAGTCGCTGCTCGAGGGCATGCAGCGCTACGGCGAGCGCCACTTCGCGAGGCTCGACCGCGAGCGTACGCACGTCATCTGCCTCGACACGGTCGGCTCTCCCCACCTCGTCGCCCTCGAGGCGGAGGGAATGGTCCGGATGCGCCACTTCCCGCGGCGCTTGCTCGAGCTCCTCCACGAGTGCGCGGGCGAGCTCGGCGTCTACGTGCAGCGCGGGCTCAGCTTCCGAAACACCACAGACGCGACCGTGGCGCTGAAGGCCGGCTATCCGGCGGTGATGATCGGCTCGGCGGATGAGTTCATGATCCCGACCGACTACCACTGGCCGACCGACACCGCCGACCGCGTGAACTACCCCACGGTCGCGGACGCGGCTCGGCTGGTTCAGGCGATGATCCGCCGGCTCGGCGCTCAGCCGTCAGCGGCTGCCGGTTCGCCGGCCGCCTCTTCCGCGTAGCGGGCGCGGAGCACCTTCTTGTCGAACTTGCCGACCGAGGTCTTCGGCACCTCGTCGACGAACTCGATCCGCTCGGGCACCCACCACTTCGCGACGCGCTCGCCGAGGAACGACCGCACCGCCTCCTCGTCGAGATCCGAGCCCTGGCAGCGCACCACGCACGCGCAAGGGCGTTCGCCCCAGCGCTCGTCGGGCACGGCGATCACCGCAGCCTCGAGCACGTCGGGGTGCGCCATCACCGCGTTCTCCAGCTCCACGGACGAGATCCACTCGCCACCCGACTTCACGAGGTCCTTCGTGCGGTCCACCAGCTTGATGAACGAGCCGTGGCGCATCTCCGCGACGTCGCCGGTGCGGAGCCAGCCGTCGTCGGTGAACTTCTCCGCTGAGGCCGGGTCGTTGTAGTAGCTGCGCGCCACCCAGGGACCGCGCACCTGCAGCTCGCCGCCGGCCTCCTCGTCGATCCGCCACTCCACCAGCGGCAGCGGGCGGCCCTGCGCGGCGCGGAGCTCGTAGGCCTCGTCCTCGGAGAGCTCCACCCCGGCGGGCAGCCGCGACAGAGCGGCGACCGGGCTCGTCTCGGTCATACCCCAGCCCTGCACCATCGGCACGCCGAAGCGCTCGGTATAGGCGCGAATGAGCGACTCCGGGACGGCGGAGCCGCCCGCCATCAGCTCACGCAGGCTCGAGAGGTCGGGGTTCTCGAGCTGCAGCACGCCCTGCCAGATCGTCGGCACGCCCGCGGCCCAGGTGACCTTCTCGGCAGCGATCAGCTCGGCGAGCGCGTCCGGCGTCATCCCGGGTCCCGGGAACACTTGTCGCGCGCCCACCAGCGTTGCCGTGTACGGGATGCCCCAGGCATTCGCGTGGAACATCGGCACGACCGGCATGGCCGAGTCGTCCTCGCGCAGGCCGTTCGCGCCCGAGAGGCCGGTCGCCATCGAGTGGAGGACCGTGGAGCGGTGCGAGTAGACGATGCCCTTCGGCCGGCCGGTGGTGCCGCTCGTGTAACACATCGCGGCGGCGCTGTTCTCGTCGAAGTCGGGGAACTCGAAGCCGGGGTCGCCGCGCTCGACAAGCTCTTCGTAGGCGAGCGCGCCGTCGCGCTCACCGGCGCCGTCCGGCATCAGCACCTCGTACTCCACGGCGTCGAACTTCGGCATGACGCCCGCCAGCGAGGCGTCGACGAAAATCACGCGGTCCTCGGCATGCCCGACGATGTAGCGCAGGTCCTCCTCGAACAGCCTGATATTGAGCGTGTGCAGCACCGCGCCCATGCTTGGGACAGCGAGGTACAGCTCGAGGTGCCGAAGCGAGTTCCAGCCGAAGGTGGCCACGCGGTCCCCCGGCTCGATCCCCAGCTCGGTGAGCGCCGACGCCAGACGGCGCGCCCGCCCCACCACCTGCGCATAGGTGGAGCGCTCGGTGCCGTCCTGCGTGCGGCTGACTATCTCGCGCTGCGGAAAGACGGCTTCGGCGTGCTCGGCGATCTGCCGGATCAGCAGCGGTGAGTCCATCATCAGGCCGTTCATGGGCGGCAGCCTACCCGTGCGAGCCCGATGGGCGAGCGGGACGGCGAACCAACGTCCCGCTCCGCCTCCTTCGCGTCCGTGCGAGTCTCGAGACTGGTCAGTACGCCGGGCCGCGCCTGGACATGAGGAACATCACGATCGCGACGACTCCAAGCGCAAACAGGATCGGATGGATGATTGCTCCGCCCGCGATCGCGATCACGAGCAGGATGATTCCAAGGATCAGCCAGAGCATTCAGGCACTTCCTCCCTTCGCCACCGCCGTGGCGGCGGCCGCATCGGTTACCTATTGAGGGGTACCCCGTCTGTGCTCGCGGCATGCCTTCAAAGGGCGTGCCGGATAACACGCTCGAGCTCCTCGCCGGTGGGCGGCGACGGCGGCGTGTTCGCGAGCTCCGGACGCGCGAGCGCGGCCGCGACCACCTCGTCGATGCGGCCTTCGTCGAAGCCGATGCCGCTCAGACGCGTCGCTCCCGAGCGCGCGGCGAGGCGAACCGCCTCCTCCGGCGCAAGCGCCGGGTCTTCGCGTCCAGCGCGGAGCGCCGATGCGAGCCGGCCGATCGCCCCTGGCGCGCGGCTCGCCATGAACGCCATCGTGTGGGGCAGCATCACGGCGTTTGTCTGCGCGTGCGGGGTCAGGGCGATGCGCACGATCGTCTGGCACACCACGTGGTGCACCGCGTATCCCGCGGAGTCGAGCGCATAGGCGCACAGAAGCGATCCGAGGGCGAGGTCGTTCCGATCTGGCTCGCCGTCGCCTTCGAGCGCCGCTGCGATGAGGCGAGCGCCGCGCAGCGCGGTCATCTCGGCCACCGGATTGGCGAAGGGCGTGTACAACGGCTCCATGCCGTGCGCGAGCGCGTTCATCGCGCTGGCGGCGATGTCAGGCATCGGCTGTGAGGCCATCAGCCGCGGATCGGCGATCACGAGCGATGGGCGTACGAGGTTGAACTCAGTTACTCCGGCCGGCATGCGGTGAATCTGTGTCATCTCGGCGCCCGACAGCGTTGTCGGGATCGCGGCCACAGGGAGGCGGTCCGCACCGGCGATCGCCTTGGCGGCGTCGATTACTCGGCCACCGCCGAGCGCCACGAGCGGCCGGCCGCCCACCTCGTCGCGCGCCGACGCCGCGGCCTCGGGCACGGGCGTCGGCGCCACGAACAGCACGCTCTCCGCTCCTTGAGCCAGGTGCCGCGCGCTCGCCAGCGCCCGATCGGTTGTGAGAAGCGCGTAGCGGACGAAGCCGCGCTGCTCGAGCAGATCCGCCGCCGAGTCGACGACACCCACGCCGAAGCGGATCAGGCGCTCGCTGTCGATCCAGGTGAAGTCGGCCCCCTCGGCAGCCACCGAGACGGCAGACTAACGGGCGTTACGGAGTGGGCGTCCGGGCGGCCTCTTCGCGGAGGTGGTGCTCGGCCTCGGCCACCGCGGGCGACGTGGCGAGCGCGTTCGACAGCGCGCGTAGGTAGGCGCGACCCGACGCCTCGAGGATGTCGGTGGCGACGCCCTGGCCCGAGGCCAGCTCGCCGCCGAGCTCGAGCAGGACCGTGACCTCGCCGAGTGCGTCACGCCCGCCGGTGACGGCGCTCACGTGGTACTCCTTCAGCCGCGCCTCGTGGCCGGTGGCGGCGTTGATGGCGCTGAAGAAGGCGTCCACCGGGCCGTCGCCGGTGAAGCTGCCTTCCACCACGTCGCCGCCGGGCATGCGGATGCCCACGCGCGCGAGCGGCGCCCGGTTCGATGACGCCTCGATGTCGAACCACTCGAGGCCGTACGCGGTCGGCGACTCGCGCATCTCGTCGGAGACGATCGCCTCGAGGTCGAGCGCGGTCACCTTCTTCTTCTTGTCAGCGAGCTCCTTGAAGCGCTTGAACGCCGTGTTCAGCGCCGCGCCTTCCACCTGGAAGCCGAGCTCCTCGAGAGCCTTGCGCAGCGCGTGGCGGCCAGAGTGCTTGCCAAGCACGATCGAGTTGGTCTCGAGGCCGATCGTAGTGGCGTCCATGATCTCGTAGGTGGTGCGCTCCTTGAGCACGCCGTCCTGGTGGATGCCGGCCTCGTGGGCGAACGCATTGCGGCCGACGATCGCCTTGTTCGGCTGCACCTGATAACCGGTGAGCCGCGAGACAAGGCGGCTGGTCCGCGCGATCTCCTGCGTATTGATCCCGGTCCAGAGACCGAGGCTCGACTCGCGCGTGCGCATCAGCATCACGATCTCCTCGAGCGACGCGTTGCCGGCGCGCTCGCCGATGCCGTTGATCGCACACTCCACCTGGCGACAGCCGGCCTCGAGACCGGCGAGCGAGTTGGCCACGGCGAGGCCGAGGTCGTTGTGGCAGTGCACGGATACGACCGCGTTGCGCAACTCGGGCACGAGCCGGTAGAGCTCCTCGAACATGGCGGCGTACTCGTGCGGCATCGTGTAGCCGACCGTGTCGGGCACGTTGATCGTGGTCGCGCCCTCCTCAACGGCAGCCTGGATCACCTCGGCCATGAACTCGATGTCCGAGCGGGAGCCGTCCTCGGGCGAGAACTCGACGTCGTCGGTGTACTGTCGCGCGTGTGCCACCGCGGCACGCGCCTGGCCGAGCACGTCCTCGCGCGTGGTCTGAAGCTTGTGCTGGATGTGGATGTCGCTGGTTGCGATGAAGGTGTGGATGCGGCCGCGCTCGGCGTCCTTGATCGCATTGCCCGCGGCCTCGATGTCCGCGGACGAGGTGCGCGCGAGAGCGCAGATCACGGGGCCCTCGACCTCGCGGGCGATGGCCTGGACCGACTCGAAGTCTCCGGGCGAGGTGATCGGGAAGCCGGCCTCGATGACGTCGACGCCGAGGCGCGCGAGCTGCTGGGCGATCTCGACCTTCTCCTGGCGGTTCAGCGAGATGCCGGGCGACTGCTCGCCGTCGCGCAGGGTCGTGTCGAAGATGCGTACTCGGTTCGCCTCTTCCCTCATGTCCTTTGTTGGTCGGTCGCTCATGCGGTTCCTTTCGTGTCCTGACCTTCTTTCTCCTCGGTGTCGGTTCGCGGCTTCTGCGGCCGCCAGCGCGTTATTCCCCCCGAAGGGGGAGAAGGAGGAGAAGTCGCAGGTCAAGCGGGAACTGCACGGTCCGGCAAGCCTACACGGTGCGGAACTCGCTGCCGAGGGCGTGCGTGATTCACGCGCCTTCGCACGCGGCCCAGGTCCACGCCCGGTAGCGTGCCGGGCGTGTTCCTGATCGGCGGCGGCCGCGACCCGGAGGGAGTCCGCGTGTCGCACGAACCGTTCGTGCGGGCTTGCCAGGGTGGGCCGATCGCTGTCGTGATGCTCGACGAGGGCGACGGCGTTGACGAGGCGCGCTGGCTCGATGCTCTGCTCGACGCCGGGGCGTCGGACCTCACGCCGATCACGATCGGCGAGGACCAGCCGCCCGAGCCCGGAGCGCTACTCGGCTTCGCGGGTGTGTTCGTGTCCGGCGGGCTCACTCCGCTCTACCGCGAGCTGCTTGTGGAGCAGTACCCCGACTGGATTCCCGAGGGGATCGAGGACGGCGCCGTCTACGGCGGCTTCTCGGCCGGGGCGGCGATCGCCGCCGAGCGCGCGCTCGTGGGCGGCTGGCAGGTCGAGCGCGGCGACCTCCAGGTGCAGGTCTGTCCGGAGGAGGCGAGCGAGGACTTGGAGCTCGTCACGGTGTTGCGTGGCTTGGCCCTTGTGCCGTTCACCGTCGATGTGCATGCGTCGCAGTGGGGAACGCTGCCGCGGCTGCTCCACGCGATCGCGGACGGGGCCGCGCCCGAGGGCGTCGCGATCGACGAGCACACATGCGTGGAGGTCGCGGCTGGCCCTCAGCTGCGCGTGCACGGCCTTGGAACGGCGTACCGCGTGACTGCGGCCGGCGCGGTGAGCCTCCTCTCGCCCTGAACTGCGCGCCGCTACGCGCCCGGCTCGTCGGCGAGCCCCATGAAGCGGATGAAGGCGTCCACGGTGCCGCGGCCGTTCCGCTCGCCGGACTCGCCCTCCTCGTCGCTCGAGAACCCGATGAACGTGCCTCGGTTCGAGATCTGGGGGCTGAAGCTGAAGGCCGCGCTCATGTCGTTGTGGTGGAACTCGCCGTTGCGGCAGCACTTGCTCTCGCCTGAGATCGAGCCGGCCAGCCGCTCGCGCGGGAAATTCCAGAAGTACACGTGCATGAACGGACCGCTCTCCGCGACGTGGTCGAACTTGATGTCGCGCAGGTTGTTCGCGAACGAGCGGAACACCGCCTGCTCGCCGTGACCGGTGATGTGCACCTGGTCGGACTCGAGGTCACCCTGCGTGTCGGTCGGCCCGTCGTAGCTGACCATCTCCATCTCGTCGGCGCCGCCCGTCGGGCTCTTGCCCATCGTGCGGCGGAAGACGTCCGAAATGTGTCCGTTACGGTCCTCTGAGATGCCGCGGCAGCGGTGGATGCAGAGATCTGTGGCCTTCGACTCGAACACCACGTAGAGGCCGTCGTTGTTCAGGTTCGGGTCGCTGCTGACGCCGTTGCCGCCCTTCGACTTGTTCGTGGCCGAGTTGCTCACGAGGCGCTTGCCGCCGTCCTTCGCAACCTTGCTGCCGTGGTGCGACAGAGCCTGGTACCAGACTTGTCCGCCCTGGTCGAAAGCCACGCCCTGGCCGTTCGTCTGGATGTCGGGGTCCTTGCCGCTGGCGACCTGGGTCACGACGTCGCGCTCGATGTCGTAGACGTAGACCTTGCCGCCCGCCTCGAAGCTCACGCGCTCGCACCAGCCGTCGACCACGCCGTCCTTCGCGTTCGACTTGCCCGGACTCGCCAGAACGGTTTTGTGGCTCTTCAGGTTGCGCAGGTAGATGTCCCAATCCGAGCTCTTGTCGGAGCTGTCGAGGTTCGTCGCCTTGGACTGGAACGCGAGGCAGCCGACGCCCGCCGCCCTCTGGCCGAGCGTGCTGATGCCGTCGAGCGAGGGCTTCATGCTGTCGGCGTTCGCCTGCTTGCCGCTGCTCGACACGCTTCCAAGGCTGAGCGTGCCGTCGGTCGAGCCCGTGCCGGGATGCTTGCGCGTCATGACGAACACGTCGCGCTTGCCGTTGGTGTCGCCGGACACCAGGTTCGTGGCCGTCGAGTCGTAGGCCACGTACTTCACCTTGCGGTTGTCCTGGCTGAAGGTGACGTTGTGGTCCGCCGGCCGGGCGCCGCCGATCGGGTCGTTTCGCGTGCCGCCGCGGTCCTCGACGAAGGTGTCGGAGTCGCTGGGTCCGTTAGAGGCTGGAGACTCGTCCGGCGGCGAGACGATGTGCGTAACGCGCGTGCCGACCACCGGCGCCCAGCTCACACCGGCCGGGATGGCGAGCAGGCAGCCACCAAGGGCGACCAGCAGGAGGGTACGGCGGGCCATTGCGAGTCCTCCGGCGACGGGTGCGGGTCCGCCTTCACGCTAACCCCGGCGCCGCCGGTTGCGCAAGCGATCTAGAGTGAAACAGCGCGGCCTGTGTAAAAGCCGTCGAGCGTCACGATGCGGTCGATCAGGGTCTGCGGCACCGGGGCGTCCGTGGTGACCACCATCACCGCCTGCTCGGCGCCCTCCTCGGCCCCGACCGCGGCCGAGTTGATGTTCACGCCCTCCTCGCCGAAGATCGTGCCCACTCGGCCGATCATGCCCGGCTGGTCCGCGTAGCGGAAAAACGCGAAGTGGTCGGCCATCTCGATGTTGAAGCTCTGGCCGTAGACGCCCACGAGGTGCGGCGTGTTGCGTGGGCCGAAGCCAGTACCCGCCACCTCGATCGCGCCGCCGTCCGAGACGACGGTGACGGCGACGAGCTCGGCGAAGTCCTCGGACTCCCGCGTCTTCTGCTCGGCCAGGGCGATGCCACGCTCCTCGGCGATCGCCGGCGCGTTCACGTAGTTGATCGCCTCCTCCGTGTGGCCCTCGAGGATGCCAACGAGCACGGCGATGTTGAGCAGGCGAGTGTCGTAGTCGGCGAGCTGGCCTTCGTAGCGCACTTCGACGCGCTCCACCGACGAGGCCTCGCCGAGCGCTATCGCAATCTGCCCGAGGCGCGTGCACAGCGGCAGGAACGGACCGAGCACCTCGCGGTCCTCGGCGCCCATGCGCGGGATGTTCACCGCGTTCGTGACCTCGCCGCCAGTGAGCGCCGCGAGGATCTGCTCGGCTGTTTGCACGCCGGCGCGATCCTGCGCCTCCGCTGTCGAGGCACCGAGGTGCGGGGTGACGATCACTCCCGGCTTGCCGAACAGCGGGTGCGCGGTGATCGGCTCCTG
>DASVXS010000291.1:0-7993 GCA_036392575.1 Thermoleophilaceae bacterium | reverse complement strand
GCCTCGGCGAAGCGCCACGCCATTCGCTTGCGGAAGCAGTCGATGCCCTCGCCGCCCTCCTGCCGGACGGACGTCATCTGGACGCCGCCGATGCCGCAGGCCACGACCCACTCGAACGGCTCGAGGTCGTTCTCGACGTTCACCGCGAACCCGTGCGTCGTCACGCCGCGCGACACGTGCACGCCGATCGAGCCGATCTTGCGGTTCTCGACCCACACGCCGGTGAGCCCCTCGCGTAGCCCGGCGTCGATCCCCTCGTCGGAGAGCGCGGCGATCATCGCTCGCTCCATGGTGCGCACGTACTCGAGCACGTCGTCGATGCGCATGATCGGGTAGCCCACGAGCTGGCCCGGCCCGTGGTAGGTGACCCGCCCACCGCGGTCGGTGTCGTGAACCTCGACGCCGCGCTCGCGGTACCAGTCGTCGCCGAACGGCAGGTCCGCCGCCTCCGTTCGCCGCCCGCGGGTGAACACCGGCGAATGCTCGAGCAGCAGGAGCGCGTCGGGAATGCGGTCCTCCTGGCGGAGGGCGCGCACGCGCTCCTGCAGCGCGACGCCCTCCGCGTAGGGGACGAGCCCCGGTATCCGAGCGACCCAGAGCTCGGAGAGGGGCTCAGCCACTCCACTCCTCGATGTGCCGGCGAACCGCCGACAGGAACTGCGCGGACAGCGCGCCGTCGAGCGCGCGGTGATCCCAGGACATGCAGAGGTAGGTCATCGGCCTGATGGCGATGCTATCTCCGTCCACCACGACCGGCCGTTTCACGACGGCCTCGAGGTCGAGGATCGCGACCTGCGGCTGGTTGATGATCGGCGTCGCGAGCAGCGCGCCGTATGCGCCGGGGTTCGTGATCGTGAACGTGCCGCCGCGCACCTCGTCCGGCTCGAGCCGCTTGGCGCGTGCTCTCTCCGCGAGGTCCTTGATGCGTGCCGCAAGGCCCTCGTGCGAGAGCTCGTGGGCGTTGTGCACCACCGGCACGATCAGCCCGTCCTCGCCGAGCGACACGGCTACGCCGAGGTTCACCTCCTCGTGCACGGTCAGCCGGTCGCCCTCCAGCGTGGCGTTCAGCATCGGGTACTCGCGCAGCGCCGCGATCACCGCACGCGCCACGAACGGCAGGTAGGTGAGCTTCTCGCGGCCGCTCTTGCGCGCGGCCTCGATGCGGCTCATGTCCGCCTCGACGATCGTGGTGCAGTGCGCCGCGGTGTCGAGCGAGCGACGCATGTGCTCGCCGATCTTCTGACGCATGAGCGACAGCGGCTCGCCGCCGACCGCCGGCGCGGCCTCGCGTTCGGGCGCCGGCTCCTGCACGGGTGCTGGCTCCTCGTCGCGGTACGGCGACTCGATGTGAAGCGGCCTCTCCGCCGCCGCATCATCGCGGCGCTCGAGGAAAGCCAGCACGTCGCGCTTGGTCACGCGGCCGCGGCGCCCAGAGCCCTCGATCTGCGAGAGGTCGATCTGGTGCTCCTCGGCGATGCGCCGGACCACGGGCGAGATTGGCGGTCCGTGACCGTTGCCGCCGTGCTCAGCCGGCTCGGGCGGGTGGGCCTTCTCCGGCAGCGGCCCCGCTTCCGCGGCGGCGGGCTCGGCCACCGCGGGCCCAGCCTGCGGCGCGTGTTCGTCCGCATGCGGCTCGCCCGGCTTCGCGCCGGTGTCGATGCGCGCGAGCACGGTCCCCACGTCAACCGTGGAGCCGACGTCGACGAGTACCTCCGTTACGCGGCCGGATGCCGGCGACGGCACCTCGGTCTCGATCTTGTCGGTGGAGATCTCGAGAATCGTCTCGTCTGCCTCTACCCAGTCGCCGACGCGCTTGCGCCATTCGGCAACCGTTCCCTCCGCGACGGACACGCCCATCTGGGGCATGACCACGTCGACGGTCGTCTGTGCGCTAGTAGGCGAGGAGCTCAAGGCACGCCCTCCTCACGTCGTCCGGCTGCGGCAGCACCGCCCGCTCGAGCGGAGGGCTGAACGGCACCGGCGTGTCGGGCGCGGTGACCCGGACCACCGGGCCGTCTAGATCCTCGAACGCCTCCTGTGCGATCAGCGCCGATACCTCGGCGCCGACTCCGCACGAGCGCGTGGCCTCGTGCAGCACCACGACCTTGCTCGTCTTGCGCACCGACTCGAGGATCGCGCCGGTGTCGAGCGGCACGAGCGAGCGCAGGTCGAGCACCTCGACCGATGCGCCGTCGAGGTCCTCGGTCGCGTCGAGCGCCAGCTGCACCATCGCGCCGTACGTGATCACGCTGAGGTCCGTGCCCTCGCGTGCGACGCGCGCCTCGCCGAGCGGGATTTCGAAACGGCCCTCGGCCACCTCGCCCTTGGCGCGGCGGTAGAGGTGCTTGTGCTCCAGGTAGACGACGGGGTTCGGATCGCGGATGGCTGCGGAGAGCAGGCCCTTCGCATCCTCCGGCGTGGAGGGCGCGACCACCTTCAGCCCGGGCGACTGCAGGAACCAGGCCTCGGGGTTCTGCGAATGGAACGGGCCGCCGGAGAAGCCTCCGCCCGAGGGAAGCCGCACCGTCATCGGCACGGCGAGCCCCTGGCGGTAGTGCATCTTGGCGGCGACGTTCACGAGCTGGTCGAAGCCGCACGAGATGAAGTCGGCGAACTGCATCTCGCAAACCGGCCGCAGCCCCTCGGCGGCTGCGCCGACGGCCGTGCCGATGATCGCGTTCTCGGCGAGCGGCGTGTCCCACACGCGGTCTGCGCCGAACTCCTCGATGAACCCATCGGTCACCTTGAACGCGCCGCCGAACGCGCCGATGTCCTCGCCGAGGCAGAACACGGACTCGTCGTGGCGCATCTCCTCGCGCAGGCCGTCGGAGATGGCCTGGAGATACGTGATCTCAGGCATTCGCCGCCTCCCGCTGCCAGCGCGACCAGGGCGCGTTGCCGTCGCCGAGTACCGGGTCCTCGGTGGCGAATACGCCCTCGAGAGCGGTGTGCGGCTCGGGCATCGGCTGTGCCAGCGCCCACTCGGTTTCGGCGTCGAGCTCGCCCTTCACCGACTCACGGATCTCATCCGTGTCGAAGCCCTCCTCGCGCAGCTTGCGCTCGTAGTTATCGATCGGGTCGCGCGCGGTCCAGTGCTCGACCATTTCCTTCGGCACGTAGCTCATGTCGTCGTGGGCGCCGTGACCATGCATGCGCATGGTCTCGGCCTCGATCAGTGTTGGCCCACCGCCGCTGCGTGCGCGCTCCACCGCCTGGGCGGCGGCGAAGAAGACGGCCTCGACGTCGTTGCCGTCCACCTTCACGCCCGGGAAGCCGTACACCTCTGCGCGCTTCACGGGATCGACCGCGAACTCGTGATCGTTCGGGGTCGAGTACGCGAACTGGTTGTTTTCGAGGATGAACACCACCGGCAGCTTGCGGATCCCGGCCACGTTCATCGCCTCGTGCCACTGGCCGTTGGCTGTGGAGCCCTCGCCGAACCACGTCATTGCCACGCGCGGCTCGCGCCTCATCTGGAACGCGATGGCCAGTCCGCAGGTCACGAGCGCCATGTCGGGCAGCATCGAGACCATGCCGACGCATCCGAGCTGGTGGTCGGCGAAGTGCATGTTGCCGTCCTTGCCGGCGGTCACGCCGCCGGCACGGCCCATCATCTGAGCGAGCACTCGGCCGGGCTTTACGCCCCGGATCAGGTGCGCACCGAGGTCGCGGTGCAGGATGCAGGTGCGGTCACGCGGCCCGAGCGTGAACGCCGCGCCGACCGATACAGCCTCCTGTCCACGACCGTCGTAGAACGACCCTGGCACCTTGCCCTGCCGGTACAACGTGAGCGCACGCTCCTCGGTCGCGCGCATCAGCAGCATGTATCGCAGCAGCGCGCGACGGTCGTCGCCGGTCAGGTCGACACTGGCTCCCCCGCCATCCTCGATCGCCGCGGGTCTCGCGGTCGTCGTCGCCATATTCCTCCCTCCGAAGCCCGGGCCGGGGTCTCCGCCCACGGACTGCCGTGTTGAACGCACCAAGCGGGGTCTCCGCGAAGGCGCGCGGGTATGTATCCCAAGCGTACCCTGGCGCACGGCGCAAATCACTGGACGTTCGTTCGGTTGCAGCGCCGCGGGTACCCTGCGAGTCGATGCACGCAGGCAGTGAGCGCTTCTGGCCTCGCCGGCTTCTGTGGCGCTTTCGCGGCGCCTGGACGTGGCCGGCGTTCGCGATCTTCACGATCGCCGACGGGGTCCTGCTCCACGAGCTTCCGCCGCAGAGCACGGGTATCGGGCTCGTGCCGGGGCTGATCATCGCCTCGTTCGGCAACCTGTTCCTGATCGGCCTGGTGGCGCCATGGCTAGCGCGCCGCCTGGTCGCGCGCCCGACGGCTTCGCCGCGCGAGCGGCGCGTGCCGCCGGAGGTGGTGCACGACCGCACCGCGACCATCCTGCTCGTGTGCGGGACGCTCGGTGTGATCGCCGCCGGGCTCGCTTCACGGCCTGCCGTGATCACGGAGACGAACGCCACGCAGGCGAACGCCAAGGCGGTGCGCGATTACGTGCTCACCCGCGGCAGCGCCGAGGAGAAGCGCAACGTTCAGCTCGGGAAGGCCGACTCGATCAGGCTGGCGAAGGGCTACTTCCGCACGTGCATACCGCGCGACAACTCGCGGCTCGCGTTCTGCTACTTCGTCGACACCAACCGCAAGCCGCCGACGATCAAGCGAGACCCTTCGCAGGTGCCGAACGCCGACTCGTTCGTGAAGTAGGGCGCATCGTCTCGACCATGCGTCCGAGGACGGACTCCATCTCGGCGCGCGCTGCCGGCGCGTCGTCCGCGCGCGCCACGTAGAGCGCGGCCTCGTCAAGCGCTCCCATGACGACGTGTGCCAGCGCGTGGACCGGCTGACGTTCGATGGCCCCTGCGTCCATCGCGCCCTGCAGCGCCGCGACCACTATGCCCAGGCCGTACCGCTCGCCGATCTCGCGCCACTCCTCCCAGCCGAGCACGGCCGGCGCGTCGATCAGCACGATGCGTTGCGTCTCCGGCTCGGCGCACGCATCGAGCCAGAAGGTGAAGCCGACACGCAGCTGGTCGATCGGGTCGTTGCGGGAGAGCGCGCTCTCGGCCACCCTCTGCGCCACCTCCGCCTCGACCGCCTCGAACACCGCGCGGAAGAGGTCGCGCTTGTCGGTGAACTGGTGGTAGAGCGCGCCGCGCGTGACTCCCGCGTCGCGCACGATCTCTTCGGTGCCCACCGCGGCGTAACCTCGCTCCGCGAACAGCCGCCGAGCGACCTCGACGAGGCGGTCGCGGGTGGCGGCCGACTGCGCGGCCTTCCGATTGACATGCGTACTGTCTGTATGCATAAATACGTACAGCCTGTATGCGAATCGTAGGAGACATGGTGAACGACAAGCAAGAGATCCATCTCAGCTCCGGTCCGATCAGCTACACGGACAGCGGCAGCGGCGAGCCGATCGTCCTGCTCCACGGGTTGCTTCAGGACGGGCGCCTGTGGCGGAAGATGGTGCCGCTGCTCGAACCGCACGCACGGGTGGTCGTGCCTGACCTCCCGCTCGGCGTCCACAAGAAGGCGATGGATCCCGGCGCCGATGTGTCGCCAAAGGGCGTGGCGCGGCTAGTGGGCGAGATGATCGACAAGCTCGGCCTCGAGCGGCCGACGATCGTGGGCGTGGACACAGGCGGCGCGCTCGCGCAGCTGCTGATCGCCGAGCGGCCCGAGATCGCAGGGCGGCTCGTGCTCGGGCCGTCGGACGCGTTCGAGAATTTCTTCCCGCCGCTCTTCCGCCCGCTCCAGTATGTGGCGCGCGTGCCCGGCGGGCTCTACGCGTTCGTCCAGCCCCTCCGGATCCGGGCGCTGCGCAACCTGCCGATCGCTTTCGGCTGGCTCACGAAGCGCGGTTTTCCGCCCGAAGTGACCGACACGTGGCTGAACGCGTTCTTCGGCGACAAGGCGGTGCGCCGCGACGCGGTCCGCTTCCTGCGCGCGATCGACTCCGGTGACACGCTCGACGCGGCGGCGCGCCTGAGCTCCTTCCACGGGCCCGCGCTGATCGCCTGGGCCGAGGAGGAGAAGGTGTTCCCGCGCGGCGACGCCGAGCGGCTGGCGAAGGTGCTGCCGAACTCGCGGCTCGAGTTCGTACCGGACAGCTACACGTTCCTTCCGGAGGACAACCCCGAGGCGTTCGCGAAGCTGATCCTGGAGTTCATGAGAGAGGGCGCGCCCGCCGCTGCGTAGCCTGCGCGGGAGTGGAACGCGCCGCTCAGCCGGAGAAGGTCAGCCATCAGCTCGAACGCTGGCTGCAGAGCGAGGGCGACAAGACCGTCGGAAGCCTGATCGCGCTCTTCGAGGAGAAGAGCTTCGCGATCCTGTTCGTGGTGCTGCTCGGCGTGCCGGCACTCCCGCTCCCCACGGGCGGAGTAACTCACGTATTCGAAATCATCGCGATGCTCCTCGCCCTGCAGCTGATCGTGGGCCGCGACATGATCTGGCTCCCGGAGCGGTGGCGCAAGGTCGAGTTGGCCGGTCGGGGTCAGCAGCGTTTCATCAACGGCCTCATGAAGACGATTCGCTGGCTCGAGCGCTTCTCGAAGCCGCGCGCCCGCTTTCTCTTCGACCATCGCCTGAGCAACTCGGTGTTCGGCGTGCTCGTCTTCGCCGGCTCGATCGGTGCCTTCCTCGCGCCGCCGTTCTCGGGCCTCGACACGTTGCCCGCACTCGGCACGGTGATCATCTCGCTCGGCGTGCTCCTCGAGGACATCGTGTTCGTCGCCGCCGGGATCCTGGTCGCCGCAGGCGGCGTGATCCTGGAGATCGTGCTGGGCAGGGCGGCGGTGAAGGGCATAGGAAGCCTTTTCTGAGACAGAAGAAAGGGGCCGCGCGCAGCGCGGCCCCTTGAGCCCTGGAACGGCGGCGAAAACCAAGCAGATCAAGGACGCAGGGCCGAAGGCGTGCTGGGCACGCCGAGCGCCCGAGGACGCCGAGCTGCGCAGGTTTGCAGGCGCCGCGCCTGAGTAGCTCGAGGATTAGTAGTCGAGCGAGACCATTACGTGCTTTAGCTCCGTGTAATCCTCGAGCGCATAGGCGCTCATGTCTTTGCCGTAGCCCGACATCTTGAAGCCGCCGTGCGGCATCTCGGAGGCCATCGTGATGTGGTCGTTCACCCACACGGTGCCGAACATCAGGCGCTTGGCGGCGGTCATCGCGCGGCCCACGTCGCGCGTCCAGACCGACGCCGCGAGGCCGTACTCCACGCCGTTCGCCCACTCGAACGCCTCCTCGTCGGAGGAGAAGCGCTGCACTGAGACGACCGGTCCGAAGACCTCGCGCTGCACCATCTCGTCGTCCTGGCGCAGGCCGGCGACCACGGTCGGCTCGAACCAGAAACCGCCCCGGTCGGGCGCGTGCCCCCCGGTGACCACCTCGGCGTACTCGGGCGCGCGATCGAGGAAGCCCTGGATCCGCTGGCGCTGGGCATCCGAGATCACGGGGCCCATCTCTGAGTCGGCTGACATGGGGTCGTCCAGGTTCAGCGACTTGGCCGCATCGGAGAGCCCCGACACGAAGTCGTCGTACACCTTCGGGCCCGCGATCACGCGCGAGGCGGCGGTGCAGTCCTGGCCGGAGTTGAAGTAGCCGCCGATCTTCACGCCCTCGATGGCCGCCTCGATGTCGGCGTCGTCGAAGATCAGCACCGGCGCCTTGCCGCCGAGCTCGAGGTGGACGCGCTTGAGCTGCTCGGCCGCGGCCGCCGCCACCTTCTTGCCGCTCTCGACGGAGCCCGTGATCGACACGAGCCGGACGTCGGGGTGCTTCACAATCGCCTCGCCCGCTGGCTGGCCGTGGCCGTGGACCACGTTCAGGACGCCCTTAGGCAGGAACTCGGCGGCGATCTCGGCGAGCCTCGCCGTCGAAAGCGGCGTGTTCTCCGACGGCTTCAGCACCACGGTGTTGCCGGTCGCGAGCGCCGGGCCGATCTTCCAGATGGCCATCATCAGCGGGTAGTTCCACGGGGCGATCTGC
>DASVXS010000290.1:0-1513 GCA_036392575.1 Thermoleophilaceae bacterium | reverse complement strand
CCGATCAGCTCGGGCGGCACCTCTCCCGCGCTTGCCCGCACCACGAGCTCGCTGCCCTCGCGCAGGGAGATCAGCATCGCGCGGGCGTCGACCTGGGCGCGCCCACGCTTGACGATCAGCTCGAGCACTCGCGACAAGTCGGTCTCGGCGCCGATCGCGCGCGCTATCTCGTTGGTGGCCGTGAGTTCGGCGACGGCCCTCTCGAGCTCAACTCGCCGGCCCTCGGCTCGCTCGTACAGCCGCGCGTTCTCGATGGCGATCGCGGCCCACTCGGCGAGCACGACCGCGGACTCCTCGTCCTCCTCGGTGAATTCGGCGCCGCCCTCTTTCTCGGTGAGGTAGAGGTTGCCCCAGGCCTCGCCGCGAATCTTGATCGGCACGCCGAGGAACGTGTCCATCCGCGGATGGGCGGTGGGAAAGCCGTAGGAGCGCGGGTGGTCCCCCACCCTCGCGAGCCTCAGCGGCCGCGGGTCGCTGATGAGCACGCCAAGGACGCCGCGCCCGCGCGGCAGGTCGCCGATCGCCGCGTGGGTCTCGGCGTCGATCCCGGCGGTGACGAAGCGCTCGAGCTCCTCGCGCCGCTCGTCGAGGATGCCGAGCGCCGCGTAACGGGCACCCGTGAGCTCCCGTGCAACCTCGAGCAGGCGGTTCAGAAGCGCCTCCAAGTCGAGCTCTGAGACGAGGTCCCTCCCCGTGTCCAGCAGCCGCTCGAGGCGCTGAGTCTCCAGCGCGGTGTGACCCACATGGGCATCTTAGGGTCACGCGAACTACTCGTAGCTGAGCGCCTCGATCACGTTCAGGCGCGCAGCTCTGCGTGCGGGGAGGATCGCCGCCAGCACGCCGAGCACGATGGCCGCGACTGTCACCGAGACGGTTGCCGCGACCGGGAAGCGGAAGCCGATCCCGGGCAGCACCGAGTCGAGACCGGAGACCCACACGAACGCGATGAGCAGTCCGGTGGCGATTCCGGCGATCGCGCCGGCGAGCGTGATGAGCAGGCTCTCGTCGAGCATCGTGCTGCGCACGAGCAGCCGCGACGAGCCGACCGCGCGCAGCACGCCGATCTCGCGCGTGCGCTCCATCACCGACATCGCGAGCGTGTTCACCACACCGAGCAGCGACACGATCACGGCGATCGCGATGATCGCGTTGAACAGGTTGAACTGCTGGTTGATCTGCGTCTTGATCTGATCCTTCACCTCGGCCGTCGAGAGCGACTCGAGGTTCGGGTGGCGCTTCGACAGGTACGCGTCGATGCGCCTCGCAAGCGGGTCGCGCGCTGCGTCGGAGCTGGCGTTGACGAGCACGAGGTTGTCGATCGTGGCCCCATAGATGCTGCGCATACTCGCGAGCGACATCTGCATGCCCAGGCCGTTGAAGCCCGCGACCCCGTGCAGCAGTCCCTCGACGCGGGCGCCGCGGACGCCGCCTGGGCCACGCAGCTGGATCGTGTCCCCAACGTGCAGGTCGGCCGCGGTGGCGTACGCGTGGTTGATGAGCACGCCGCCGCGGG